>JANMTD010000004.1:0-1927 GCA_031390075.1 Deltaproteobacteria bacterium | reverse complement strand
GAGTCGCTGCTGCGCGCCCGGGTCACGGTGCTGACCTGCCTGGTCGGAAGCTTCGCCATCTTCGCGGCGATCCTGGCGGCCGCCCGCGACCCCTCGATCAGCGTGCGAACGGCGTCGTACGCGCTCTCGCTTGCGTTCCTGCTCGTGCCGGTCGCCCTGCGTGCGGGGCTCGCACCGGCCATCGCCCAGCAGATCCTAATCGGACTTCTGTGGCTCTATGGATCGGCCGTGGCGCTGGTCACCGGCGGCAAGGACACCGCGGCGATCTTCGTCGCCACGCTGATCCCCTTCTTCGGAATCCTGTTCTCCGGCGTCCGCGTGGGTCTGGCGTGGAGCGCGCTGATGTCGGCCTCGCTTGTCGGGGTCTCGCTGGCCCTCGTGTCGGGCTATCGGCCACCAGTGGTCCCGGATTTCGATTCGGTGGCGACCTTCAATCTCTGGGCGGCGGTCATCGGCATCTTCTCGACGCTCGGCCTGGCGTCGAGCTACGAGTGGCTCCGCTCCGACGCCGATCGCAAGCTGCGCCGGCAGAAGCTCCGCGCCGATCGCTTGCACGCCGAGCAGCGCGCCGCCGATCAGCGCTTCCAGTCGGAGCTCGAGGCGCTCGTCGAGGAGCGGACGCGCGCCCTCGAGGCGTCCCACCGCGAGCTCCGGCGCGCCGAGCGGCTCGCTTCGAGCGGAACGCTCGCCGCCGGCGTCGCCCACGAGATCAACAATCCCGTCGGCGCGATCGTGATCAGCGCCGAGTACGCGCTCGGGAGCGGCGACGGGTCCGACCGCGAGGCGATCTGGCGCAGTGCCCTCGAGGAGAATCGGGCGCAGGCGCAGCGCTGTGCGCGGATCGTGAAGGCACTCCTGCGCTTCGCGTCGGGATCGACGGCGGAGAAATCGCGACAGGATCTCAACGCGATCGTGCGCAGCGCCCTGTCCGCGATGCGCGGCGGCCTCGGGCGCGAGGATTTCGAGCGCATCAAGACGGAGCTCGCCCCCGATCTGATCGAGGTCGTGGCCGACCCGCTCGGGATCGAGCAGGTCGTCGTCAACCTCGTGCGCAACGCCCTCGAGGCGAGCCTCGAGAGCGCGGGCATCGTCCGCGTCGCGACGGGCTGTGACGGGGAGGGACCGTGTCTGTGCGTCGAGGACGACGGGCCGGGCATCTCGGACGGCGACCTGCCGCGCATCTTCGATCCCTTTTTCTCGACCCGCGATCGCGCCGGCGGGACGGGGCTCGGGCTCTCGATCGTCCACGGCATCGTCGCCGAGCACGGCGGGACGATCGACGTCGAGAGTCTCCAGGGCCTGAGCCCTCAGCCCATGAAGAGCGGAAAGGGCACGCGTTTCCGCGTCCGCTTCCGCGCCGCACCACCGCTCAAGCAGTCGGCTCCTGCCACGGCAATCCGGGCTTCCATGTCCCCGCCGCGTGAGCCTTGAGCTTGCGGCCATCGAAGCTGATCCATTTCTGCGGAGCGAGCTCGATGATGACGCGATCGTCGCTCTCGAGGCGGGCGACGAATCCCTCGATGCCTTCGCGTTGCACGGCCTCGGGCTGCTCGGCGAGGAGCTGGCGGGCGAGGGTGGGGTAGAGCCAGCGCGCGTGGGGCGAGGGCGTCTCGTGGACCGTCGCGAGGGTCCGCGCGGTCAGCGTCCGCTCGCCGGAGAAGGCCAGGATGACGCTGCTCCGCGGCCGGGCCCGCAGCGCCGGGACGCGTTTGCGTTTCGCCGTGCAGGTCACCCAGAATCGCCCCTCGTGCCAGAGGTAGATGTGCATGACCCCGACGGGCCAGCCCTCGCGCGTCGACCAGACGACGGCACACTCCCGGTGCGCCGCGAGCAGCGCCTCGCGGGCGGCCTCGTCGATCGTGTAGAGAGAGACGTCCTCGAAATCCTCGAGTCGATCGTCCATCGCCCGGGTCCTCCTCGAAATGAC
>JANMTD010000646.1:0-10056 GCA_031390075.1 Deltaproteobacteria bacterium | reverse complement strand
CACGGTTGCGCCCAACGGCGCGTCAGCGCGACTCGTCGAGCGCCGACTTCGATTGAGCGGAATAAAAGTGCGTCAAAAATGATTTAATATCGCCATAAAAATGCCTTATCGTATCAATTTCGACGCATCTATTGATACGATAAGGCATTTTTATGGCGATATTAAATCATTTTTGACGCACTTTTATTCCGCTCAATCGAAGTCGGCGCTCGACGAGTCGCGCTGACGCGCCGTTGGGCGCAACCGTGCGTGCTCGAGCCGATCCCCGAGGCGCGCGAGGCTCCCGTCTCCGACGAGCTCGCCCCGCCCAGCCCCCGCCTCGAATTAATGTCATTACCCATGTATTGACTGATTCGGAAATCCAGGACTACGCTGCCCGCGTGGTCAAAGCCAGAAAAGTCACCCAGCTCCAGATCCGCGTCTCCCAGGAGCAGAAGGAGGCGATTCGTCGCGCGGCCGACCGAGCCGGTCGCGACGTCTCCGCCTTCGTCATGGACCGGGTTCTCCCTCCGACCGAGCGACTTTGGCAGGACCTCCTCGACCGCCTCGAGGGCGAGGAGCTCGATCGATTCGCGCTCGCCGAGCTCGCCGACCTGTTGGCCAAGCTCGAGCCCGCCGAATTGACCCATTCGCTGGTGACCCCCCCGGCGGAATCGGCCTCATCTGAAGTTCGAAACTACCTGGCCGCCATGGTCGAACAGGTCTCTGCCGCGAGAGACGTCCCCGCACCGTCCTGGACGCGCAGGGTCCCGCCTCTCGAGCGGCCATGGTTCGGCAGCCAGCTCCAGAGTCTGCGGCTCCATCTGCTGCGCTCGTCGCCCGCTCCGTTCCGCCGTCGCAACATCTTCATCGACACGGGCATGGGAGGGCGGGTCTGACGTGGCCGGCCGGGCGATCGGACAGCGCGAGATCCGCCGACTCTTCGAGCTGCTGGATCAGGAGCTCGCGGCGAGCGGTATCCAGGGCGAGCTCTATCTGATGGGCGGGGCGGTGATGTGCCTCGCCTACGACGCGCGGCCTGCCACGCAGGACGTCGACGCCGTGTTTCGGCCGGTGCGCCAGATTCGCGAGGCCGCAGCGCGCGTGGCCGAACGAGCGGGCGTCGCAGCCGATTGGCTCAACGACGGGGTCAAGAGATTCATGAGCGATCGGGGCGAGTTCGCGCCGTTCCTCGAGCTCGACCACCTGCGCGTGATGGTCGCTCAACCGGAGTACCTGCTCGCGATGAAGTGCATCGCGATGCGGATCGGGGCCGAGTTCCACGACGAAGACGACGTGCGTTTCCTGCTGCGCTGGCTGAACGTCGAGTCCGTCGACCAGGCGACGCAGATCGTCGAACGGTTCTATCCAGTCGAACGGATCCCCCAGAAGACGCTGTATGCGCTGACGGAGATCCTTACTCCAAGCCGCGAACCGTGAGGTCGCGCGTCCGTCCGGCGACCTTGATCTCGACCGTGTCGCCCGAGGTCCTTCCGATCAGGGCGCGGCCGAGGGGGGACGCCGGTGTGACGACCTGCTCGCCGCCCGACAGCCGGATGCCCCCGCCATGGGGGACGAGGAGGAGGATGCTCGTGGCCCCCTCCTCTTCGATCTCGACCAGCGCCCCGACCGCGATCGACTCACCCTCCGCGAACATCCGAAGCGGGAGCGCCGCGACGCGCGAAAGCCCCTCCCGCAGCTCCTCGACACGCAGCGCCTGGCCGCGGGCGAGATAGCTCTGCTCGAGGGCGCGGGTGTCCTTGCTGTGCTCGGATTTCGCTTCCTCGGAGGTCGCCCCGGCGACGGTCGCCCGCTGCGTCCGCGCGAGGGCGGCGTGGTCCGCGCGCAGGCGGTCGAGGAGCTCCGTCACGAGTCGTCGTTTGCGTTCGCCGCGACCGTCGCGAGCCATTTAGCGCAGATCTCCGAGCTTCATTATTCGCCGCACGGTCGAACGGTGGCACACCGGCGGCGGGCACGAGACAATCGTCCTCCGCAGTGGCAGCAGGAGGGACCCACGGATGGGCATGCCCGCCGACATCGGCATCATCGACCTCGGGATCGGGTTCCCGTACGGCTCGGTAGAGGAGAAGGTCCGAACATACGACTTCTTCCGCGCCAATCTCAAGGATGCCGATAGCCTGCGCGAGATGGAGTTCCCCGCGCAGTACATGTTCAAGCAGGTGCCCGACATCGTCGACCCGTCGGTCGACCGCGTCGCGTGGGTGCTCGAGAGGATGGACCGGTTCGGCATCCGTGTCGCGAAGGTGGGAGTCAGCGAGCATGGCATCCGCGCTCGGCGCGAGCATCCCGACCGCTTCGTGCTCAGCGCGACCGTGAACCCGAACGAAGGCGTCGACGCCCTGCGCAAGCTCGCGAAGCAGAAGGTCGAGCACGACATCGTCTCGGCGTCGATCTTCCCGTCGGGCCTCGTCCCGCAGGCGGCGGTAAACGACAAGAAGCTCTATCCCGTGTACATGAAGTGCATCGAGCTCGACATCCCGATCTGCATCAATGGGGGCATCGTCGGCCCGCGCATGCCGAGCTGGCCCCAGCACGTCGAGCATTTCGACGAGGTCTGTTACGACTTCCCCGAGCTCACGATCGTGATGATGCACGGCGGCGAGCCGTGGACCGCGATCGCGGTCAAGCACATGCTCAAGTGGCCGGGGCGGCATTAAAAGACGAGCGCGTTCGCACCCAAGCACTACCCCAGGGACATCATCCAGTACGCGAACACGCGGGGCGCCGACAAGATCATGTACTGCGGCTACTTCCCGGCCGGCCTCACGCTCGAGCGCCAGTTCCAGGACATGCCGAACGTCCCGTTCAAGGACGAGGTCTGGCCGAAGTTCCTGCGCGAGAACGCGCTGCGCGTCTTCAAGATCCCGGAGGCGATCGAGCGCGCCACGGGGAAGCCGTTCGCGGCGTGAGTCCGACTCGGAGATCGAATTGCGCGCGTGATTCGCGTCGAGCGTTTCGTATTCGATCTTGCGCCCCAAGCATGTCGAGTTCGCGATGCGGCTATGCGGTTCAAGATGAGTTTTCTTACGCAAACCGGCCTGTTCGGGACGGAGCTTGACGCCGGGCTTCTTTTTCCCTGGCGGAGGGAGAGGTCGATCCTACCTGCCACGATCCAATTCCCATTCCTTGGAGAGAGCCGATCCAATCTGGTCGCTCCGGTCGGCCTGATCACTTCTCGCGAGGTTCCATCTCTACGAGGGGCATTGCCCCCGAACTTACAGCTCCGGTCGCCAGAGATCACAAAAAGATAAGAACTCCGGGATCACGGACGTGGGAAGCTGGGATTGCGAGGGCACACGAGGTCGCGCCGAGCGGCCAGACCCGCAGCGCCCCAACGAGGAGCTTACCGATGCTGATTACCGATCTCGCACCGAACCTTCGACTCCAGGAATTTCAGACCCCGGTATCCCGGAGCATCGCGTCGCATCGCCCGGACGCATCCGCACCATCCGACCGCGCGCGTGCGGCTAGACCCTGGCGGGCCGCGGTCTCGGAGATCACGACTTCGATTTTCGCGATCGCCGCGTTCGCGCTGTTCGGCTCATCCCCCTCTTCCGCCCAACAGACGGTCCCCGTCACCCTCGACATCACCGAGCTCTGGCAGCTGAGCGATATCGAGACCCCGCCGAACCTGGCCGACGTCTACCCTGTCGTCCTGATCGACGGGCAATCCACCAGCAACACCGGCTTCGAATGCGACGACGAGTCATTGCAGAGCGCGTACCTCCTCCCCATCCCGTTCCTGAGCGAGGGCGGATACGTCAATCCCACCTTCTGCACTCTCGAGTGGCCCTGGACCTTCACCGTCGACGTCCCGGTCGACCACTTCGACTCGGACGGCATCCCGATCCAGATCAAGATCAACGACGAGGACGCGGTCTTCGACGACGAGCTTGAGACCGTGGACCTCGTCCTCTACGGCGACGGAACCTGGTCCGGCGCAGCCAACTGGCCGCAGAACTGCAACCAGGAAGCTACCGGCGGCGAGGGTGCGAGGGTCTGCTGGCAGATCAAGCCACCGATCGACAGCGACGGCGACGGGCTCAGCGATCTGCACGAGCAGATCGGAATGGATACCGACGGTGACGACATGATCGATCTCGACCTACCGGCGATGGGCGCGAATCCGCTCCACAAGGACATCTTCCTGGAGCTGGATTGGACCGCCCGAAACATCCCTTCCCGTCGCAACATCCAGAAGGTGATCGATACCTACGCTCAGGCGCCAGTCGATTCCGGGGGGGTTGCGAATCCCGATGGCCAGCCGGGGATCACGCTCCACGTCGACACCGGATCCCTGACCGAGGACGGCCTCCTGGTCGGCGAGAACCTGGGCGGTGGAAATCAGCTCGGCCCCGAGTTCGACGTCTGCGGGCTGACGTCCCACCCGGGCGACTACTACTTCGCGAAGGACGCGAATTTCGACTTCGAACGCCGAAGGTTCGCGTTCCACTACGGAGCGCTCGCGGTGCGTTGCTGCAGGTCCGGGTCCGAGCGCGGCAAGCCGTGCGAGGGGCACTCGGACTGCGCCGACAATGCCTTCTGCACCGACGCCGGCGGCATCGCGTCGATCGGCGGCAGCGACCTCACCGTATGGAGCCAAACCAGCCCGAACGACCTCGTGGGCTTTCAAGGCGCGACATTGATGCACGAGCTCGGTCACAATCTCCACCTGCTTCACGGCGGGGATGAGGCTCAGACCTGCAAGCCAAACTACGTGAGCCTGATGAACTACTTCCGCAGTCAACGTCTAACTGACGGGTCCTATGCCTATGACTTCTCGCCTGCCCTGCGTCTGGACGGAACGCGTGGGGTCGAGCCGGTGGCGCCTCTGGCCGAAGACGCCCTGGACGAGACGTCGCCGATCGATGCCACGAATCTCTCCCATCTGATCGTGTACAGCGACAGCACCGGGAGGATTCGCAGCTCACCGATCGGCGAGCCCGTCGACTCGACGGGCGAAGAGCCGATGAGCGCGACACCCGTGACCGTGAACGTCGACCTGGTCCCGGGTCTCAGCGAATGCGCGGGTCCGGACAATACGGCGATCAGTACGGCTGCCGATCCGATCACGAGCCACGACGATTGGCGGAACCTCAGACTACCGTTCCTCACGAAGCCGAGAGGTGTCGCGAACGCACCGGTCGTCTCCGGGCCCATCGATCCGACCGACGAGGAAGTCGTGGCGCACCTGGAGGAGGTGAACACAGCCGATCTCGGCGTGACCCAGACGGCACCGACGGGACCCGTCGAAGCCGGTGTCCCGGTCGATCTCGACTATCAGGTCGCGGTTCGCAACGCAGGTCCCAACCCGGCCGTAGTCGTCGGCCTGCTGGACGACTTCCCGACGGGGTCGTTGCTCTCGGGCTTCCCGCTGGCTTGCAGCGAAGACCCGGCGAGCAGCCTCGCCTGCCGGCTACCGATGCTTCGAGCGAATCAGGCGACCGATCTGGAATTCTCCGTCCGCGCCCAGGGTCGCTGCGAGGGCGGCCTCCCCGTCCCGATCGTGAGCCAGGCGACCACGGCCAACATCACCGCATTCGCGGGGGCTGATCCGAACCCCGCTGACAATTCGAGCACCGCAAGCGTACCCGTGGTGGACACCACAGCCCCCGCGCTCGAGGTGTCGGTTCGACCGACGACGCTATGGTCGCCGAATCACCGCCTGACCTCGATCACCGTGACGGCGACCAGCACCGACGCCTGCGACGCGAATGCGACCATCCGACTCGTCTCGGTGACGAGCAACCAACCGGAGAACTCGACCGGCGACGGGAATACGAAGCCCGACATCAAGAGTGCAGCGATCGGGACTCCCGACCGGCGGTTCTTCCTGCGAGCGGAGCGAAACGGGAACGATGCGCGGGTCTACACGATCACCTACGAGGCGCGGGACGCGAGCGGAAACGTCGCGACGCGTTCGGCGACGGTCACTGTGCCCGCCGACCAGTCGTAGGTCGGCCGCCGGCAGCTGGGCTCGGGTCGACGAGGTCACGCTTCATCGACCCGAGTCTCCCGCTGTCACCTCCCATCGCCGCGCGGGCGCAAGATCCCGCCCTGCAGCATCACGACGGTTTGGCGGATAGGAAGAAAAGGAGGCGTTTTTCTTGACCGCCGGTAGGTTCCGCTATGTCACCGGCCCCATCCCGGGAACCATCCGGGGACGAAATCAAGCTTTTCCGCCACTTTGCGACCGGTCGAGCCGCAGCCGCCCATGGGCTAACGCTTCCGCTGAGTCAAATGATCAACAACTTGAACTGGAACGCGGACGGACTCATGCCGTCCGGAGCCCAGGTGGACCTCCACAACTTGATTCCGGGCGATACGGTGCGCATACCCATCGCCATCGGAACCGTTGCCGAAGGATCGCAAACCGTCGCGACACAGGGCTCCTTCCACGCCCGCTTCGTCTTCCGCGTGACGGTGCCCGAGCCCTCAGCGTCGCTCTCGCTCCCGATCGGCACCCTCAGCCTCGCGGGCCTCGAGTCGATGCGGGCAGGCGGGCAATGACTCGTCCAACTCCAAGACCGGTTCGATCGGAAATGCGATCCGTTCCCATTGGGTCCCGCATCGAGCGCCCCCGACCATCCGACTTCCTTTCCTCGCGCGAGCCAGGAACGGGGAGAGCTCCGCACGGATGACCTCGTGCAGGAGGGTCTTCGAAGGCTCGTGGCGAGCGTATTCGGCGACGGTCGGCCATCCGCCGGGACCGAGTCCCAAACATCGAAGCGCGCTTTCGTGAAGCTGTCGCGTCACGCGACTTCAGGTGATTCGTGTACGGGTTTTCACGCGAGCACGAGAGCAGCCGGCCACGTCCCCGAGGCGTTCGTGGGCACTCAGGTGATCGCCATGGACGGCGCGGTCCGGCGGGAGGGAGCCAGAGCCGGCGGGCACGGGCGCGGACTCCATCCCAGCTCATGAACGGCCGGAAGCCTGCCGGGCGCAGGGGCGATCGGGACGAAAGCCGGGAACGAGAGAAGGCCCGTCAGGCGCCCCGGATCGCGCAGGAAGTCCGGGGCGACACGAGGCATGAGACGACGGTCCGGGCCGTGCTATCCATGCTTCCCTGTACGACCCCTCGTCCTCGTCTTGCTCCTCCATCCTCTATCTCTCTCTATATGACTGCCCAAGCCAGCGAGCCCCTCCCATGCCGACGACCGCGAAGCCCAAGAGCCTCTTCCAGAAAGTCTGGGACGCCCACCGCGTCCGAGAGCTGCCCTCGAGCCAGACCCAGCTCCTGATCGGGACCCACCTGATCCACGAGGTCACGAGTCCCCAGGCCTTCGCCATGCTGCGCGAGCTGAAGCTCCCCGTCCGCTTCCCGCAGCGCACCTTCGCGACCGTCGACCACATCATCCCGACCGACGATCAGTCGCGCCCCCTCGCCGACGACCTCGCCGAAGCGATGATGAGCGAGCTCGAGCGCAACTGCCGCGACTACGACATCCAGTTCTTCGGCCCCGACACCGGTGCCCAGGGCATCGTCCACGTGATCGGCCCCGAGCTCGGCCTGACGCAGCCCGGCATGACGATCGCCTGCGGCGACTCGCATACCTCGACCCACGGCGCCTTCGGAGCGATCGCCTTCGGCATCGGGACGAGCCAGGTCCGCGACGTGCTCGCGTCCCAGTGTCTCGCGATCGCGCCGCTCAAAGTCCGGCGCATAGAGGTCACGGGGAAGCTCCAAAATGGGGTCTTTGCCAAAGATGTGATCCTCGCGATCATCCGCAAGCTCGGCGTCAACGGCGGCGTCGGTTATGCGTACGAGTACGCGGGCCCGGTCATCGATTCGATGTCGATGGAAGAGCGCATGACGGTCTGCAACATGTCGATCGAGGGCGGCGCGCGCTGCGGCTACGTGAACCCCGATCGCACGACCGTCGAGTACCTGCGCGGCCGCCGCTACACGCCGAACGACGCCGGGTTCGAGGCGAAGGCCGCGGGCTGGCTCGCCTTCGCGAGCGACCCGGGTACGGTCTACGACGACGTCGTCCGAATCGATGGTTCAACGATCGAGCCCTCGATCACCTGGGGCATCCACCCGGGCCATAATGTCGGCGTCTCCGAGGCGATCCCGACCCCGAACGGCGTGTCCGACGAAGAGCGGGCCGGCGTCGAGGAAGCGCTCGAGTACATGGACTTCGCCGCCGGCGCCTCGATCGCGGGGACAGCGATCGACGTCGCCTTCATCGGCTCGTGCACCAACGGCCGCATCTCGGACCTGCGCGAGGCGGCGAAGATCGCGAAGACCGGCCACGTCAAGGCGGGCGTGCGCGCGCTCGTCGTGCCGGGCTCGATGGCCGTGCGCCAACAGGCCGAGGCCGAGGGGCTCGACGTGATCTTCCGCACGGCGGGCTTCGAATGGCGCGAGCCGGGCTGCTCGATGTGTCTCGCGATGAATCCCGACAAGCTGAAGGGCCGCGAGGTCTGCGCCTCGTCCTCGAACCGCAACTTCAAGGGCCGCCAGGGCTCGCCGTCGGGCCGCACGCTGCTGATGTCGCCGGCGATGGTCGCGGCCGCCGCGATCGCCGGCAAGGTCGTCGACGTCCGCAAGATTCGCTGAGGATCCGCACATGAGCCAGAAGAAGAACGACGACGTCCTCGTCCGCATCGATTCCGTCGAGGGCAGCGCCTGCGTGCTGCGCGGCGACGACGTCGATACCGACCGCATCATCCCCGCCCGCTTCATGAAGGTCGTGACCTTCGACGACATGGGCCGCCACGCCTTCGAGGACGCGAGGAAGGCCGCCAAGGGCAAACATCCCCTCGACGACCCGCGTTATTCGGGCGCCGAGATCCTCGTCGTCGGCAACAACTTCGGCTGCGGCTCGTCGCGGGAACACGCGCCGCAGGCCCTGATGCGCTTCGGCTTCAAGGCCTTCGTCGGTGGATCCTTCGCCGAGATCTTCGCGGGCAACTGCACGAGCCTCGGGCTGCCGTGCGTGACGCTGCCGACCGATCAGCTGATGAAGCTGATGGACTCGGTCGAGCTCGACCCGGGGCAGCGCGTGAAGATCGACCTGCGGGCGCGGACGATCACGTCGCGGGCCGGTGCGATGACGGCCGGGATTCCCGACGGCGTGCGGATGCAGCTGATGGAAGGGACCTGGGACGCGACGCGGGTGCTGCTCGAGGCCGGCGAGGCGATCGAGCGGACGGCGCAGGGGATTTCGTACTTCTAGCGGCGAGGTGGCAGTCGACTCGCCCAGCACCCCGCATCACTCCTTCGACAGCCAGAACCCCCGCGTCGCCTCGAAACGCGCCCAGCGTTCCGCGAGCTTTCGGAGCGCCCGCTCCTGCTCCCGCACCGCGAACCCCTCGATGAACCCCACCGCCCGCGCGAAGTCGAGCGCGCGCTCGGGGGCACAGCGGTCGAGCAGCTGCTGGAGCAGGCGCTCCGACGCATCGACGTCGTTGACGGAGCCGAGCAGATCCTGGAGGCGAGAGAGCCGGCGCAGGTAGCGCTTCGCCTCCTTCGACGCCTCCTTGGATGGATACAGGCTCCTGAAGAACTCGCAGGAATAACGCAGCCGCTTCACGGCGATGCGAAGCTCATGGCGCACCGCGGACGGACCCGCGAGCGCACCGGGAGCCCGCTTCCGCACCTTGCGATCGAGGCGCGCGAGGACGCTGGCCGCGAAGTCGTCGGCGCGCCGGACGAGGATCGCCGAGGGCTCCGGGCCGACGAGATCCAGCTCTTCGAGGGTGGCGACCCAGTGGCCGAGCTCGAGCATCAGGTGCGCGTGACGGCGCGAGTGGAGAGCCTCACGGAGAACCAGCCTGCGCTCCTCGCGCAGGGCGATGGCCTCCTCGCGCAAGCGCTGCAGGGCCACGTCCGCGCTCCGCATCCGGACGAGCGGCTCGATGCGCTCCGCGAGGAAGACGTCGAGATCGCGCACGTCGCCGAGCAGACCCGCCAACCAGCGCAGCGGTCCGCGCAAGCGTCCGAGTCGCGTCGACCGCAGCTCGCGCCGAAAGAGCGCGACCAGCGCGCGCATGCGCCGCAGGCCGACGCGCATCTGGTGCACCCCTTCCGGGTCGAGCCCCTCGAAGGCG
>JANMTD010000600.1:0-4000 GCA_031390075.1 Deltaproteobacteria bacterium | reverse complement strand
GTTGCTGACGGTTCTCGAACGATTTCCGGGCGTGGAGGTCGCGCGCCTGGCGGCGCGCGGCGCCCTCGCCCGCTATCCCCAGGCGACGGGGCTCGAGGATCCGATCCTGGGGCTCGGGGTCGCACCGCTTTCGTTCGGCTCGAGCAAGGTCGACGGCGCGGGCCGCGTCGACCTCAGCCAGCGACTGCCCTTCCCCGGCAAGCGCCGGCTGCGGGGCGATGCGGCCCTCGCGGAAGCGGAGGCCGTGGGCCGCGACATGGCGAGCCTGCGGCTGCAGCTCGCGACGCTCGCGTCGACGCTCTTCGACGACTACGCCCTCGCCGCCCGCTCGCTCGAGATCAACCAGGAGCACACGACGCTGCTCGGCGAATACCAGCGGATCGCGCTCTCCCGCTATGCCGCCGGCGAGGACTCGAAGCAGAGCGTGCTCCAGGCAGAGATGGCGGTGACACGAGCGCTGTTCGAGCGCTCCGAGCTCGAGAGTGCTTCGCGGATCGTCGCCGAGCAGATCAACGCCCTGCTCCACCGCCGCGTCGACCTGCCGCTGCCGCCTCCGCCGCGAAGCCTCGCCTTTCCGGAGGATCCCGCGGTCCCCGTCGAGGCCCTCGTCGCACAGGCCCTCGACGCCCATCCGGAGCTCGCCGCCGCCAGCGCGCGAATGCAGGCCGCCGAGGCCCGCGTCGACCTCGCACAGCAGGAGTTCTTCCCCGACTTCACGCTGACCGGCGCCTACGATCGGCTGTGGCAGGAGAGTGCGCTCGCGCCCTTCGTCGGAGTGCAGCTGAACGTGCCGCTCCAGCTCGGTCGGCGACGGGCGGCCCTCGACGAATCGCGGGCGGATTTCGAAGGCACGCGACACCGCCGCCTCGCCCTCGAGGACGACGTGCGCCTCGCCGTCCAGAGCGCCTCCGATCGCCTGGCGCAGGCCCGTCGCGCAGAGCGGCTCGTGCGCGACCGGCTGCTGCCGGCGGCCGGCGAGCAGGTCGAGGCCGCGCGCTCGTCCTACTCGACCGGTGGCTCGAGCTTCCTCGTCCTGATCGACGCCCTGCGCGAGCTCCACGAGATCGAGCTCGGCCACCAGGAATCCCTCGCCCAGATCGGACGCCGGCGGGCCGAGCTCGACCGCGCGCTCGGGCGCCTGCCGGGCGTCACATGGTGAGCAAGGAGAAGCCCTGCATGGGAACGACACGACACTGGATCGAGGCCTTCGCGGTGGCAGCCCTCGCTTTCGGGTGCAGCGGGAAGCACTCCGAGCCGATCGTGCTCGCCTTCGAGCGATTCGATCTCGAGGTTTCCCTCGAACCCGAGGTCGCGCGGGTCGGGGAGAACAGCCTCTGGCTCGAGCTCCGCGGACGCGACGGCGAGCCCATCGACGGCGCTGTCGTCGAAGTCGCGGTCCGCATGCACGCGATGGGCGCGATGGCCGCGATGGGCGGCCCCGCTCCGGTGACGCCGGTCGGCGCGGGTCGCTACCGCGCGGACTTCGAGCTCGCGATGGGCAGCACCTGGCAGGTCGAGCTCACGGCGCGAATCGGCGACGAAGCGCCTGTCCGCGCCGAGGGATCGCTCACGGTCGGGCGACCGGGCCTTCGCCTCGCCTCCGTCGTGGGCGGTGCGGGCGGTGGGGGAGGCGCGCGCGATCCGAGCGCCGATTCGATTCCCGGCGCGGATCCGCGTCATCCCGCCGAGTTCGTCTTGACGCCCGAGCGCATGCAGCGAATCGGCGTCACGACGACCGTCGTCGAGCGCAAGGCGATTCCGGGTGGTGTGCGCGCCGTCGGGCGTGTCGTCGCCCCCGAATCCGAGCTCGTCGACGTGTCCCTCAAGGTGCGCGGCTGGGCGAAGCGAATCGTCGTCGAGGCCGCAGGCGATCCGGTCGAGCGTGGCGGAATCCTCTTCGAGGTCTACAGCCCCGATCTGCTCGCGGCACAGCAGGAATACGTCGAGGCCCTGCGCAGCCAGGCCCGCGCCCGCGACACCTCCGCCCCCGACCGCGCGGACGCCCTCGTCCGCGCCGCGCACGACCGCCTGCGGCTCTGGGACATCGCGCCGCGGGACCTCGATCGGTTGACCGCGACCCTCGAAGTGAACGAGTCGATCCCGATTCGTGCGCCGATCTCGGGCTATGTCGTCGAGAAGAATCTGGTCGAGGGCGGCGCCTTCGGGCCGGGCGAGCGGCTCTACCGGATCGCCCCCCTGTCGAAGGTCTGGATCGAGGCGGAGGTCTACGAATCGGAGCTCGGGCGCGTGGCCGTCGGCGAACGCGCGACGGTGACCCTGCCCTACCTCCCCGGCCGCAGCCTCGAGGCGCGCATCACCTACGTGCAGCCGAGTCTCGACGCCGAGACGCGCACAGCGCGTGTGCGCGTCGAGGTCGACAATCGCGATCTCGCGCTGCGCCCCAACATGTACGCCAACGTGCAGGTCGAGGCGCCCGGTGTCGAGAGACTGGTCGTCCCGCAATCCGCCGTGCTCCAGGCGGGCAAACAGAGCTTCGTCTTTCGCGTGCTCGACGAGGGACGCTTCCGGCCGCAGGCGGTCGAGGTCGGTCAGCGGATCGGCGAGGAGATCGAAATCCTCTCCGGCGTCCAAGTCGGCGACGTGATCGTCCGCTCGGGGACCTTCCTGGTCGCGGCGGAGAGCCGGCTGCGGGCCGGGATGGAGCAGTGGTGATGGACGAGCGCTCGCCCTCGCCGCCCGCTCTGCCGGGCTTCGTCGCTCGGGTCATCGCCGCCAGCGCCGGACAGCCGCTGTTGACCTGTCTGGCCGTGTTGGCCGCACTTGCGTTCGGGATCGCCTCCCTGCGCGCGACGCCCCTCGACGCGATCCCCGACCTCTCGGATGTCCAGGTCATCGTCTCGAGCGAATGGCCCGGGCAGAGCCCGGATCGCATCGAAGACCAGCTGACCTACCCGATCTCGGCGCGCATGCTCGCGACCCCCGGCGTCAAGGCGGTGCGCGGCCTCTCGATGTTCGGACTCTCGCTCGTCTACGTGCTCTTCGAAGATGGCACCGACCTCTACTGGGCACGCAGCCGCGTCCTCGAGCGGCTGAACGGGCTCGCGGGCGGGCTTCCGGAGGGCGTCGACGCGGTTCTCGGCCCCGACGCGACGGGCGTCGGCTGGATCTTCGAGTACGCCCTCGTCGATCGCTCGGGCGAGCTCGATCTCTCGGAGCTGCGGAGTCTCCAGGACTGGACCCTGCGTTATGCGCTCGAGAGTGTGCCCGGGGTCGCCGAGGTCGCGGCCGTCGGCGGCTTCGTCCGGCAGTACCAGATCGAGGTGGATCCGAACAAGCTCCTCGCCGTCGGGGTGACCCTCGGCGAGGTCGTCGAGGCCGTGCAGGCATCGAACGAGGACGGCGGCGGCGGCACCCTCGAGCTCGGCGACCACGAGTACACGATTCGCGCCCGGGGCTATGTCCGCTCCCTCGAAGATCTCCGGCGCGTCGCGCTGCGGGCGAGCGCGACCGGCACGCCCGTCCAGCTGAAGGACGTCGCGACCGTGCAGCTCGGACCCGAGATGCGCCGCGGCCTCGCCGAGCTCGACGGCGAGGGCGAGGTCGTGGGCGGGATCGTCGTGATGCGCCACGGCGAGAATGCGCTGCGCGTGATCGGCGCGGTCAAGGACCGGCTCGCCGCCCTCGCAGGCGGGCTCCCGGAAGGCGTCGAGATCGTCCCGACCTACGACCGCTCGGAGCTGATCGAGGCCTCGATCGACACGCTCCGCCGGACCCTCGTCGAGGAGATGCTCGTCGTCGCGTTCGTGATCTTCGTCTTCCTGCTGCACGTGCGCAGTGCTCTCATCCCGATCCTCACGATCCCGATCGGGGTCGTGCTCGCCTTCATCCCGATGGTCAATCAAGGTCTCACGGCGAACATCATGTCGCTCGGCGGAATCGCCGTCGCGATCGGCGCGATGGTCGATGCGTCGATCATCCTGATCGAGAACATCCACAAACGCCTCGACGATTGGGAGCAGGCCGGTCGCGAGGGCGAGCG
>JANMTD010000580.1:0-2664 GCA_031390075.1 Deltaproteobacteria bacterium | reverse complement strand
ATCGGAGACCGCGTCCCAGATGTCCTGGAATCGGGAGAGGAAGAAGCAGTCGTACTCTTCGAGGTATAACGCTGGCGCTTCGCCCCTCATCTGCCGGTAGACGGAGAACGGATCGTCGAAGTACGCCTCTGAGAAGGGATCGAAATCGAGCATGCGCGGCCTCGGCCTTTCGGGATTGCGCGGCGTCTACCCACGGACGGCGCACGGCAAACGGACGCTCGGGCTTCTGTACGGTACAAATCGATCATACGGTGTTCAACCCGATCGTTTCCTCGCGGTCTCCCCTGCACGATGAAAGCTCCTGGCCCTCTCCGGAATCCCGTCGTCCCGCCATCAGGAGATGGGGGCGGCCACCGGAGAAGAAGCGCTCCCTCTCCGCGACGGAGGTCGGGTGGTTCTCGCGGGTCGAGGGGTTGGTCGGCGGAGCGGACATGAGGAGATCCTGATTGCGCGCCGGAACATCGGCGCGATCCGGGCCGATCAGACGGCATTGGCTCCGGGCGGGCGCAGCTCATAGCGGATCGGTAATCGCTTGACGCCCCCGATCAGATTCGAGCGCAGTCTGTCGATCGGCCCCGCGAGCTCGACCCGGCCGAGCCGCGGGATCAGGTGGCGGAAGATCACCTGGAGCTCGAGGCGTGCGACGTGCGCCCCAAGGCAGTAGTGCTCGCCCACGCCGAAGGCGATGTGGGGATTGTGCTTGCGATCGACCCGGAATCGCTCCGGATCCTGCCAGATCGCCTCGTCCCGATTCGCGGAGGGG
Source organism: Deltaproteobacteria bacterium (assembly GCA_031390075.1). Taxonomy (GTDB): domain Bacteria; phylum Myxococcota_A; class UBA9160; order UBA9160; family UBA4427; genus UBA4427. Next base: position 1,901 of record JANMTD010000580.1, on the reverse strand, counting down.
TAGAACATCCCCACGATTTCGCCGGCGCGGATCTTGTGTCCCGCGACCTCGGTATCCCGCATCGCCGTCCGGGCGAAGTGGATGATCGGGCTGGTCCAGCGCAGGATCTCCTCGACCGCGGGCTTGATCAGGCGGGGATCGGCCTGGATCTTGGCCATCTCCTCCGGGTGCTCGATCAGGGCGAGCAGGCCGCCCGACGTGGCATTGCGGGTCGTCTCGTTCCCCGCCGCGACCAGGATCTGATAGAAGGCGAGGATGTCGATCAGGGGGAGCGGCTCGCCGTCGACCGTCGCATTGGCGAGCAGCGAGATCAGGTCGTCCTGCGGATGGGCGAGTCGCTCCGCGCGCAGCCCGGCGAAGTAGGTGAACAGCTCGATGTTCGCCCGCTCCATCGTCTGGGCGGCGGTTTCGCCGGGCTTCCGAAACTCGGGATCGCTCGCGCCGGTACTCTCGTTGGTCCAGACGTAGAGCTTGCGCCAATCCTCGCGCGGAACCCCCAGCAAGAAGGCGATGACGGCGATCGGAAGCGGTGCTGCCACGGTCGCGACGAAATCGCAGCCGCTCGATTCATGGGCCTCGAGGTCTCGCAAGATGGAGATCGCGATCGCCTCGATCTCGTCGTGGAAGGCCGCGACCTTGCGCGGCGTCATCCGTTTGCTGACGAGATGGCGGTACTTCGCATGGATGGGAGGATCGAGCTGGATCAGGACGGCCGGCAGGTTGGCCGGCGTTTCGAGCTGGTCCTGCTCGCGGACGACCGGAATCGCGTTGCTGAAGATCTCGGGTTGGCAGCTGATCGTGGTGATGTCCGCGTGTTTAGTCACCGCCCAGAAGGAGTCGCCGCGTTCTCGCTCGACGTAGTGGATCGGTTTTTCGCTGCGAAGGACTCGCCAGCTCTCGTGCGGGTAGCCGTTCCGTTCGTAGTAGTCCGGATCGACGAGGTGGGAGTAGGGAGAATCGGCAGTGGTCGACGAGGTTACCAACGGAGAGCCTCCGAAGACGGGAATGAACGAGCCATGCGGCTTGCAGGCAAAGCCTATCCGGGATTCTAACGATGCTCGTCACGATGACGGGCAGCTTCGTACGAGCTGTATCCAGCGGCAGGTCGTCTCCGTGTTGGGAGAGTGAACGAGGTCCGGAGCAATTCGACTAAGCAAGCTCGAGCCCTTCGAGATCCCCGCGCTCGCGCCATGCGCGCAGCAGCGCGAAGAAAGCCTGGGCGCCGCCGCCGTAGCTGCCGCCGAACCAGCCGGGGCCTTCGCCGGGTCTGCCCTCGTTGTTGTAGTAGCCGGGCGTGCAGCTCTTGCCGAACTCGGGGCTCCCCAGCTTCGACTCCTCGATGACGCGGACCCAGCCCGCTTCCGCCGCCTCGGAGGTCTCGAATCGATGGAGGCCCCGCCGTCGCGTCTCGCCGATGATGTAGGCGATGTGGTGGCCTTGCTGGTCGTAGAGCTCCGTGAAGTTTGCGGTGACGCCGGACTGCATGCCGCCGAGCAGAAAGCAGTTCGGAAAGCCCCGGGTCGTGAGGCCGTGGAGCGTCCGAATGCCGCGCGCCCAGCTTGCGGTGAGCGTCTGGCCGTCGCGTCCCTCGATCTCACAATCGGCCCGATGCGAGTAGTCGGTCCCCACCTCGAAGCCCGTTGCCAGCACGAGACAGTCGATCTCGTACTCGCAGCCCGCGACGACGACGCCCCTCTTCGTGATCGCTTCGACGCCGCGGCCCTCGCTGTCGACGAGCGTCACGTTCGGGCGATTGAAGGTCTGAAGGTAATCGTCGTGGAAGCAGGGCCGCTTGCAGAACTGCCGGTACCAGGGCTCGAGGGCCTCGGCCGTCTTCGGATCCCGCACGATCCGCGAAACCCGGCTGCGGATCTCGTCCATCTTCTGCAGGTCGGCGAGCT
>JANMTD010000562.1:0-7848 GCA_031390075.1 Deltaproteobacteria bacterium | reverse complement strand
CGACACACCGCGCGGCCGCAGCCGTTCGTTGATCACCTGGTGCCACAGATAGAAGACGCGCTTCAGCAGGATTCCGAAGTGCAGATCGGTGTCCATGTCCGAACTCTAGCCGGCTAAAGGTTAGCCAGCTATCGTTTTCGCATGCTGGCCACCCCCCGTTCCCCATCGGCGCGAATCGCGCCGCGCGATGCCGTCCGGGCGACCGCGGCGCTCGCCGTCGGGCTGTTCGTGCTCGCCTGTTCGCCGGACGCGGCGGCCCCTCCGCCGCTGCCGAGCGTGCACGTCGTCGAGGTCACACCGCGGCATGCGGTCGCGCACGAGGAGTACGTCGCGCGCATCGCGTCCAGCAATACCGTCGAGATCCGTCCGCAGGTCGACGGGCGCCTCGAGACGCAGGCGGCCGTCGAGGGCCAGCGCGTCGAGGCGGGAGCGCTGCTCTTCCAGATCGATCCCGCTCCCTATGCCGCCGCGCTCTCGCATTCGAAGGCGGAGCAGGCCCAGGCCGAAGCGCACCTCGCCCAGGTCCGGCGCGACCTCGATCGCGTGAAGCGGCTCGCGAGCTCGAACGTCGCGAGCGAGCAGGCCCTCGATGCCGCGGTCGCGCAGGAGAAGGCCGCGAATGCGGGGGTGAGCGCGGCGGTGGCCGACGTCCGGACGGCGAAGTTGCAGCTTGCGTACACCCACGTCACCTCTCCGATCGGCGGGGTTCTCGGACGCGCCGAGGTCCGCATCGGGGCGGCCGTCGAGGCCTACGACACGCTGCTCACCCGCGTCTACGCCAACGACCCGATGTACGTCGACTTCAGCATCAGCGAGCAGCGCATGCTGCAGATGCAGCGCGCCTACGGCCCCGACCTCGCGCACGGCGCCGGCGAATTCCGCATCGTGCTCGCCGACGGCCGAGATTACCCGCATCCCGGCAAGCTCGACTTCGTCGACCAGGCGCTCGACGTGAAGACCGCGACCCTGCCGATGCGGCTCGTGGTCCCCAACCCGGACGGTCTGCTGCGGGAGAACCAGTTCGCGCGGGTCGTGGTGCCGGTCGATGCGATCGAGAATGCGCTCGTCGTTCCGGTGCGCGCCGTGCAGGAATTCCAGGGGACCCACAGCGTCTGGGTCGTCGACGAGCAGGGTCAGGCGCAGAGCAGGCCCGTCGAGCTCGGCGCGCGTCTCGAAGGGGAGTGGATCGTCCATCGCGGGATCGAGCCCGGCGAGCGGGTGATCGTCGACGGTGTGCAGAAGCTCCGTCCCGGGCTCCCCGTGCACGCGCTGCAAAGCGAACCCAGTCAGGTCGCAGCGGAGCCACCGGCCACTACACGGAACGGGTCGTGAGGCGGAACGGGTCGTGAGCCGGATCTTCATCGACCGGCCGATCCTCGCCACCGTAATCTCGATCCTGATCACGGTCGTCGGCGCGATCTCGCTCGGAAAGCTTCCGATCGCCCGCTTCCCGGACATCGCCCCGCCCACCGTCGTCGTACGCGCGACCTTCCCCGGCGCGGACGCCACGACCCTCGCGCAGTCGGTTGCCGCGCCGATCGAGGAGCAGGTCAACGGCGTCCCGGGCATGATCTACATGAGCTCGAAGAGCTCGAACGACGGGATCTACCAGCTCACGGTCACCTTCGAGATCGGGACCTCCCAGGACCTCGCGGCCGTGGAAGTCCAGAATCGGATCTCGGTCGCCCAGCGCTCACTGCCGGCGCAGGTGGTCGAGCAGGGCATCTCGATCTACAAGCGTGCGCCGATGGTGATGATGGCGGTCGCCGTCGAATCCTCGGACCCCCGCTTCGACTATCTGTTCCTGTCGAACTTCGCGACGCTGCACGTCTACGACGCGATCGCGCGCATTCCGGGCGTGGGCCAGGTCGAGATCTTCGGCGCCCGCGACTACGGCATGCGCGTCTGGCTCGAGCCGGAGAAGATGGCGCAGCTCGGCGTCACCACGCGGGACGTCGTCGATGTATTGCGCGAGCAGAGCGTCGTCGCGCCGGCCGGGACGATCGGCGGCGAGCCGGCGCCGAAGGGCCAGCAGCTCCAGTACACGGTCCAGGTGCGTGGGCGCCTCGGAACCCCCGAGGAGTTCGGCGAGGTCATCGTGCGCACCGGCACCGATGGCTCCCTCGTGCGCCTGCGGGACATCGCGCGGGTCTCGCTCGACGCGAACGATTACGGGCGCTCGAGCCGCTCGAACGGCAAGCCCATCGCGATGATCGGGATCTTCCAGCTTCCGGACGCGAACGCACTCGACGTCTCCCGGCGCGTGGTCGAGACGATGGAAGGACTCTCGAAGGACTTCCCGCCGGAAATCGGCTGGTCGATCCCGTTCGACACGACGCGCTTCGTCGCCGAGTCGATCCACGAGGTGTCGGTGACGTTGGCGATCGCCGCCACGCTCGTGCTGCTCGTCATCTACTTCTTCCTCGAGTCCTTTCGCGCGACGCTGATCCCGATGCTCGCGGTGCCGGTCTCGCTGATCGGGACCTTCACCGCCTTCCTGGCCCTCGGATTCTCGATCAACACACTCACGCTCTTCGCGTTGGTGCTCGCCGTCGGTCTCGTCGTCGACGACGCGATCGTCGTCGTCGAGGCCGTGATCACGAAGATGACCGAACAGGACCTCTCGCCCCGGGATGCGACGATCGCCGCGATGGAGGAGGTCTCGAGTCCGGTCATCGCGATCGCGTTGGTGCTCTCGGCGGTCTTCGTCCCGGTCTCGTTCCTCGGCGGCCTCACGGGGCAGTTCTACCGCCAGTTCGCGCTCACCCTGTCGGTCTCGGTGCTGATCTCCGCCTGGGTGGCGCTCTCGTTCACGCCTGCGCTCTGCGTGCTGCTGCTGCGGCCGCCGCGCGAGCTCGAGTACCACGGCAGAATGGGCCGCATCTTCGCCGCCGTGAACCGCGGCTTCGCACGCGTCACCCGCGACTACATCCGGGCCGTGCGCTGGCTGATCGGCCATCGGGCCGTCGTCCTCGGCGCCTTCGCGGCCGTCCTCGTGGCGACCCTCGCCCTGGTCGAGACTCGACCCATGGGCTTCCTGCCTTCGGAGGACCAGGGCTACGTGATGGGCATCATCCGACTTCCGGCGGGCGCGTCGGTGCAGCGCACCGACGCGGCGGTCGACGAGCTGCGCAAGGTCGCCAAGGCCATGCCGGAGGTCACGACCTTCGTCGGGGTTGCGGGGCTAAGCGCCATGACGGGCACCAACAACTCCTTCAGCGGACACGCCTTCATCTCGCTCTCGGACTGGAACGAGAGGAAGGACGACGATTCGTCCGCCAACGGAGTGATCCGGCGCGTCGAGCAAGCGGCGGCCGAGCAGATCACGGACGCCTCGGTCATGGTGGTGAACCCCGCGGCCGTCCCGGGGATCGGTGTCGCGAGCGGCTTCGAGTTCGTGCTCGAGGATCGCCGCGGCGGAGACCTCGCGGACTTCGAAGCGGTGCTCCGCGAGGTGATCGAGCGCGCGAACGAGCGTCCAGAGCTCTACCGCGTGATGACGTTCTTCGACAGCAACGTTCCGACCATCGAGTACGAGCTCGATCGCGAGCGCGCCAAGACCCTCGGGATTCCCATCTCCGACATCTTCAGCACCCTGGAGACCTTCTTTGGCGGCACCTACGTGAACGACTTCAACCTCTACGGGCGCAGCTATCGCGTGACCGCCCAGGCCGACGCCTTCGCCCGGACCACGCCCGAAGCCGTGAATCAGCTCTACGTTCGTTCGGCGAACGGATCGATGGTGCCGCTCTCGACGCTGGTGCAGATCAGGGAGCGCAAGGCGCCGCCTTACATCGAGCGCTACAACGTCTTCCGCTCGGCGACGATCCTCGGACAGGCACGGCCGGGCTACAGCTCGGGACAGGCCGTGGCCGCGATGGAGGAGATCGCCGCCTCGCTGCCGTCGGGCTACGGCTACGAGTGGACCGGCGCGATCTACCAGCAGAAGCAGACCGAGGGCGCCGCGCCGGTGGTCTTCGCGATGGCGCTCGGCTTCGTCTTCCTCGTGCTGGCGGGACTCTACGAGAGCTGGGCGGTGCCCTTCGCGGTGATCCTCGCGATCCCGTTCGCGGCCTTCGGCGCGTTCTCCGGGTTGACGCTGCGCGGCATGGACAACGACGTCTTCGCCCAGATCGGCCTCGTCATGCTGATCGGCCTCGCCGCGAAGAATGCGATCTTGATCGTCGAGTTCGCGAAGCAGGCGCACGATCGCGGCATGCCCCTCGTCGACGCGGCGGTCGAGGGTGCCCGTCTGCGGCTACGGCCGATCCTGATGACCTCGTTCGCATTCATCCTGGGCTCGCTCCCCTTGGCACTCGGCACCGGCGCGGGTGCGGGCTCGCGGACGGTGCTCGGCACCGCAGTCGTCTTCGGGATGACGGCGGCGACCCTGGTCGGTAGCTTCGTGATCCCGTTCTTCTTCGTGTGGCTACAGGGCGGCGCCGAGAGCCTGCAGCAACGCTGGCGGGCCGCGGTCCTCCGCCGGCGCGCTCCGATGGAACGCTAGCCCGCGTCCGCCGCCGCCCGTCCCGCGCGCCGCCCGAAGAAGGTCGCGTCACCGACCGACATGCCGCTCGCATAGCCCTCGCCGCTGCGCGGCACGCCGGCCGAGGTCCGGCCCGCGGCGTAGAGCCCGGCGATCCGCTCGCCGGACGGCGTGCGGACCTCGCCGTCGACCGTCGTGTCGAGGCCGCCGAGGGTGAAGGCGGGGTAGAAGATCCCGGTGTCGATCGAGAAATCGAGCAGCGCGTAGGGCGGCCGGTCGAGGGGGCGCAGGAAGTCCTTGTGTTTGTGGAAGAGGGGATCCTCGCCGCGGGCGGCGAAGCGGTTGTAGGTCGCCATCGTCGCCGAGAGCGTCCCGGCCGGGAAGCCCGCGCCGCGCTCGAGCTCTTCGAAGGTCTCGCCGACCTCCTTGACCTCCGCGGCGGAGTAGAGCGGGGGCTTCGTGTAGATCGCATCGTCGACGACCATGTACACCTTGCGACCCGTCTGGTTCAAGCAGTGGTGGCCACCGCGGGCGTGGTAGCAGTCCTCGTTGACGAAGCGCTGGCCCTGCTCGTTCACGAAGACGCCCTCGCAGAAGATGCCGTCCGGATACCAGATGACCGAGACGAAGCCCTCGCTCATATTGAGGGCGGCACCGCCCGCGCCGATTCCCATCAAGATGCCGCTGCCGTCGTCGTGGTCGCTTCCCAGCGGCGAGCCGTCCGTGAGCCGCGGGGCGTATTTTTCGACCATCGCGCGATTCATGATGAAGCCGCCGCAGCAGAGCACGACCCCGCGCCGCGCGCGGAAGGCGCGCAGGGAGCCTTCGTGACGGCATAACGCGCCGACGATGCGAGAGCCCTCGCGAATCAACGTGAGCGCACGCGTATCGACCTCGACATGGACCTTGGTCCGCTCGACGGCCGCCCGGAGCGTCGCCATCAGGGTCGAGCCACCGTCCTCCCAGAAGGCCTTCGGCTTGTGGGAGCGCGGCGCGGGACGAGCGGCCTCCGATTCGCGCCAGCCCTTCTCGTTGCCCGACCAGCTGAGGGATTGGTACTCGGGGGTGTTCGTGTGTTTGCCGCCGTAGTACTCGGGATTGAAGACGACGCCGTTTGCGACGAGCCAGTCGAAGTGCGCGATGCTCTCCTCGCAGTAGACGCGGACCTTGTCGAGATCCGCGTTGGCTCCGGCCGCGATCCGGATGTAGGCCTCCATGTCCTCGCGCGTATCCGCGAAGCCGCAGGCGCGTTGGAGCGGTGTGCCGCCGCCGAGGTAGATCTGGCCGCCCGAGAGCGCGGTCGTGCCGCCGCCGGCGCTCGCGACCTCGAGCAGCGTGACCTCGGCGCCGCGGGCATTCGCCTCGAGCGCGGCGCACGCGCCCGCGCCGCCGTAGCCGATGACGAGGACGTCGGTCTCGGCGTACCAGCTTTCGATTTCACGGGAATCGATCGGTGTGCACGGGTCGAGCTTCGTTCTCAACGTCGGACCTCTCCTGTCATCGGCACGAAGCGCACGCTCCCGACGCGCTCGTGCTCGAAGCCGTCTGCGGTGCGCGTGTGGACTTCGAGGGTCTGGGACGACTCGCCGACGGGGATCACGAGCTTTCCGCCGATGCGCAGCTGATCGAGGAGCGGCTCCGGAACGCGCGGCGCCGCCGCCGTGACGAGCACCGCATCGAAGGGCGCCTCTTCGGGCCATCCAAGGTACCCATCGCCGGTCCGCACGTGCACCTGCTCTTCGTAGCCCTCCGCCTCGAGAATCCGCTCGGCCTGCTGCGCGAGCGGCGCGACGATCTCGATCGTATAGACCGAGCAGCCCATCTCGGCGAGGATCGCCGCCTGGTAGCCCGAGCCTGTTCCGACCTCGAGCACCTTGCAGGGCGGATTCGAGGCCGCGAGCTCGCTCATCCAGGCGACCATGTAGGGCTGGCTGATCGTCTGGCCCTGCCCGATCGGCTGGGGACGGTCTTCGTAGGCCTGCATCGGCGGGATCCCGGGCGCGAAGCGGTGACGCGGAACGGTCCGCATTGCGGCGAGCACGCGCGCGTCGTAGACGCCGCGGAACTCGATCTGCTCCTCGACCATCTTCTCGCGCTCGCGCGCGAGCCGCGCCTCGTCTGCTTCCTGGTCGCCCCGGTCGACGGGCTTCCCGGGCTCGCAAGCGGGCGCCACGAGCACGACCGCCGCGGCAGCGATCCGCTGCAGAGCCCGAAGCCGAGGACCGATCCGAATCGAGAGTGTCACACGAACACGCTAGCCGATCGCGGCGGTCGGCCCCGGGCTCTCCGATTCCGGCGATCTCGTCCCCCGTCGCGGAACGACGCATGGATCCGAATCGCTATCGTCGGAGGCCGGAGGACCTGCCATGCCGAGCGCCGAGCACGAAGCCATCATCGAGTCCATGAAGAGCCAGCAGAGCGGTCATGCGCCGTCGACGATCGCGGAGATGCGCGCCGGCATGGCGGAGATGGTCGGTTATTTCGAGGGGCTCGATTTCCCGCCCGACGTGAAGCAGGGGCCCGTGCTCGCCGCGGGCGTCCCCGGCTTCTGGTTCACACCGCCCTCGCCGCGTCCGCGAGCGGCGATCCTCTATCTGCACGGCGGCGGCTATGTGATGGGCTCGGTCGCGACCCATCGCTCGCTGATCGCGCGGATTGCGCGGGCGTCCGGCGTCCGCTGTCTCGCGCTCGATTACCGGCTGGCCCCGGAGCATCCGTTTCCGGCGGGCATCGAGGATGCCTGTGCAAGCTATCGCTGGCTGCAGGCCGAGGGGATTCCGGCTTCGGGGATCGTCATCGCCGGAGATTCGGCGGGGGGTGGCCTGACCCTCGGCACGCTCGTCGCCCTGCGCGACGCCGGCGAGAAGTTGCCCGCCGCGGCGGTCTGCATCTCGCCGCTCGCCGATCTCGAGCTGACCGGCGACTCGGCGACCCGCGGTGACATCGATGATCCGATGGTCGGGCGCGAGGCGACCTTCGTGATGGCCGAGGCATATCTGCAGGGCAGCAGCGCCCGCGATCCCCGCGCTTCACCGATCCATGCCGACTTCAAGGGCTTCCCGCCGCTGCGCATCGAGGTCGGAACCCGCGAGATCCTGCTCGATGACGCGAAACGCGTGGCGGCGCGGGCGCGGGCCGCCGGTGTCGAGGTCGAGCTCGAGCTGGGCGACGGCCTGACCCACGTCTGGCAGCTCCATCCGCACCTGCCCGAATCCGCCGAGTCCGTCGCACGGATCGGCCGTTTCGTCGTGAAGCATCTCGGCTAGCGCGCGTCGCGGCGGGGTCGACTTGCCCGTCCGCCTCACTCGAAGCGCCGGCGGAGCTCCTGCTTCAGGATCTTGCCCGTCACGTTGCGCGGGATC
>JANMTD010000501.1:0-5890 GCA_031390075.1 Deltaproteobacteria bacterium | reverse complement strand
CGCGGTCGAGCCGCGGCTGATCGTCTGCGACGAGTCGGTCTCAGCCCTCGATGTCTCGATCCAGGCGCAGATCCTGAATCTGCTGACGGATCTGCAGCGCGAGCTCGGCCTCTCGTACCTCTTCATCACCCACGACCTCTCGGTCGTGCGCTACCTGGCCCACGAAGTCGCCGTCATGTACCTCGGCCGGATCGTCGAGCAGGGCCCCGCCGAGCGCATTTTCGCCCGCCCGGCCCATCCCTATACCCGGGCGCTCTTGGCTTCGATTCCGTCGATCGACCCGGCGCGCCGGATCGAGGCGCCGCCGGTGCTGGGGGACGTCCCCTCGCCGAGCCATCCTCCCCCCGGATGCGGCTTCCATACCCGCTGTCCCCACGTGATGGAGCGCTGCCGCCGGGAGCTCCCGCAGGCCTACCCGATAGAAGCCCCGATCGACGGGGGTACGAGCCGCTGCTTCCTCTCCGAGGCGCCGAGCCCGAACGGGCGAGGCTGAGGACCCGACTTTCCCTCGATCCCCTCAGGTTTGCCTCCGGGCTTGTCGATGGCACCGCGCGAGAGGGGCTTATGCGCGACAGACCGAAGGTGGGAGAGATCCTCGTCCAGGCGGGCATCATCGACGAGCACCAGCTCGCGTCCGCGCTCGGCGAGCAGGCTCGCTGGGGCCGCCGTCTCGGCATGACCCTGATCAAGCTCGGCATGGTCCAGGAAGGCCATCTGGTCCGCGCCCTCGCCAAACAATTCGATCTGCCCGTCGCGAGTCTCGCCGGCAAGAAGATCGCGCCCGAGGTGCTCGCGCTGGTCCCGGCAAAGGTCGCGTGCGAGCACAGCGTGGTCCCGCTCTTCGTGAAGAAGGAAGGCCCCAAGGGCCAGCTCTTCCTCGGCATGGAGGAGCCCTCGGATCTCAGCGTGCTCGACGACCTGGCCTTCCGAACGGGCATGATGATCCGCCCCGTGATGGTCGGCCCGACCGAGATCGGTGAGGCGATCGACCGCTACTACATGACGCGCCCGGCTCCGCCCGTCGCGCCCGCCGCATCCAAGGCGCCGGTGCTGCCCGATCCGGAGCGGACCGCCGACACGCTCAGCGAGAACAATCTCCGCCGCGTTCGCGAGGACGTGGCCCCGGCGCGCTCGAAGCCGACCCCGGTCCCTGCGCCCGTCGAGTTACTCGCAACCCCCGTCCTCGCCGCTGCTCCTGTCGCACATACCGCTCCTGTCGCTCCTGCCGCTGAAGCCGTATTCGAGGCGATCGAGGAGATCACGGCGCCTGTCGCGCCGGCGCCAGCGCCGCCGCCGATCTCCGTTCCGGCGCCCGTGCTCGCGCCTTTGCCCTCGACGAGCGTGAGCGAGACGTCGCCGCCGGCCGCGTCTCGCGACGCGATCCCCTCCGAGCTCGCCCGCGCCGTCGAAGAGACCGAGCGCACGCGCCTCGTGGCGAAGGCGATCGCCCATCTGCTGATCGAGAAGGGGATCCTCACCCTCGACGAGCTGCAGGCGCGGATCGAGAAGATGAGGACGAAGCCGCCGGGCTCGGGCGTCTGAGCTTCGAGCAGGTGCGCACGTTCGCGCGCACCGGACGCCGACCTGCGGCTTGACAGTCCGAAGTGTGGGCGCGACTCTGCCGCGCCCGCGCCCCGAGTTCAGCTCCGCCACGATTCAAGCGGCCGACCACGGCCCGGGAGTACAGCATGCGCCTCGAATACGGCTTCAAGCTCGCCGACTGTGAAGTCCCGTTCTTCGCCGTCGAAGCCGTCGAAGGGATCGGAAAGCTCTTCACGCTCGCGACCCTCGTGCTGAACGTCCTCGCCACGAAGCCCAAGGTGGAGATCGTCTTTCACGGCATCAATCCCGAGGATCCCGAGCGCAAGATCGAGGCCTTCAAGCAGATCGCGACGAGCGCTCCCGACCCCGTGAAGCTCACGTTCGCGATGGCCGATCGCCGCCAGGTCCCCGGCTCCTCCAGCTATTTCCGCTGGCTCACCGTCACGACGGGCTGAGGGCTCCTCATGGGCTGAGGGCTCCCGCGCAAGCGCAGCCTTCGCCGCGCCAGCGGTGTGCGCGCGCGAGGGATCGCCGCGCGACGGCGGCCTTCACCCGTTCGAAATCGAGATCGGCGCTCGCAAAGGGCAGGCGCGCGAGGTAGTGCGCCAGCGCTTCACGGCGCGCCTCCGGATCGAGATGGGCGTCGGGAATCGAGGCATTGAGCTGCGCGAGCGCGGTCAGGCGGGCCTCGTCGCTCTGTGCCCCGGGGCCGCTGAGATCTTCGAGATCGACGAGCCAGAAGCGCGGCGGCGAAGCCGTGACGGCAGACTCCTGGGCGGCCGGGCGGAGCCGGATGTTGCTTCCCTTCAAGTCGCTGTGGCCGACGCCGAGAGCGTGGAGATCGCCGAGCCAGTCGCCGAAGGCGCGGGCGAGCTCGTGCCCCGCGCGCGGAGTCGGGGGAACGTGCGCGTCGAGATCGACGTCGCCCGCGCGTTCGAGCACGAGCCAGCAGGCCCCGGGCAGGCCGGCCGATCGCTCGTCGAGATAGGCGAGGGGGCGCGCGGTGCAGGCGAGCACTAGCTGCGCGCGCTGACCGTTTCGGAACGCCCGCGCTGCGGCCGAGCCCCGCCAGCGGGCGGTCATCCGGTCGAGCAGCCCGCCGCTCGCGCGCCACTTCACGACGACCGCTCGCCCGTCGATCTCCGCCTCGGCGATCCAGCCGCGACCTCCGCGGCGCGAGCGCCTGGAAGGGCTCTGCTCGGCGCGCTCGAGCAGGCGCAGGAGCGCCTCTTCCGGGAGCGATCGATCGCGCAGGCCGCTTCGCCGCCCCGCGTGGACCCGCTCGAAACCGCGGCCCGGGCGCAGCCTGCGCCGCGCGCGCCCGCGCAGGTGATCGGCGGCGAAGCGCCGCAGCGCCGCGTCGAAGGCCGGGCCGAGCTCCGGGCCACCGGCGAGCTCTCGACGGAGTGCCGCGCGCTCCGCTGCGGGCCAATCCGCGCGCAGCAGCGAGAGCTCGAGGGAGGCGAGATCGCGCAGCCGATCGCTGGGCGCTCGCGTGAGGCGCGCCCGCTGGAGGTCGAGCAGCACGATCTCGTCCGTATCCACACACGCCCGCAGATTGCCGAGATGGAGGTCGCCGTGGATGCGGCCGCTCGCGTGGAGCCTGGCGAGCGTCGAGCGCAGCTTCGAGACGAGACCCGCGCGCGCGGGCGCATCGGCGTCGGCGAAGCGGTCGTGGAGGGGGAGTCCCTCGATGAATTCGAAGGCGACGAGCTCGTCGCCGGAGGCGAGGCGACCGTAGGCGAGGGGGCGGGGGACGGGGACACCGGCCGCGCGGAGGGCGGTGAGGGCCTGCCATTCGCGGCGGGCCGGGGAACGGCGGATCCGGCGCTTGATGGCTTCGCGCAGGCGGTGGCGACCCGTTCCGACGTGATGCGTCTTGAGCACGATGCGGAGAGGCTCGGGATGGGAATCGCCGCCGAGCTGGACGAGGACTTCGCGGAGCGTGCGCCGAACGTTCGACTCGATCTGCGTTCCGGGCTCGCGACCCGCGACCTCCGATCGGATCAGGAGCTCGGATAACGCGCTTTGAACACGGGCGTCTCCCGCCCACCAGACGATCGGCGCCCGCGCGCGCCTCATCGGGCGGCCTGGATGCGCGCGTATTCGGCTCGCAGGGCGGTGACGTGGCCCGGCCAGTGATAGGCGGCGACCTCGCGCCGCGCGGACTCGCCGAGGCGAAGCCGGCTCTCGGGATCCGCCAGCGCGCGGAGTGCTTCCGCGAGGGCTTCGGCGTCGAGCGCGTCGACGACGCGACAGGCCGCTGCCGACAGCCATTCGGCGGCGCCGTTCGCCCGCGACGTCACGATCGGGAGCCCCGCCGCCGCGGCCTCGAAGGTCACGTTGGCGAAGGCGTCGTAACGGGTCGGGAGCAGCATCCCGTCGACCGCGGCGTAGACGATCTCGAGATCCCGGCGTGGACCCAGGAACCGCACGCGCTCGGCGAGGCCCGCTCGCGCCGCGCGCCGCCGCCACGGCCCGGGCTCGTCGCGGCCGGCGATCCAGAGCCGCAGGCCAGGATCCGCGACGCGGGCGATCGCCGCGAGACAGAGGTCGAGGCCCTTGCGCCGCCAGCCCGAAGCCGGAAAGAGCCAGATCCGCTCGGCGCGCGCGTCGAGGGCAAGGCGCAGTGCGCGCCCCGCCTCCGCGTGTCGCCCCGCCTCGAAGCGCGCGGCGTCGACGGCGTTCGGCAGCAGCAGGATGCGCTCCGGGGCGACCGCGTGTCGCTCGCGCAGGCGATCCGCGACGAGCCGCGAGGCGCACTGGATCCGCTGCCCGGGATCGGCGAAGACCCGGCGCTCGAGCTCGAGCAGGCTCCGGTGGCGGGGCAGCAGGCGGCGATAGGCCTGGCCGAAGGGCGAGCAGGTCCTCCGCAGGTAGTCCTCGTGACTGCCGCCCCCCGCGCGGAAGAGATCCTGGTGGCGGGTCCGGCTGAAGCTGTGGACGACGTCGAATCCCCGTTCGCGCGTAGCCCGGGCGGCGGCGCGCGAGAAGGCGAGGGCGCGCAGCGGGCTTCGACGCCCCGTCGCTGCGACCGGGACGATCGCGATCCCCTCGGCCGGGTCGGCCTCGCGGGCGACGACGGTCACATCCTCGCCCTGCCGCACCAGCTCGTGGGCGACCTGCCACGCCACGTTCTCGACACCGCCGGTGCCCGGTGCAAAACGTTCGACGACGAGTGCGATGCGCAGGGGCCGACCTCGAGCAGACGGGGCAGGGTATCCGCGAAACCTTCGAGCGTCATTCGCCTGCGCCTTGACTCGCCTGGCGGGATTGCGAAGACTTCGCGCGCTCGAAGGGTGAGGGAGTGCGCCAGGTGACGGAAGAACAGAGCCAATCCGGGGGGAGCGCTGCCGCCCTCGCGATCGAGGTCGACGGACTCCACAAACGCTACGGGGACCACGAGGCCGTGAGCGGCCTCTCGTTCAGCGTCCGCGCGGGCGAGGTCGTGGGTTTTCTCGGGCCTAACGGGGCGGGCAAGACGACGGTGATGCGGATCCTGACGGGGTTCCTGCCGGCGACGGATGGCACGGCGCGGATCGCCGGCCACGACGTCTTCTCCGACCCGATCGCCGCGCGCCGGGCGATCGGCTACCTGCCCGAGACGCCGCCGCTCTACCCCGAGATGACGCCGACATCGTACGTCGATTTCGTGGCGCGCTTGAAGGACGTGCCACGGGCGAAGCGCAAGGCGGCAGTCGATCGCGCGCTCGAGCGCTGCGGCCTGACGGCGGTGCGCGGCCGCGAGATCCGCCAGCTCTCGAAGGGCTATCGCCAGCGCGTGGGTCTCGCCCAGGCGATCGTCCACGAGCCGCAGGTCCTCGTCCTCGACGAGCCGACGGTCGGCCTCGATCCCATCCAGATCCGCGAGATCCGGGTATTGATCCGGGATCTCGCCGCCTCGGGGCATCAGACCGTGATCCTGTCGACGCATATCCTGGCCGAGGTCGAGGCGATCTGTCAGCGCGTGATCCTGCTCGGCCGGGGCAGGAAGGTCCTCGATCAGCCGCTCGCGGAGCTGATGGCCGGCGGCGTCGCCCTCGAAGAGGTCTTCACACGGGTGATGACCCGGGACGCGAGCGACGCGCTCGAGCGAGGTGCGGCGTGAGGCATACGCTCACGATCGCGTCGCGGGAGCTCCGCTCGCTCTTTCTCTCCCCCGTCGCCTATGTCGTGTTGACGCTCTGGTCGGTCATCGCAGGGACCTTCTTCCTGGCGAGCCTCTACGGGTTCCACGAGCAGCAGTTCCGGCTGCAGCAGCTGCAGATGCTCGACCGGCTCGAGACCATGAACCTGAACGACCAGCTGATCGAGCCCTTGCTCCAGCTCAGCACCAGGTTCATCGACA
>JANMTD010000433.1:0-6110 GCA_031390075.1 Deltaproteobacteria bacterium | reverse complement strand
CTCGCGAGCGGCCTGATCGCGCTCGCCGCCCTCGAGCGAAGGCGCCGACCACGCTAGGCCACGTGGGTAGGACACCTCGCTAGGCCGCCTCGCTGCCGGACGGGGACCCGCACCGGAATCCGGCGTCAGAGCCAGCTGTTGATCAGGAGAAACGCCGCCCACGAGCTCGGGTGCGCGTAGGCGGGGTCGTCGATCAGTCGCCGCTGCGCGCGGCGCATTGCCTCGGCCCGCGATACGCCCGGCTGCGCCAGCGCCTCGTAAAACGTCGAGAGCAGCACCGAGGTCGCCTCGTCCTGCACGAGCCAGAGGCTCCCGAGCACGCTCCTCGCCCCCGCCTGCACGGCGGCCCCCGAGAACCCGAGCGCCGCGCGGTCGTCGCCCGCCGCGGTCTCGCAGGCGCTCAGGATCAGGATCTCGAGGGGGCGCGCGCGAAACTGCAGCAGCTCGACGGCCTTCCGGAAATCCCCGAGCTGGAGCTTGCCGTCGTGGGTCAGGAGGAAGCCGCCCTTGTCGGCGCTCGAGAACTCGGCGTGGGAGGCGACGTGGACGAGGTCGAAGCTCTCGGTCGAGAGCTTGTCGATCAGCGCCTCGCGGGAAAAGGACTCGTCGAGGAGCACCGTGCCCGGCAGATAGCGGTTCGCCATCTCGAGCTCCTGCTTGACCTGGGGCAGCGCATCGAAGCCCTGGACCGAGGTCGTGAGGCCGCCGTAGAGCGATCCGACATCGCTGCGATCGAAGGGGTGGGGGTCGGAGAGCTCGAGCGACGGCGTCGTCGCGAGCGCATAGCGCTCGATCAGATGGGTCTTGCCGTCGTGGAGCGCCGAGAACGGGATCGTTCGCAGGATCCCGTCCGGCACGACGACCAGGGTCTCGGGCTTCTGCAGGGCGAGCAGATCCGCGATCGGCTCGATCAGGACCGCGTGCAGCGCCTGGGCCGGCCGCAGGTAGAGCCGCGTCGTGCGGTCCTCGAGCAGGCCACGGTACTGGCGCGCGAGCTTCTCGAGCTCGGCGCGCGAGATCTTCACCGTGCGGCTCTCGATCCAGTCGCGCCGGGAGACCAGCAGCTCGAGCCGATCCTCGAGGATGACCGGATAGATCACGACGAAGCTCCCCGCCGCGTCGTCGACCCGGGCGCGGCTCTCGCGATTGCGGTCGACGCAGTCGTCCGCGAAATAATCCCGCAGCTCGGCGACGCGATAGGTCTCGAGCACGGCCTGCGCCTCGCGCAGATCCGCCGTCTTCTGGCCCGCGTCGCTGCGACCGGCGGCCCGGCGCAGGAGCAGATCGACGAGCCCCCGATAGGCCTCGGCGTCCTCCGTCTCGAAGGCATTGAGCCCGGGCCGACTCGCCCGTTCCGACAGGCTCTCGTCCCGCGGCTTGCCCACGATCACGACCGCCTCCGCATAATGGGCCAGCGCCGCGCCCTGCTCCCCCGTCCGCCGGCGGATCCGGCCCGCCTGCAGCGGCAGGCGCGCGCTCGTCATGGCGGTCTCGCTGCGGCGCGCCTGGGCCAGCGCCCGGTCGGTCAAGCTCGCCGCCTCCTCGAGGTGGCCTTCGGATTCGTAGAGCGCTCCGAGGGCCCCGAGCGCCTCGGCGCGGAGCCGCGTCGACTGCGCCGCGTCTGCGTCGGCGAGCGCGCGCGTGAGCAGGCGATGAGATTCGAGCGCCCACTCGGCGGCCTGCCCGTCCGCGGCGCCGCGCGCGAGCTCGAGAGTCCGCGCGAGGTGGAGTGCCAGGGCGGCGCGAAGCTCGGGCGACTCGACGGCATCGACCGCTTTCGTCGCCCGGCCGAGATCTTTGCGAAGATCGCGCTGCGCGATCGACGCCCCATCGCGGTCCGACGCCGTGTCGGGGCCCGCCTCGACCCGGGCCCGCAGGCCATTTGCCCGTGCCCGCGCCTCGAGCTCGAGGTCTCCGAGCTTGCGCGCTCCGTCCGCGACCTCTTGATAGGCGTCGATCGCGTCGTCGAAGCGGCTGCTCGCGGCCTCGAAATTCGCTTGATTGAGACGGTTCGCCATCCAGAGCGCGGGCTCGCGGGCGAGCGCCTTGCCCGCGCGCTCGAACCCCTGCCTCGCGAGCGCGTCGTCGCCGAGACCCGCCAACAGCCGCGCGCGAAGCGACTCGGCCACACCGATCCGCGCCGCATCGCCGCTCGCGACCGCCGACGCGAGGGCCTGGTCCGCCCGCTCGAGGCCCTGCCGGTAGCTCCCCTGCGCGATCAGCTGCTCGATCTCTGCGAGCGCGCGCGCGGGGTCCGCCGCGCCCTCGTCGGCAGCGCGCGCGACTCGTCCCGCGCCCGACACCATCACGAGGAGCACGAAGAGCACGGCGAGGGCCGGCGCGACGCGGCAGACCGCGCACGTGATCCAAGGAATCCGAGCAAGAAGCTGCGCTGCGCCCGCTCGTGTCATCGCGCTCTCCAGGTGACGCGGAACGTGACCCCGTGATCCTGCAGCTCGTGGCCGAGGTGCGAGTCGCGGAAGGCGCCCGCCCAGTCGAGCTGGAAGGTGATGTCCGGATGCGGCTCGAGCTCGATGCCCGCCCCGAGGCTCGAGAGCGTGCGCTTGCCCTGCGTCGAACGCTCGTGGTTCCAGATCCGGCCGATCTCGTAGAAAGGGACGAGGGACACGAGGCTGCGGCCCGTATCCGTCCGCCAGAGCGGGAGTCGCACATCGACGCCCGACGCGAATCCCTCGTCCGCCGCGAGCTGGTTCGTGCGGTAGCCCCGCACGCTGCCCGGTCCGCCGATCGCGAACTGCTCGAGCGGGAGCAGCGGCCGGTCGCTCAGCTGGAGATCGCCGCGCAGACCGACCTCGATGCCGGTCGCTTCGAAGCGGTACAGATATCGCAGCTGGCCGACCCAGCTGAAGAAGACGCCGTCGGGCGGGTCGCCGGGGGAGAACTCCAAATCACCGGTGATCGGGTCCTCGCGCACGACCGCGCTGCCGTGCTGGATCGTCGAACCGAGCGCGTCGAGGCCCCAGCTGAAGATCGTGCGCAGCGTGAGCGCCGACGAGCGCCCGCGCCGGGTCCACGAGCCGTCGGCGCGCAGCACGCTGAGCTCGCTGCGGCCGTTCTCGGTGCCCTCGACGAAGGAGTACGGGTCCCCGTCGAGTTTGCTCCGGCTCCAGCGCCGATCGAAGGCGAGCCCCGCGTCGAGCCAATCACGCGGCGTCCGGTAGAGCGTCTGGCGTACACCGAACGAATAACTCAGCGACTCGTTCGTGATGTCGAGCGCCTTGACCGCGTCGTCGAGGATCTCCGCGTCGCTGTAGCGGAGGTCGAAGGTCAGCTCCGTTCCACTCGGGTGGACGGGAATCGCATAGCTTCCATCGACGCGGTAGAGCCCTTCGGTCACGGTCAGGTGGCTCCCCAGGAAATCGCCGAGGCCGAGCGGGTTCGCGTGCGCGACGTCGGCGTGGCCGGCGTAGCTGCCGACGCTCGGCGTCTCGTAGTTGTCGAAGGCGAACACGAGGCTCGCCGGGTCCGCTTCCTCGACCATGACCCTGAGAATCGAGGTGCCGGCGACGGGTCCGGGCTCGAGGCGCGCGTCGAGGCGCGCGATCCGCGGATCCTGGGAGAGCACACGCAGGGCGCTCTCGAGATCCTTGACGCGCACGGGTGAGCCCGCGACCCGGTCGAGACGCTTGCGCAGCACCGACGGCCGGTAGCGCTTCGTCCCCTGGATCCGGATCTCCGCGAGCCGGCCCTCCGTGATCTCGATCCGAAGGCGGCCGTCCCGAACGTCCTGCTCGGGGAGCGTCGCCCCCGAGCTGACATAGCCCGCGTCGACATACACCGCGGTCAGGGCACGGCGGATCCGCTCGAGATCCGCCGAGTCGAGGGGCCGACCGAGGTAGGTGGCGACCGCCTGGGTCAACACCTCGTCGCTGAAGACCGTGTTGCCCGTGACATCGAGCTCCCGGATCACGAGTCCCGCCTGGGCACCGAGCGCATCGAGCTCGGCGGAGGACGGAACGGGCAGAGGCGGGAGCACCCGTTCCGACTCGTCGACCTCCGCGCCGAGATCCACGACTCCGGGCGCCTCCCGGGTCGAAGGCGTCTCTCTCTCGGTCGCGAACGGGCGGTTGCGGATCGGCTGCCCGACCTGCACCCGCTGCGCGTGAGCCACCGGCGAGAGGACGAGCAGCACGAGCATGACGAGCAGGGCGAGCAACGCCCGCTGCCCGAGTCGAATCGCAGAATGGCCGCGGATCATTCCAGGCCCGGGCTCAGAAGGTGCAGTCGGAGGCGGCCGACGCATCCCGCTGGGCGAGCTCGATCGAGTCGGCGGGATCGACCGGCTCGCGGGCCGCGAGGGGCTCCTGCTCGGGCGCACCCAGGCGAGTCGCGAGCGGCGCCGAGAGATAGTCGTCCACGGCGAGCGAGATCCGCCGCCCCTCGTCGACCACGAAGCGATTCGAGGCCCCGGGTCGGCGGGCGGCGCACGGCTCGCGGAGCAGGCTCGACGCGTCGGCGGACGGGGTCGCGAGATCGGCGACCTCGGGCACGATGTTGCCCTCGACGCCATTGATCAGCACGGAGCCATCGATACCCCTCCTGGAGCTCGCGTCGATGGCGGAAGTCACATCGGTGATCACGACGTCGGCCTCGATGTCGATGCTGCCGCCCGAGCCCGCGTCGGCGCGGGCGATGATCTGGCTATGGTCGAGAACGAGGGCCTCGGGGCCGGGGCGGAGCGTGATGTTGCCGCCGCTCTCGGGGCCCGACGTGACGCTCGTCGTGATCGACGAACGCCGCATGTCGACGACACCGGACACGCCGAGCTCGATGTTGCCGCCCGCCGCGTTCGGGCTCTGCGTCGAGATCGTCGCATTGCGCATGACGAGACGATCGCCGATCTCGAAGCGGAGATTGCCCGCGGCGCCGAGCGACGTGGCGTCGGCCGGACGGGCGGAGATCTCGGCGCCCTCTTTCATCAACAGGTTGGCCGTGGCGATCCGGATCGCGCCCGCCGGACCCGTGGCGCCGGGCTGCGACAGGGTCGAGATCCCGGTGAAGTTCTCGTCGTCGGTTCGGCCGCTCAGCGTCATGCGGTCCCGGGCCGTGATGTCGAGGATGCCGCCCGTGCCGGATGAACGCGTGCTCGAGTCAATGCGCGCGTTGCCGAACATCTCGAGCTCGGCGACATCGACCTCGATCCGGCCGGGCGTGTCGGAGAGGATCCCCGTCGAGCTGTTCTGGATCACGAGCGCGCCGAAGTCGGCCAGTCGGAGCCGGCCCGACTCGGATCGGATCCGGATGGTGCCCGGATTCCCGAAATCGCCGTTCGAGTTGGTCGAGATCTGGGAGACGTCGCCGGGCCCACGCCGGCCGACGACCCGCATCTCGTCGCTGAACGCGATGTCGATCAAGCCGGCGTCGGCCGAGAACTCGCTGCGCGATGTGATCTTGCCACCGTTCTGGAGCGCGACGTCGCGCGCAATGATGCGGACTTCGCCGGCGCGACCGCTTGCCTGGTAGTCGATGCCACAAATTCCCACGCCCGTGCAGAAGCTGAACACGAATCCGCCCAGACCGGGAATCTGGATTCCAGTAGGGAACCCTTCGACGACCTGACCGGGCGCAGGCGCGATCCGGAGTCCCGAATCGGCGAAGATTCCGGACTGCTGCTCGCCGGCGACGCTCTCGATCGTGAGCTGTCCCGTCAGGCCGATGTCGATCGGCGCGGCATCGTGCAGCGTGACGGTCAGGCTGCGGATATCCGCGTCGCGAATCAGGAGGTCGTCCGCCCGCACGAAGATCGCGCCCGATCCACGCCCGGGCCGGACGCTGTTTCGCGCGTCGCCTAGCGGGTCGACGCCGAGACCGCTCGACGACACGAAGATCTCGTCTGCGATGGCGATGTCCCCGTAGTCCGGATTACCCGTGATGCGAAGCCCGTCCGACTCGATCTCGACCTGCCCCGCGCTCGCGAGGCTCACGAAGTTGATCCGTCCACTCGGCACCGAGACGAAGGCGACGCCGCCATCCGATCGCCCCCCTCGGAGGTCGATGTCGCCCCCGATGAGGCTGAGTGACTGCTCTTGCGCGAGAGCGATCCGACTCCCCTCGACTCGAATCGCCGCCGGCGCGTCGAGAAACCCGAA
>JANMTD010000340.1:0-9513 GCA_031390075.1 Deltaproteobacteria bacterium | reverse complement strand
GTCAAGCAGGCGTTCAGTCCAGAAAGCTCGGGTCCTCGGCCATCGCGTCATCCCAGAGCGGCTGGAATCCGCGCCAGCCGTGGAGCGGCTCGCCGACCTGTTCCCGTGTGTGCTTCGCGACGTCGTGCGAAAGCACGTGATAGCTGGGCCCGTCCGGCGTCGGCACGAGGGCGCGCAGCAGCAACATGCTCTGCGCACAGCGCTCGAGCAGATGGAGCCAGAAGGCCGCCTCGTCGACGGAGCTGCCGACGGTGAGGAGGCCGTGGTTCTGCAGGATCAGGGCCTTGCCCGATCCCAGCACGCTGAGAAAGCGGCGCGACTCCGAGCGGTCGTAGACGGCGCCCGTGAAGTCGTCGAAGACGGCGTGGTCGCCGTAGAAGGCGCAGTGGTCCTGGCTGACGGGCTCGATGAGCCGGCCCGTCGCGGACCAGGCGCGGCCGAAGGGCGTATGCGCGTGGACGGCGGAGACGACGTCGTCGCGGCCGGCGTGCAGCTCCGAATGGATCGCGAAGGCGGCGGCGTTGAGCGGCCGATCGCCTTCGACGACGTTGCCGTCGAAGCCGACGAGCAGGAGATCCGAGGAGGTGATGCGGTTCCAGGAGACGCCGAGCGGGTTGGCCCAGAAGCGGTCGCGGTGGATGGGATCGCGGACGGTGATGTGGCCTGCGACCCAGTGGTCGTAGCCGTATTTCGCGAAGATGCGGCAGGCGCCGGCCAGCCGCGCCTTGCGATGCGCGCGCTCGGCGGACGGGCTCGAGAAGGTCGGCGGCTTGACGCTCGCGTGGGTCCGCTCGTCGAGCTCGCCGCGATCCAGCATGTTGGGTTTCATGACGTTCCTTCTGTGCATGGAAAGGTTCGGATCGCGCTGCTAGGCCAGCAGCTGCTCCAGGGTTCGGATGATCCGGTAGGCGGCGCGGGCGGTCGGGATCTCGAGGCCGAGCCGCGCGGCCTCGATGAGAAAGGGGCCGAGCACGAATTCGACCTCCGTCGGCCGGCCGCGCATCAAGTCGACGTGGAGCGAGGGACGACCGACCGCACCGATGTCGAGCATGCGCTGGCCCTGGGCTCGCATGCCCGCGACCGCTTCCTCGAAGCTCCAGGTCGCGAATTCTCGAAAGCGCGAGTAGGGATGGAAGAAATCCCGGGGCTCGTAGTCGAGCGCCCGATAGACGGCGAGCAGCTCCTGCGCGATCGCGACATAATGCTCGGCCGCCTCGCGGACGACGAGCCCCTCGGCGACGGAGCGACCGGGCATCATGCCCAGCGTCGAGACCGACCAGGCGGCCAGCACAGCGGCCTGCAACAGCTTCTCCCATTCGACGTGCTCGATCTCGTCGGTCTGCTTCGCCGAGAGCCCGGCCTTCGTGAACGCATCGACGAGGGCGGCGATCCGGTCGTTCGTCGCACCGTCGCGCGCACCGGATGCGCTGCCGGAGCTGCCCAGAGCCCCGGAGCTGCCCAGAGCCCCAAAATAGAAAGCCGTCGGCGCCGTCGCGACGTGGCGCACGCTGCCGGCACCATCCATTGTCGCAGCCTCGGTCGTCGAAGCGCCGACGACGCGATCGGATCCGATCCAGTCGGCGAGGGCCGCGTCCTTGGCGACGGTGTTCTGGAGCGAGAGGACGACACCGGCGTCGGCGCGCAGACCGTTCGCGTCGAGGAGGGCTGCCTCCGTGTCCTTCGCCTTGACGCACAGGATCAGGGCGTCGAATGGGCCGCGAGCCCGCGCAGCACTCTCGACCGCATCGAGGCCGCCGATGATCCGGCGCTCGCCGCTGATGCCCGAGATCCGCAGGCCGCCGTCCCGGATGGCCTCGACGTGTTCCGGTCGCCCCACGAGCGTGACGCGCAAGCCCGACTCGGCCAGCATCCCCCCGACCAGGGATCCGAGGCCGCCGGCGCCCAGTATGCAGACCCGCATCGCCATGACCGGCATGCTACGAGGAGTGCGAATGCCCGGGCAACGAGCATTCGTACGAATCGAATTCCCAGGATTGAACGGGGGATTCCCCGGGATGCCTGCAATACTTGGCCCATGCTCGATTCCGCATCCGCTGCCGGCGTTGCCCTGGGTGTTTCTTTGGGCCACGCGATCTTCGGCCTGATCGAGCCGCACCCGGGCCACGAGCGCGCGTGGAATCGCTACTACGAACGCGATCATCTGCTCGCCGCGGGGAGCTGTGCGCCCTGGACCTTCTCGACACAGCGATGGGTGGCGACACGTCGACACAAAGACGTCCGACAGCCTCGGGAGAACGTGATCGCGAGCCCCTTCGACAAGGGCTCGTTCCTCGCGGGCATGTGGATCCACAAGGACCGGCTCGTCGACCAGCAGGCCTGGGTCGCGGAGCAGATGCCGATCCTCGCGGCGCAGGGGCGGACCTTCGAGAAGCGCGACGTGCTCTCGACGACCAGCTACGACTTTCTTGGGGCGTCGCTGCGCGACGTGGACGGGGTTCCGCCCGAGCTCGCGCTGGAACGGCGCTATCCCGGCATCGTGCTGACCTGGGTCGAGCGCAAGCCCGAGTGCTCCCTCGAGGTGCTTCGAGACGCGCTCGTCGGCGAGGCCCTGCCCCGCTTCCTCGAGAAGTCGCCGACGGCGCAGGCCCTCTGCTTTACACCGCTCCCGAAAGCCGCGTGGTGGCCCAAGGCCGCCCCCGAGGTTCCGGGCGTCGGCGACAGGATCCTGATCGCGCTCTTCAGCGACGTCGATCCGCTCGAGGCCTGGAGCGACCATTATGCGGCGCTGCTCGAGCGGATCGAGGCGAGCCGGCGCGCACGGGCGCTCTTTATCGCCCCCTTCGTGCCCGTCGTGCCGGGCGTCGATCCCGATCCCCGGAACCTCTGATTCGGAGACGTCATGACGCGATCCATTGACGAGGAGCTCGTCGCCCGTGCCCGCGCTCTCGCGCCCGGCCTCGCCGCGCGCGCGGCCGAATGCGAGCAGGCCCGCCGCGTGCCCGAGAAATCGATCCAGGAGCTGAAGGAGGCGGGGCTTTTCCGGCTGCTCCAGCCGAAGAAGTTCGGCGGCTACGAGGTCGACTTCGGGACCTACGTCCGGGTCGCGATCGAGCTCGGGCGCGGCTGCGCGAGCACGGCCTGGGTCTACCAAAACAACGCGATGCACCAGCTGATCCTCGCGCTCTTTCCCGAGCAGACGCAGAAGGCGCTCTGGCAGACCGGTGACCCCGAGCGCGACGCGCGGATCGCGTCGACGGGCTGGTCGCCGAAGCGCGGCAGCGCCCGCCCGGTCGACGGCGGCTACATCCTCGACGGCCACTGGGAATTCGCGAGCGGCTCGTACAACTGCGACCTCGACATGATCCTCGCGCCGGTCGTACGCGAGGGCGCCGGGCCGATCCCCGAGATGCGGCTCTTCGTGCTCGATCGCGCGGCCGGCGAGTACGAGATCCTCGATACCTGGCATTCGATGGGGCTCAAGGGCACGGCGAGCAACGACATCCTCGTCCGCGAGCAGTTCGTCGCCGAGGACCGGACGCTTCTCTGGGCTGACGCGAACCGCACACCGGAGAGCGGCGTCAAGACCCAGGGCCACGCCGTGCACGACAGCCCCTGGTACCGCGTCCCCGTCTGGGACTGGATGGGCTGGACGATCGTGCCGGCCCTGTTAGGCAGCGCCTACACGGCCCTCGACGCGACGATCGCGCGCCTCGACACGCGCAAGAATCTGCTCGGCGAAAAGCTCGGTGATACCCAGTCCGTCCAGCTCCGCCTAGCCGACGTCTCTGCACGCCTCGACGCGGCCGAGAGCATGCTCCTGCGCGATGTCGCGCGAACTGGCGAGGGCTACGGCAGCGGGCGCGGGCTCACGGTGCTCGAGCGCTCCGTCTGCCGCCGCAACCAGGCCTTCTGTGCCCAGCTCGTCTTCGAAGCCGTCGGCAGCCTGCTCTATCGCGGCGGCGCCCACGGCCTTCGCGAAGGCGACGCCGTGCAGCGCGCCTACCGCGACGTCGGTGCGGGCGTCACCCACGTCGGCACCGATTGGGACGTCTGGGGCCGGATCCACGGCAAGGCGCTGATGGGCCAGGATATCCTGACGCCGAACTTCGGCTTCCATCCCGCCGAAGTCGTCCGAACCCGCTGATCCGCAAGCTCGAGAAAAGGAAGACCCATGAAGATTCGAGGACTCGGCTACGTCGGCCTCCAAGGACCCGATCCGAAGCGCTGGCTCGACTTCGCGACGAACGTCTGCGGCCTCGAGCCGGCGCGCGCCGTGCCGGGCGACGCCGTGCGCCCCGGCGCGGAGGGCGGCAACGCGATCGCATCGGACGGAACGGCGTACCTCAAGATGGACGACTGGCAGTGGCGCATCGCGGTGCATCCCGACGAGCGGCCGGGTCTGCGTTATTTCGGGCTCGAGGTCGGCGGGGCGGAGGAGCTCGCGAATGCGGGCAAGGAGCTCGAACGCGCGGGGCTGAAGGTCTCGCAGGCAACGGCGCAGGAGCTCTCGACGCGCGGCATCCACGGCATGCTCTCCGTCGCCGATCCGGCCGGAAATCGCGTCGAGCTCTTCCAGGGCGTGACCAAGGACCGGGCGATCCAGTCGCCCCGCGGCGTCTCGCGCTTCGTGACGGGCGCGCTCGGGATGGGCCATCTCGTGTTGATGGTCCCCGACCTCGAGAAGGCGAAGGACTTCTACTGCCGCGTGCTCGGCTTCGCCCTCAGCGACTACGTGATGTTCGGCCCGGGCATGGGCGTCTGGTTCCTGCACTGCAACGCGCGCCACCACACGATCGCCCTCGTCCACGTCGGCCCCGTCTCCGCCCTCCACCACATGCTGATCGAGGTCGGCGGGATCGACGACGTCGGCTGTGCGCTCGACCGCGCGATTGCCGCCGGACTCCCGATCACGTCCAGCCTCGGCCGGCACGCGAACGACCACATGTTCTCCTTCTACATGAAGAGCCCATTCGGCTTCGACGTCGAGCTCGGGACCGGCGGCCGACTCGTCGACGAGAGCTGGACACCGAACCAGTTCATCGACGGCGATATCTGGGGCCACAAGGGGCTCACCGCCGAGGCGATCAAAGCGGCCGCGACCTAGTATTCTGAACGGAAACCAAATACGCCGGGCCCACACACGTCGTTCTTCACGGCGCGCGCGGGCCCGGGTCTTTCGGGACGCGTAAGAGCTAGTTCTCGTCCTCGTCCTCGTCCTGGTCGTCGTCGTCGTCGTCGTCGTCGTCCTCGTCGTCGCTGTCATGCTCGCGACAGCCGGACTTCGCTTCGACCTCGATGGCCATCAGCGCCCCTGCCGCATCCTCTGCGATCTCGACTTCGACGAAGACCGGCGTTCCCGCCAGCACCCCCGCGGCCAGCAGCTCGGCCAGCTCAGCGCAGGTGCCCTCTTCGAACTCCGTCCCCTCGTCGAGGGTCGCGGTCGTCCCGAGTATCGTCATGGAGCCCAGTACGCCGACGGACGGACACGTCAACGCGTCGAGGAAGCCCTCGACCTTCTGTTCGCGGATGCGCGGCGTATCGTCGTCGCCGTCCCACATGCCGTCGTCATCGCTGTCCGGATCGCGCGGGTCGGAGCGTTCCGCGACCTCGTCGCCATCCATCAGGTCATCGCCGTCGGTGTCCGGGTCGCTCGAGGATGTCCGCAGCTGTCGCGTCTCCCGGCAGTCGCTGAGGCCGTCGCCGTCGCGATCTCCCTGACCGGTGGCCTGAAAGAGCGCCTCCGCGGCGGCGCAATTCTTCTTCGATTTGGCCTCGGCGGCGGTCGCGGCGGTGAGCGTGAGGCCCAGGGCGAGGGCCAGCGCGCTGCCCATCGCCAAAGTCGTTAGGGATCCAGACTGCATCGGTGCTCCTTTGGTGACGGCGTTCTCGCTGTCGAGTTGCGAGGACGATCGGGTGAATCCTCTCAGTGCGGAGTGAGGCATATCACAACTAGTTCTATATTTGGTCAAAAAGTAACAAAGTTTATAAAAAAGCCGCGCCGTCCAGGGAGCCAACCCCCTGGGCACCACACTCTGGGGGTTCCGGCCATGGTCGAACCCAATCTTCCGCGTGCTCGAGCGGGTCCCGAACCACCTCGAAGACCAGCCGGGATTCGTCGGTTGCCGCTCTGTTGCGCAACGACTTCCCCCTGGGACGACACCGCTGCGGCGAGCGCCTTTTCTCCGAACGGGACCTCGACGAGCGCTTCGGCGTCCACCGCTGCTGCGTGCCCGATGCCCGAGGCGTTCAAGTGCCTGGATCAGCTCGGCGTCGTGCGCGTCGCGCTCCGCGAAGAGACGAGCCTCGACGTCGTCGAGCCCCTAGCGCCCGCGACGAAGTCGTCGTTCCGTAAGGGTGACCGATTTCAGGCGTCTTCGGCCTCGAGGGCCTCGCGCGCACGTGCGAGCTCGCTCTTGCGCTCGCCTTCCAGACGCGGGAAGTCGAGCTCGAGATCCTCGAGCGCGGCGACGAGCGCCTCGGCCACGACCAGACGTGTGAACCATTTCTTGTCTGCGGGGACGACGAACCAGGGGGCGTGGGGCGTGCTGCTCTTCGCGATCGCGCTCGACCAGTAGCGCTGGTAGTCGTCCCAGTGCGCGCGCTCGGCGACGTCGCGCTCGTTGAATTTCCAGTTCTTCTCGGGCTCGTCGATGCGCGCCAGGAAGCGGCGCTTCTGCTCTTCCCGTGAGACGTGCAGGAAGAACTTGCGGATCAACACGCCGTTGCGCGCCAGGTAGCGCTCGAAGCCGTCGATGTCCTCCAGTCGCTCGTCCCACAGCTTCTTCCCGGTGCAGCGCGGCGGTAGCCGCTGCTTCTCCAGGAACTCGGGATGGACGCGCACCGTCACGACTTCTTCGTAGTAGGAGCGATTGAAGATGCCGATGCGCCCGCGCTCCGGCAGCGCCCGCGCCGCGCGCCAGAGAAAGTCGTGGTCGAGCTCCTCGCTCGACGGCGCTTTGAAAGCGAATACCTGACAGCCGGCGGGATTGATGCCCGAGAGCACCTGCTTGACGGTGCCGTCCTTGCCCGACGCGTCCATGCCCTGGAAGATCAGCAGCACGGCCCAGCGATCCTGCGCCTGAAGGCGCTCCTGCAGATCGCCGATCCGCTCGATGCTCGTCGCCAAACGCGCCTGCGCCGTCTCCTTCTCGAGCCCGCCCGTGTCGCGCGGATCAATGTCGGCGAGCTCGAAGCGCCCGTCGGATTCGACCTGGAAGCGCGCGAATGAGGTCTGTTTGGGCATACAGGGACGAAGCTACTGGGTCGTAGCGGGTCGGGCCAGGCTGGGGCATCGGACCGAGCGCGCGCCCGTCGCCCCTGAACCAGATTGGCCTCTGCAGCGTCGGAGGGACGTACTCACACGGCGAAGGGCCGACCCATCGATCGCTCCTTCGAGCCCACGCAGAAAGGCGTCCCCCACGTGCAAGACCCGGTCGACCGGCTGTCGTCCTCCCTCCGCAACTCCCAGATGCTGAGACTCTTTTCGGTCGGATTTCTCGCCCTGCTCCTCTTGATCCCGATCGGCATGATCAGCGACCTCGTCTCCGAACGGCAGCTCCGGCGCCAAACCGTGATCGAAGACATCACGTTGAAATGGGGCAATGCGCAGACCCTGACGGGCCCCGCCCTCGTCGTCCCCTACACGATCCGCTGGGCCGAGGTCGGACCCAACAACCAGACGATCTCCCGCAGCGAGACGCGGACCGCAACCTTCCTCCCGGAGCGCCTCCAGGCCCGCGGCAGCATCGAGAGCGAAACGCGGCAGCGCGGCATCTTCTCCGTCCCCGTCTACAAGCTAGGCGTCGAGGTCGAAGGCGAGTTCGCCCGCCCCGACTTCGCCGCCCTCGGCATCGAGCCCGCCGAAATCGCCTGGGACCGCGCCCAGCTCGCCGTCGGCATCTCCGACGCCCGCGCGATCCAGGAAGAGACCGCCGTCGCCTGGAACAGAAAAACCGCCGCGTTCCTCCCCGGCACCGGTTCCTTCTCCCAGAGCAGCGTCGGCATCCACGCCATCGTCGACCTCTCCAAGCCCGGCGACCGGTTCACGTTCTCCTTCCCGCTGGTCCTGAACGGCAGCCTCGCCCTCTACTTCACCCCCTTCGGCAAGCAGACCGATGTCGAGCTCAGCGCGAGCGCCGACAACCCGAGCTTCCAGGGCAACTGGCTCCCCACCGACCGCACGGTCGGGAAAGACACCTTCTCGGCCCGCTGGTCGATTCCCTTCCTCGGCCGCAACTACCCCCAGGCCTGGCGCTCGAGCGAAGCGATGACGGAAGCCATCGACGGCTCGCGCTTCGGCGTCGGCTTCGTGAGCGCCGTCGACCACTACCGCATGGCCGAACGCAGCGTGAAATACGCCGGCCTCTTCATCCTGCTGACCTTCGCGACCGTCTGGCTCGTCGAAGTCCTGGCCGGCCTCCGCGTCCACCCGATCCAGTACCTCATGCTCGGCGGCGCCCTCTGCCTCTTCTACCTGCTCGAGCTCTCGCTAGCCGAACACCTCGGCTTCCCGACCGCCTACGCCCTCGCCAGCGCCGCGATCATCGCGATGATCACAGGCTATGCCACCGTCGTCCTCCAGCAGCTCTCCCGCTCCCTCGTCGTCGCGACGGGCGTCGCCGCGCTCTACGGCTACCTCTACATCCTCCTCAACAACGAGGACTACGCACTCCTGATCGGCGCGATCGGACTCTTCGCGATCCTCGCAGCAATCATGTTCGCGACGCGGCGGGTGGACTGGTATGCGGTCGGTAAGAGAGGTTCGGAGTCGGTGGACGCGTGAGCACGGACGATTGGGACACACTCGACTCGGAAAGCCCGAAAGACGGCCCCCCACCCCGGCCGGCCTCAGCCCGAGCTGAGCTTGAATGAAATAGAACCAGCCGCGATAACTCGACCCACGCCGCCGTGATAATTAAATACGCGACACCCGGAGGGACAAGAATTTCGGCCCATCGACTAGATCGAACACCTGAAGGCACCTCGTCCGATAGAAGCCGAGCGAGATCCGCCGCGCAATTCTGCTGCGATAATTGGGGACGGGGATGCCACGGTGATGGTTACTAACTAGTTATGCGGCAGGCGGTCTGTGCCGAAATCGAATTCCCCTGCCTTTCGGATCTCTCGGCCTGCGTTGGCTGGGTTCTCTGCTGTAGTTGCAGCGATCGTCTATTCCGCCGCCTGGCGCCGCCCCGAAATCGCAGCTTCGAGTGCGATCCTGGCTGTTGGGTTCTATTTGATTCTCGCGAGATTTATGACGATCCGCGTAGACGATGATGGAGTAAACCTTTACGGCGCAAACTGGCTTCCGTGGGTCGACATCGTCGCGGCGCGGCGCCAGAGCTTGCTCGGTCTCCCGTATCTCATAGTTTCCCGGCCTCGCGGCTGGTCTTGGTGGATTCCCCTCTACTTCCGCGCGGAAAAAGACCTTGAGGACGCTCTGCTCGAGTGGGCTCCCCCTGAGAACCCGATTAGATCGGCGCTGTCTACCAACAGCCGATGAAGATCGCGCCCGCCGCATAACAAGCGAATGCAGACGGACGAGCCTTGGAC
>JANMTD010000337.1:0-4091 GCA_031390075.1 Deltaproteobacteria bacterium | reverse complement strand
TCGCCCCGCGCCGCGAGGCTTCGCGTAATCCCGGTCGTCCCGTCGGAGCGCCAGATGACTCGAGACGAAGGCGTCGACCTCTTGGAGGAGCGTGTTGACGTGGGTGCAACCGAGCGGGCCTCCGAAACATCCCTTCAGCCCGGTGGAGAAGTCGGCGCCGAAGCGCATGCCGACGACGTCATTCAGTCGGGGCATCGGATCCCGGCAGCACTCGCCCCGGGAATTCGCGTTGGGCTCGTGCATGACATGGGACTGGGCCCACTCGATCCGCTCGAGGCGCCCCGAGTCGGCCGCGAAGCTGCCTGTGAGCTCCATCTTGTGGATGATCCCCGCCATCGTGACCCGGCCAGCCAGCTCCATCAGACCGCCCTTGCGCAGGTCGAGGATGTCGGCGCGGAAATCGACGGCGTCCGCCGATCCCTGCTTCAGCGCGACTGTGAGGCAGCGCGTATGGATCGGCACTCCGGAGACTTCGAGCTTCATGGGATCCCGTTCCAGGGCTTGTGATCAGAATGGATTCGGTGAGGCGGGCGAAGCATATCC
The DNA here is from genome assembly GCA_031390075.1 of Deltaproteobacteria bacterium. GTDB lineage: Bacteria > Myxococcota_A > UBA9160 > UBA9160 > UBA4427 > UBA4427. The sequence goes on along the minus strand of JANMTD010000337.1, from coordinate 3,548 downwards.
GGCGGTGAAGCCGCCGTCGGCGACAAACTCGGAGCCCGTACAGTAGGAGCTGTCGTCCGAGGCGAGGAAGACCGCCAGCTTCGCGATCTCCGAAGGCTCGCCCGTTCGGCCCATGGGTGCGAAGCGTCGGGTATGCGTCTCGATCATCTCTTCGATCGGCTTGCGGTCCTGGCCCGGCTGCGAGGCGAGCAGAGTATGAACGTGACCCGGATGGATCGAGTTCACTCGAATGCCCCGCGGCCCGAGCTCCATCGCGACCGCCTTGGTCATCCCGCGCACGGCCCATTTGCTCGCGATGTAGGAGATGATGCCCGGCGATCCGACCATGCCGTCGATCGACGAGATGTTGATGATCGATCCCCCGCCCGCGCGCGTCATCGGATCGACCGCCGCCCGCATCCCGAGGAACACGCCCGTCTGGTTCACCTCCGTCACACGGCGATAGCTCTCGAGGGACGTCTCCCAGATGCGCGACCCTTCGGCGATCCCCGCGTTGTTGACCAGCACGTTCAGGGATCCGAAGGCAGCCAGGGTGGCCTTGATCGCTTCTTCCCAGCTTTGCTCCTCCGTCACGTCGAGCCGGACCGCTCGTACCCGATCGCCGATCTCACGGGCGGCCTCGGAGGCCGTCTCCTCGAGGAGATCGCCGATCACCACACGCGCGCCCTCGGCCACGAACTCCTCGGCCATCGCACGCCCGAGCCCCCGCGCGCCGCCACTGATCAGAGCCACCTTGTCATCGAGCCTGCCCATGCGAGTTCTTCCTTCCTTGGTGCCGCGACGTCCTGCGGCACCACGTCCCGTCTCAGATCGGCGGCTGCTCCACCTTGTAGAGCCGCGCCGCGTTGTCGAAGAGCAGCTTGCGTCGCAGCGCCGGCGGCGCGTCCGAAAGCCCCGCCTCGATCTTCTCGCGCACGTCCCCGTAGAGACAGACCGGATGGGGGTAGTCGGTCTCGAAGAGGATGTTGTCGACGGGGAGCGTATCGAGCATGTGGCGCGGGGCGTACTCCTCGAACCAATAACAGCCGTGCACCTGTCGGGCGAAGTACTCGCTCGGCTTCAGCTTGAACTCGGGGCGATGGGCCCTGACCTGGCCGTAGTCGAAGGTGTAGTCAGAGGCTTCGAGCAGGAAGGGAATGAACCCGATACCGCTTTCGACGGAAACGAATTTGAGATCGGGATAGCGCGGCAGGACCCCGGAAAAGAGCAGATCGACGATCTGGCGACCGTTCTCGAGGAAGAGACCGATCGAGGTCTGGGCGTTGATGCCGCCCGGCCCGTAGAGCGCGAGGCGCTCTGGCGTCCAGTCGGAGCTCGTGAACTCGCCCGACCCGATGTGGAAGCTGATCGGGAGGTCGTGCGCCTGGGCGCACTCCCACAGCGGGTTCCAATGCGGGCTCGCCAGCGCCGGCATGCCGTGGTCCTGGGGCGCGCCGGTGAAGAGAACCCCCTTGTGTCCTGCCTTCGCACAACGCTCGATTTCGCGCACGGAGGGCTCGACGTCCCAGAAGGGCATGGCCGAGATCGGGATGAAGCGCTCCCGCGCCGGCGCGCACCAGTCGGTCAGGAAGTCGTTGTAGGCGCGAACGCAGGCGAGCATCAGCTCGGGCTCACGCAGCTCGAGAAACGCCTGGGAGCCGAAGCCACTGACGTTCGGATAGAGGGCCATCGCCCAGATCCGCAGTGAGTCCATGTACTCGAGGCGCGCATGTGGATCATGGGCCGCCTTCGGGATCTCGGCGAAGCCCGAAGGAGCGGAGGGAAACGGCGCCTTCCAGCCCGCTACCGCGGTATGCCCGATCGGAATCGAGCCCTTGCCCTGCTCGCCGATGGCCCACAGCTCGAGGCCGTTCGTCTCGTTGCGAACGACATGGGGTGCCTTCGAATGCCATTTCGCCGGAAGGCGCGACGAAAAGAGGTCGGGCGGCTCGGAGATGTGGGTATCGCAGTCGATGATCCAATCGAGGTTCAGTGCCGGCTTCGCGGAGGGGGGCGGGGTGCTCATGGGAGGCGTGTCCTTTCCTGCGGTTCGTGCAAATCGAGAGCTGCGAGCGTATCAGCGAGCGATGCAGGACCTCATTGGATCCCATACAGCCGGGCGGCCGTGCCATGGAGAACCTTCTCGATGGCGTCGTCCGCGACCCCTTCGAAGGCCCGCTCGGCTTGGTCGGTATCGATCGCGCGAACTCGGTCGAAGGTGCTTAGGGTCATGGGGAGCCTCCTGATCGAATGGATCGAATCAATGCGCGGCCTCGGCCGGAAAATCCTGGAGCAACGCGGCGAGACGCATGGATCTTCGGGGGCCGAGCTCGTGTTGAAGTCTCGCGGCGAGACGCAAGAGGTCGCTCTCGTCGCGCTTGGATCGACCCGGTGCTCGGGCACTCGCGCCCGCGCCGGAGATATCGAAGATGTCGTCGCCCGTATCGAGCGCCGCGTAAAGCTCTTCGGCGACGGCCAGGAACTGTCTCAGCAAACGACGCCCGAGGATCTGTTCGACCCGTCTCTCGAGCTTGCGGAGCTCGAGGATCGAATCGCGGACCAACCGAGCCCCGCGATCCGTCAGGAAGAGCAACGCGCCGCGCCGATCGTTTGGATCGAGCTCTCTTCGGAGGTAGCCGAGCGCAACGAGGTCGCGCGCCGTCGCACCGAGGGTCTGTCGACCGAGCTCATGGATCCGCGCCAGATCACTGATACGAACCCCCGACGCGCCAATGAAGGAGAGAATCTGTGAGTGGGACATCTTGAGGCCGGCATGACCGCGGGCGGCAGTCGCCTGCATCAGGTCCTGCTGGGCCTTCTGCGTGATGAGCGGGAGCGCTCCCACGGTCCGGGTGGCCTTTTCGAGATACGCGAGGTCGTTCTTCGTCGGTACGTTGATCGCCTCGTAGAGCTTGGCGATCGCGTCCGTGAATCGAGCGTAGGCCGTCGGACCGACGATCCCCGCATAGTCTCCGTCCGCCTGGCGGACGATTTCGACGGATCGTTGGATCAGCATCCGGCCGCGCGGGGATAGGCGCAGGATCTTCGAGCGGCGGTCGTCCGGATCGGGCAGACGCTGGAGGTAGCCCGCCTCCTCCGCCAGATTCGCGAGCTGGCTACAGGCCTGCTTCGTGATCCCCAGCTGCCGAGCGAGGAGCGTGATCGGGCGATCCTTCGTCCAGATCAGGGACAAGAACGGTCCCAGACTCGATCGGAGGGAATCGAAGCCCTGCTCCTCGACCAATTCCGCAGTCATCCGGGATTGCAGATCCCGCGAAACCGCTGTCAGGTGGCGAACCGCATCATTGCGATGGCGCAAGACCGCCAGCGTTCCAGAGCGAGGCGCCGCCGATCCGACCGACCCGGGTTCGATTCGCATGCCGCCGAGCGTAGAAAGCCCGTCCCAGATGGTCAACCAGGTCTACCCAGTTGAGATGTTCTAGTTTACTAATTTCCGTTCGACGGATCCCGCCCGGTCCGGTGGGCAGTCGAGCACCTCGAGGAGTGGACGATGGGTTCTACGACGAGTCCGGAGCGAAGCTTGCGAGTCGCGATCATCGGGGCCGGCC
>JANMTD010000311.1:0-2233 GCA_031390075.1 Deltaproteobacteria bacterium | reverse complement strand
GAGCGTGGCGGATCCGTCGGGCTCCAGCGCCGTCAGGATCACGTAGAGATCCTCGCGCCAGCTCGAGTAGATCGAGGGGATCGAGTTCGGCTGCTGCTCGAGCCAGTAGAGCCGTTTTTCCGGCGTCATCACCGCCAGCGGTTCGTCCCCGCGAAAGAGTGCGAGCCGCGCCTTCGCGCCGCCGTAGTGCTGGGCCGGGATCGCATCCGCCGTCAGGAAGTGGAAACGGAAGTCGCGCAGCTCGGTCCAATCCCCGGGCCGCACGTTCACGATCTTCTCTTCGTTGAAGGCGGCCCCCGAGACGCCGAGCAAGAGGATCACGACACCGGCGTGCACGATGTAGCCGCCGTAGCGGCGTTGGTTTCGCCGCAGCAGCGTCGCGAGCGCCGTGAAGGCGCTCTCGTCGAGGCGGCGCATGCGCGCGCCGACCGCCCGTCCGTACTCCTGCGAGATCGTCGTCAGCACGAAGCCGGCGAGGCCCCAGCACGCGATCGCCCAGTAGCCGGGCGCCGTTCCGAATCGCAGCAGGATCCCCGCCGTGACGACGAGGCCGACGCTCGCGGGCACGACGAACTGCCGCCGCAGGCTCGCGAAGCTCGCCTGGCGCCAGGCGATCAGCGGCCCGATGCCGGTCATCACGAGCAGCATCAGGGCGAGCAGGCCCGCGAAGGTGTTGAAATAGGGCGGCCCGAGGATCCGGCGGACGCCGCCCGCGATCTCCGTGAAGACCGGGAACATCGTCCCGACGAAGACCACGAAGAGCAGCGCCATGAAGATCCAGTTGTTGATGATGAAGGCGGCCTCACGGGACAGGACGCTCTTGAGCTTGTTGGGGCTCCGGAGCGCCGGGAGCCGGAACAGCAGCGCGATCACGAAGGCCGCGAGCATCACGATCACGTAGGCCGCGAAGATTCGGCCGAAGGCGTCGGAGTTGGTGAAGGCGTGGACCGATTGCACGATGCCGCTGCGCGTCAGGAACGTCCCGAACAGACACAGGCCGTAGGTCAGGCCGATCAGCACGATGTTCCAGGTGCGCAGCATGTCGCGCTTCTCCTGGATCATGACGGAGTGGATGTAGGCGGTTCCGGCGATCCAGGGCATCAGCGACGCGTTCTCGACCGGATCCCAGGCCCAGTAGCCGCCCCAGCCGAGGACTTCGTAGGCCCAGCGCCCGCCGAGCATGATGCCGACCGAGAGCACGCTCCAGGCGAAGAGCGTCCAGCGCCGCGTGGTGCGGAACCAGGTCGTGCCGAGCTCGCCCGTCACGAGCGCGGCGAAGGCGAAGGAGAAGGGCAGGGCGAAGCCGGTGAAGCCCGTGTAGAGCATCACCGGGTGGATCATCATGACCGGATGCTGGAGCAGCGGGTTCAGGCCGACACCGTCCGAATGGCCCTCGGAGAGCGGGCGCGCCTCGAAGGGCAGCGACACGAAATTGTTGAGGATCAGGAAGAAGCCCACGTTCGCGAGCAGCGCGACACAGACCCAGGGCATGAGCTTCCGGTTCTGGCTGCGGTTGCCGAGGACGGCGACCGAGCCGTAGACCGTCAACATCCAGCCCCATAACAAGAGCGAGCCCGCCTGTCCGCCCCACAGCGCGCCGAGGCGGTAGTGGAGCGGCATCGTGCGCGCCGAGTGCTGCGCCACGTAGGCGATCGAGAAATCGTTCGTCGCCAGCGCGTAGAAGAGCGCGCCCATCGCGAGGCTGACCGCCGCGCACACGACGAGCACGGCGCGCTCCGCCACCTGCGTCCACTCGTCCCGGCGCGTCACCCCGGCGTAGACGCCGACGCCGAGGCCGAGCGCGCAGAGGAAGAGTGCCAGCCGCAGCGAATAGAGTCCCAGATCCGCCATCAGAGCTCGATGCTCGCTGCATCCGCGGGGGCCGTCTGCGCCTGGAATTTCGACGGACACTTCGCCATCACGTTGCGGGCCACGAAGACCGGCCCGCCCGGGCGCGTCTCGAGCGCGCCCTCGACGACGACCTCGGCGCCGTCCTTGAAGAGATCGGGAGTCTCGAGGCTGCCGTAATCGACGGCGAGCGTCTCCCCGACCGGTCCGCCCGAATGGGGCGGCGTGTTCTGGACCGAGAAGCGCACACGGCCGCCGTCGACGTCGCGTTCGATCGAGGACAGCGCCACGTAGCCGTGGACGCGGGCCGAGCGCCCGACCATCGCGGGGGCGTTCTGGTGGAATTCGTCGAGGCTCTTGAAGTACTGGAACGAGAGGTCTTCGC
>JANMTD010000261.1:0-8774 GCA_031390075.1 Deltaproteobacteria bacterium | reverse complement strand
GTGGCTGGCGGGCCAGAACCGCGGCGCAGCGGTAGCGTCATTCCCATCCCCGAACCCCGAGAGCCTCGGGAGACACTCGGGAGAAAAGAGTCGATCGATGAACCCCCGAGTCTACGACCGCCGGACCGATTGGAAGCCTGCCCCTCGCCCCGAGTGGGTCGCGCGACTGAACGAAGAAGGCGAGTCCCTGAACATCAAGAGCATCGTGCCCCTCGACGAGACTTCCCTGCTTTCGGAGGCCCGCACGAACACAGGTCTCGACGACTTCGGAAACGACCGCTGGCTCGAGCATTTTCGCGTGTTGATCCATGCGATCGAGAACGAAGCCAAGCTCAATTTCTGCGGGCGCATCCTCACGCGCTCGGATCTCCTCATCTATCTCGAAGCGCGCCTCATGATCACGGACTGCTACAAGCAGAACCCCGAGATCGAAAACGAGGTGATCAGCGAGCCCGTCTTCATCGTCGGCTCCGGCCGCTCGGGCACGACGATCTTCCATGAAGCGTTATCCCAGGACGATCAATTTCGGGTGGTGAAGCGCTGGGAGGCGATGTTCCCGTGTCCGCCTCCCCGGAAAGAGACCTATCTGACGGATCCGCGGATCGAAAAGGCGCACAAGCTCATCACGCTCCCCGAACGGATCGCCCCGGAGTGGAAGACGATGCACGCGCAGGCCGGCGACCTGCCCGTCGAATGCATCGAGTTCCTGTACCTGACGTTCCTGTCCGAGGTCTACTACTGCGCGTTCCAGATTCCGTCGTATGTCGACTATTTCCGCAAGCAGGACATCCGTGAGACCTTCGAATGGCACAAGCGGATCCTCAAGCTCCTGCAGTGGAAATACAAGAAGCCCCACTGGCTGCTGAAAGGCCCGACACACATGCCGGTCCTTCCGCAGCTGCTCGAGACCTACCCCGACGCCCGGCTCATCTTCATGCACCGCGATCAGGTCACCACGACCGACTCGGTCGTGAGCGTCCAGGGCACCATCTACTGGTGGCGCACCGACGATCCGTGGAGCGGAAACATGCTCGACGAGGTCATGATGGTCGAAGGCCGGGTCAAGATGTGGGACCGGATCATCCGCTGGATGGAGGACGGGACCATCCCAAAGGGCCAATTCACCAACGTCATCTATCAAGAGTTCTGCGCCGACCCGATGGCCGCGATCCGAGGGGCCTATCAGGAGATCGGCCTGACCATGACCTCGAGCGCCGGCGAGAGGATCAAGACCTACCTCGACAACAAGCCCAAGGGCGTCTTCGGCAAGCACAATTACAAGAGCGCCGGGGGCGAGACGGGGGCCGCGGCCGAAGAGCGCAAGGCGCTCCGCCGCTACCAGGAATACTTCGGCGTGCCGAGCGAGGGCTGAAGCGCCATGACGAGTCAATCGAGCCAACCGATCCGGCCGACGCAGGAGATGCTCTCCGACATCCAACGCCGCTCCCACGAGACCTGGGACGCCTTCTGCGAAGACCTGAAGCGCGCGGGCAACCAGCTGATCCGGAATGATCTCCCGCTCGACGAGCTCGATGCCGCGGAGGGGTTGCGATACCTCTCGCGACTGGTGCGCACCGGGCTCGAACGCCACGTCGAGGGCGCGGACCCCGCGGACGCCTATCTCTACTCGCTCTGCGACGAACGCATCAAGGGCTTCGGCGGGGACAATCCGGATACACGTTATTTCGGGGCCTCGATCCGCAGCAATTACAGCTACCGGCTGAGCGGAGATTTTTCCAGCTGCTCCTATTTCACGCTCATGACGACGGGGTTCGACGAGCAAGGGGCGTACCGGATCACGGGCAGTCTCGACGGCGACGCCATGCCGGAGTCGCGGAAGGGGCCGATCGAGATCGCGATCCGGTCTGGCGACGGCGACGGTCAAGACACTGCGAGCCACACGCTCTCGACGACGCGGGACACCCAGAGCCTGCTCGTGCGCTGCACCTTCGACGATTTTGTCGCCAAGAAGAAGCTCCGGTTGGCGCTGTCGCGCGTCGACGCATCGGGGGAGCCGGTGCAGTGCGCGTTCGAGCCGCTCTCGAAGGGGCTCCTCGAGACCGCGAAGTTCGTTCGATCGACCGCCGAGAACTGTGCGGGGCAGTCGGTGGGTCTCCGGAAGAACTTCAACCAGCTCCCGCTCCAGGATCCCGAGCGCATCCGAAGGATGGGCGGCGACCCGAACATCTTCTACTACAGCGCCGCCTGGTCCGTCGCGGAGGACGAGTTCCTCGTGATCCACATTCCGACGATTCCCGAATGCACGACCTGGGGCCTCCAGATCAACAATCTCTGGACCGAGTCGCTGGATTACACCCAGGCTCCTATCCATCTCAACAAGACGAGCGCGCACTACGACACGGACGGCGGCGTCACGATCATCGTCTCGGAGCGCGACCCGGGGAGGCCGAACTGGCTCCGGACCCTCGGGCATCGGACGGGGACGGCGAACTTCCGGTTGATGGGGGCGAAGGAGCCGGTCGTGGCGGAGCTCAGAATAGTGTCGAGCGCCGAGCTGATATAGGAAGCAGAACGGACCCTCAGGTGATCTTCATCAGGTTCTCACGCTGGCCCATCGCGACCTCGCCGCAGTAGCCGAAGTCGACGGGCAGGTTCACACCGCTGACGAACCCCGCGAGGTCGCTGTTGATCATCACGAGTGCGCGACCCATCTCGGCGGGCTCGGCGAAGCGGCCGTTCGATGGACAGAAGAGCTTGATCGCGTCCTCCGGCACCTGCTTGGTCAGCTGCTCCATGAACGCGCTCGCCGTCGGCGACGGGCTGATGCAGTTGATGCGGATCCCGCGCTTCGCGAGCTCGCCGGCGAGGGTCATCGTGTAGACGATGAGACACTGCTTCGAAAAGCCGTAGGCGTCGGCCTTGAGGTCGGGCGGATTCTTCAGCCAGATCTCCGCGGCATCGAAGCGCTCCAGGGCGAGAAAAGTCCGGACGAGCTCGAGATTGCTCTTCCAGGCCATGCCCGCCGTCGAGGCGATCGACGCGATCGCACCGCCGCTGCGGATGCGGGGAATCAGCGCGTCCGTCAGATGGCGAAGGCCAACGAAGTTGATCATCACCGTATCGAAGGCCGAAAACGGCGGATGCGGTACGCCCGCGCAGTTGAAGAGCGCATCGATCTGCCCCGGGAGGCGTGCAATCGCCGAATCGATCGAGCTCTTGCTCTTCATGTCCGTCGCGATCGCCTGACGGACCGGCACCTTCACTGCCCCGATATCGAGCGCATGCACCTCGGCGCCCAGATCGACGAGGAGCTGCGCGGCGGCGGCCCCCATTCCCGATGCGGCGCCGGTGATTACGACCTGTTTGCCTGCGTAGCCCAGTGCGTCGATCATTCTGTTCTCCTTTGTCGGTTCATCGACTCATCGTGCGGTCGCCCGCCGACGCGAACCGAACCGTCCGAATTGCCTCCAGAGACGTAGACGAGATGGCGGTGGGTGAAGTCTCTCTCGAGCTCGTCTCTAGGCCGAATTCCCTGTTTAGCAGGGAAATTACAGCGAATCCTCTCGATTTCGGCGGTCACCACCTTGGACGGAATGGTCCCACTGCGCGAATTGGCTTGGACATTTCCGGACATTGCTTCAAATCCCCTAGCCCGCGAACAGGGAATCGATGCGAGCGATCAGCGTAAATGACCGACGAGATCGACTTCGGTGTGAATCGACGAAGCCAGAACGAATTCGGATGATCCGTTTGGGCTTCGACTCATTCGTGAAGGGCTGCACAACTTTATGCCTTCATCTCCAAGGACCAACCCGAGCGCGATCCATCCGCCCGCCGGGGAGGCGTGATGATCCGTCTCGGCGCCGCGCTATCGGCATGAGGCGCCTCTGGTCGCTTGCGTACCTCGATGCTCAGATCTGTCGTGCGAAAATCAGGCATTTGATGACCTACTTCCAGGGATCGATCGCTCCACTTATGACGGGCTATTGTGTCCGTGGTGTTCGCGGCGTGCTGCTCGCGGCTGTGAGGATTGTCAGAGCGGAACATTTGATCGCGTTCGACTCTCATTTCCATCACCCTTCGATCTGAAGGGGGTGAAGCAAAGTAGGAGATAAGCTGATGCTTCAATTCAATCGTTCAAGAGTATTCTGTCTGACGGCGATGGTGGTGGGGGCCACTGCTTTCACCGCGCTCCCTGCCCTCGCACAAGTCGTCGTCGCCGACGCCGGCGACGACCTCAATCTCGAGTGCTCCGCGAGCCCCGGCTCGCCCGTGACGCTCGACGGCCTCGGTTCGACCGTCGACGGGGCCAGTGCAGCCCTGGATCCCGATGTGAGCTTTTTATGGCAAGCGCCAGGGGTCGACTTCAGCGACGAGACGAGCCCGACGCCCAACGCCGATCTGCCGCCGGGATCGACGACGGTCACACTCACCGTCACCCACACCGACCCGATCACGCTCGCGGCGACGAGCGCCCAGGATACGATTGACGTGGTCGTTTCGGACACGACGCCGCCTACGCTTACGCTGGTTCCGGATCCTTCGAGTCTCTGGCCGCCGAATCACAAGATGCGCTCGGTCAACGTGGTCGTCATCGCGACCGACGCTTGTGATTCGGATCCGACCGTCGTGCTCAGCTCGCTCACGAGCAGCGAGCCTGACAACGGTCTAGGCGACGGCGATACTTCGGGCGACATCCAGGGAGCCGAACTCGGAACCGACGACCGGTCTTTCCAGCTGCGCGCCGAGCGCTCCGGGAGGGGGAGTGGCCGAGTCTATTCCGCGATCTACACAGTGGCCGACGCGAGCGAAAACTCCACGGATGGGCTCACTACGATCGTGGTGCCCCATGATCAGGGCGACGTGAAATCCGGAAAGGCCTCCAAGGCAGCGAAGGCAGCTGCCAAGGCCGCCGAGAAGGCTTCCAAGGCGGCGGCGAAGGCAGCCGAGAAGGCGGCCCGGAACGCTGCGAAGGCAGCGAAGGCTGCCGCCAAGGGCCACTGATCACAGGACATTATTGAGACCGATTATTCTGCGGCCGGGGAGCACATGCCCTCCGGCCGCAGCATTTTACGGATATCGAATGGAGTGTCGATTCGTAGCCGTGCGAGGTTCTGGATCGTCGTAAATAGGGCTGTTGACGCGACTCTGGACTGCGCGCGCCGCAAGAATTCCGTCAGGCGCGGGGACCGGGACCACACCACCAGCGCGAACGGACTCCTCGTCGACCTCGATCTCGAACTGCCCCTGCGGCGTTCGGAGTCGATAGGGGCCGATCGGCGGAAACGTCGACTCGGGGCCGCCCTTCGTCGCATAGGGGACGCGGAATCGGAACGTACCCGTCTCATCGGCCCGCAACCGATCCTGCCAGACCTCGGGCCGTCCCCATGGCGTGCCGAGCTCGAGCGCGATCGAGACTGCGGCCCCGGGCGTCGATGATCCGGTGATGACCGCGCCGGTGACGATCTCGTAGAGCCAGACGCCGCCCACGCCGTGCTCGGCCGCATAGCGAAGCCGGTGGTGGCTGAGCGCCGGCACCCAGACCGGCCGACGCTTCCCCGGAACGCTGAGATTACCGCCCGATCCCCGCAGCGCAACGAGCCGACTCGTCATGCTGCGCGGCGCAACCACGGGTAGACCGGCGCCCTGTCGATCGACGATGACGAATCGCGTCCCCAGCTCCTCGAGCACGCCGAGCGCCTCTTCCTCTTCGAAGGCCGAGAAATAACGACTCGCCAGGCGCAGGCTCCCGGGCGAGACATAGGGACCGAACCCGTCCTGGTGGACGGCCCAGCCGGAGTAGTAACGATATTCGTGTCCGGTATCCCAGCTTCCGAGCAATCCGCCGGTCGGCCGACTCTTCGCATCGAGCGGCGGCGGTGAGGTCCGCCCCAGGAAGCGCGCGACCTCGATGCGCGCGTCGCGGATCGGATTCGCCACCTCCGCTCCGCCGTCGCGCAATCGCCGGCCGTAGTAGAGCCAGGCGGGCACCGCGAGCGCCACCGTCAGCGTGAGCACGACGAGCGAGCGTCCGACGCGCCGTGCTCGCGGACCTCCCGCGCGCCGGTCGATCGCCTCGAGGAGCAAGCCGATCGCCGCGCCCATCACGATCGAGAAGGCCACGGAGAACGTGTTCACGAAGCGGAGCTGGTTGAGCACGAGCACGAAGAACACGGCCGTCCAGACCAGCAGCAACCACACCTCCGGTCGTCGGAGCCGCCAGACGAGCCAGATGCCTGCGAACGGAAGCAGCAGGACGAGCGGAGACAGGTAGAGCACCGGACCCCACCGGAGCCCGGTGTAGGCGCTCGTCACGAGCGGCTCGAGCTCGATGATCCCGGCGAGAAACTCCACGTCCCCCGTGAACCAGGACGCCCCTCCGTCGAGCGTGGCGGCGAGCTCGGGAATCAGCGTGAAGGCCAGCGAGAGCCCGAACACGCCGATGGCCATCGCCGACGCGAGTCGCCTCGGTCGCGTCGCGCCGAGCGAGGGTCGACGCCAGCTCGCCGCGGCGAGCGCGAGACAGATCGCGGCTGCGCCGAACCAGACGACCTGGAAGAGGCTCGGCACGAGTGGGCTGAAGCGGCCGTAGATCTCCCAATCCCGCAGCGAGAAGGGCAGGATCGCGATCGCCACGATCGCGTGCGCCAGCGCCAACCGATCCGTTCGAGCGATCGCGAGCACGACGTCGCGGGCGGCGACGGACCAGCACAACATCGCCATCTGGACGACGAGCAGGTCCAGCAATGCCCCGGTCCAGACCAGCAGTGCGACCGCAGCGAGCGCACCGGCCGCCAGGGGCCAGGAATACGGACCTTTGTCGCGCGCAGCGACGATCCGCATCGCGCCCCCGAGGAGCGCCGTCTCGATCAGCGTCATCGCCGCGTGGTGATCGAGAAAGCCGAGCTGCGTGTAGAGGAAGCTGCCCGGAAGCACGGCGAGGATCACGCCCGTGATCCAGCCCGCCTCGCGCGAGAAGAAGTGCGCCGCGACGAGCGCCGCGAGTGTCACGGCCGTGGCGCCGAGCACGACCGGCACCCAGGCACAGAGGATCTCTGCGCCGGACTGATCGAGACCGAGCCCGGCGATCAAGGTCGCGAGCCCCCAATCGAAGGCGGGCGGCCAGATGACCTCGCCGCCGTGCGGAAAGTTGCTGAAGGGGTCGCGAGCCGACAGCGGAACCGACTTCGACGCCGCATTCCAGATCCGCCACATGTGCGCGTATCCGTCGCCGTCCTGGAACACGACACCTTCGGACGTGAACACGGACTGCCAGGGAATCGCCCGGACCAGCGTCGCCACTGCGAAGATCGCCAGCGCGAGCCTCCCGTACATCTTCATCACTGGAGCCTCTCGGTCCGCTAGGTCCAACCCACGGCGATACACTAGCCGACACGACCTGAAGCCGAGGACGCGGGCGGCGTTCGGAAACGTGCAACGGATGGGCGGGTAAGCGACCCTCCGCAAGATGTCGGCAACGGGAGCAAGATGACGAGCCAGGTGGATCTCGAGAGACGCGCCGCCAGCGAACGCGCCTTCTTCGCGAGCTGGGCCAGCCATCCCTACGGCGACGAGCTCCGCTTGCGACGGGAGCTCGCGCTCCTGCTTCGCGCGCGACCCGGCGGACTCGGCGAGGTCCTGAGTCTCGGATGCGGTCGGGGTCGATTCGAGCGGGCGATGGCGCAGCAAGCGGACCGGGTCCTGGGAATCGATTCCTCTCCCGAGTCGATCGAGGACGCACGGCGGACCGCAGAGCGCTACGGCAACGCGAAGGTGCGCTTCGAGTGTGCCGACGTGCTCGACCTCTCCCTCGACCGGAGATTCGACACCGTCGTCTGTATCGGCTTCCTCCACCATCTGATGGAGGACGAGGCGATCGCGCTGCTGCGGCGGATCCGCGATCACCTGCGTCCTGGCGGCCTGCTGCACACGCAAGACCCCAGCGCGCGGGGCATCCTCCGCCGCCTCGGTCGACGCGTGCTCGGCGACCGCTACGACGCCTATCATACGGAGAACGAGCGCGAGCTCGATCCCGAATCGGTCCGGGCGCTCGTGCTGGAGGCCGGCTTCGCGAAGGCCGAGATCCGCTACATGGACTTCTGTCTGATCCCGGGCATGCAGCTCTTCGCGCGGGCGCCGTGGTTCCTCATGACCGCCTTCCACGGGATCGACCGCGCGCTCTGCGCGCTACCAACCGCGCCCCTCGCGAGCGGGTTCGCCGTGGAGGCCACCCGGTGAGCGGGATCGAAGTGAGCTTCGTGATGCCGTGCCTCGACGAAGCCGAGACGCTGGCCGGCTGCATTGACGAAGCCGCGTGCTGCATACGCGAGCACGACCTCGCCGCCGAGATCATCGTCGCGGACAACGGCAGCACCGACGGCTCCCAGGCGATCGCCGAAGCGGCGGGCGCCCGTGTCGTCCACGTCGCGCAGCGCGGCTACGGCGCCGCTTCGATCGCCGGTCTCGGGGCGGCTCGCGGGCGCTATCTCGTGATGGGCGACGCGGACCGGAGCTACGACTTCCGCGAGGCCTTCCCGATGATCGAGCGGCTCCGCGACGGCGCCGATGTCGTGATGGGCTCGCGCTTTCGAGGACGGATCGAAGCGGGCGCGATGCCCTGGAGCCATCGGATCATCGGCAACCCGATCCTGTCGGGGCTCGGCCGGATCCTCTTCCGCTCGAAGACCACCGACTTCCATTGCGGACTCCGATCTCTCACCAAGGACGCCTACCAACGCATGGGTCTGCGCACGACCGGGATGGAGTTCGCGACCGAGCTGGTCGTCAAGGCGACCGCGCTCGGGATGCGGATC
>JANMTD010000250.1:0-8413 GCA_031390075.1 Deltaproteobacteria bacterium | reverse complement strand
CCCAGTTCACGGCCAGGGTCGAGGATTTCGACATCCACTTCCTGCATGTGGTGGGCGAGGCGGGCGGCAAGCGGCCCCTGATCCTATCCCACGGATGGCCGGGCTCGCACTTTGAGTTCTGGCAGGCGATCGAAAAACTGGCATGGCCCTCGAAGTTCGGCGGTGATCCCGCCGATGCCTTCGACGTGATCGTCCCTTCGCTCCCCGGCTACGCGTTCTCGAGCCCGCTCACGACGACGGGCATCGGCTGGGCCCGGACGGCGGATCTCTGGGCGACGCTGATGAAGGAGGTCCTCGGATACCCGCGTTTCGCTGCGGCGGGCGGCGATTGGGGCGCCTTCGTGACGGCGCAGCTCGGGCACAAATACGCGGCGCTCTTGTTCGGCGTCTACGAGAGCTTTCCGGCCATCCCGGGCCTCGACTACGCCTCGGTCCACGAGTCCGACTATGCCGCGGACGAGAAGGCTTTTTACGCGCGGCGAGTCGAGGCGGAGCCCGCGACGGGGAGCCATATGGCCGTTCACTCGATGGATCCCCAGACCCTCGCGATCGCGCTGAACGACTCACCGGCGGGACTGCTCGCCTGGATCGTCGAACGCCGACGCGCCTGGTCCGATTGCGGGGGCGACGTCGAGCGCGCCTTCAGCCGCGAGCATCTGCTCACGACCGTGTCGCTCTTCTGGCTGACGCAGACGATCGGGAGCTCGCTCCGGTTCTACTGGGAGACCGCGCGCCAGAACTGGCAGCCCTCGCATCCGCGCAAGCCCGTGATCGAGGCGCCGACCGCGATGGCGGTGCTGCCGCGGGACGTGTTCCCGCTGCCGCGCCGCGTCGTCGAGCAACACGCCAACCTGCAGCACTGGCGGGTCTATCCGAACGGCGGACATTTCGGGCCGGCGGAAGCGCCCGACGTCTATGTCGAAGACGTGCGGGCGTTCTTCCGGCGGTTTCGGGCCTAGCTGGCGCCGCTGCCGGCCGCCAGCGAGTGCACATCGCTCGCGCGGAGCGACTTGCCGCCGATCGCCCAGTCGCCCTCTTCGAACTCCTGGATGCGGACCCATGTGACCCCGCGCAGGGCTTCGCCTTCGACGGCGATCATGGCCTCGGTCACCTTGGCGATGAGGTCCTGCTTCTGCTTTGCGCTGAAGACGTTCTTGATGAGATCGATGGTCACGAGCGGCATGGCTGTTCTCCTTCGGTCGGTTGCTCGGGTCTCGCCGTCGACAGCGTGTCGGCGGCCGTGGAATTGCGCGGGATCGCGAGGCCTTCAGGCGAGCTTCGAGCGGAGGTGGTCGATGAGCTCGCCCATCTCTGTGCTCGGGCTGAACTCGATCGCCTCGTAGTCTTCGTCGACCCAGACCGTGTGGCCGGGCGGCCAGTAGTAGGCGTCGCCGGCGTGGACGGTCTCGACGGTCCCGTCGGCATAGCGGACGTGGATCGAGCCGCGCAGGACCGTCCCCCAATGGGGGCACGGGCAGAGGTTCTCGGGCATCCCCTCGAGCAGGGGCGTCGCGTCCGTTCCCGTTGAAAAGCGGATCCGGGCGACGTTCAGGCTCGCCCAATCCGTCGCCTGGATGCAGACGCCCTCGGCGGACAGCCGGATCGGGAGCTGGGATCGTTGTTGCTTCATCTGGGTCTCCTCGTTCTGTACGATCAGGCGGTTCCGTTCCTGACCGCCCATGGATACCCCCTGGTCGGCGGCCGGGCTTGAAGGGAATCTGGAGATTGTCTGGAGATCGTCCGGGGCGGCGCGGGAGTGACTTATCCTTGCCCGGCATGACCTACCGGTTCGATCGATTCGAGCTCGATCTGGCCCGCTTCGAGCTGCGCGCCGGCGGCGAGGGCGTCGCGCTCGAGCCCCAGGTCTTCGCGCTCCTCGCGCTGCTCGTCGAGCATCGCGAGCGCCTGGTCTCGAAGGACGAGCTCGTCGAGAAGGTCTGGGACGGGCGCATCGTCTCCGAATCGGCGATCGCGAGTCGGATCAAGTCCGCACGCAAGGCGCTCGGCGACGACGGCCGCGCCCAGCGCTTCATCCGCACGATCCACGGCCGGGGCTTTCGGTTCGTAGCCGAGGCAGAGGTCGTTCGGGGCGGGGCGGGCGCCACCGCCGGCTTCGGAGCGGGCGGTGCCCAGGACGGGTCGGCAGCGGAGAGCGATCCGCGGCCGTCGATCGCCGTTCTGCCGTTCCGTGTCATCGGGAACGCCGGGGCGCACGCGACGATCGCCGAGGCGTTGCCCCACGAGCTGATCGCCGAGCTCTCGCGCCTGCGTTGGCTGCTCGTCACGGCGCGCCCTTCTTCGTTTCGCCTGGGCAGCGGCGAACGCGATCCGCGGGAGATCGGACGCGTCCTCGGCGTCCGGTACGTCCTTTCGGGCGGGCTCGAGATCGCCGGCGGGCGTCTCGTCGTCACGGTCGAGCTCGTCGACACCCGGGACGGGGGCGTCGTGTGGGCCGATCGTCAGACTGCCTCGATCGACGACGTCCACGCGGTCCGGGCGGAGATCTGTACGCGTGTTCTTGCGGCCCTCGAGATTCAGATCCCGCTGCACGAGGCGGCCCGGGCCCGGCTCGCCGTGAGCGAGAATCTCGATGCCTGGTCCGCCTATCATCTCGGCCTACAGCACATGTTCCGTTTCAATCGCGCCGACAACGGGGCGGCGGCGGACCTGTTCGGCCGCGCCATCGCCCTCGACCCCCGGTTCGCGCGTGCCCACGCCGGGCTCTCCTTCGTGCATTTCCAGAACGCGTTCCTTCGCCAGGCGGACGATCTGGGCGCCGCGCGACGCCTGGCCCGGGAGCTCGCCCTGCGCGGACTCGAGCTCGACCCGATCGATCCCTTCGTCAACTTCACGATGGGTCGGAGCTACTGGCTCGAAGGGGATCTCGAGGGCAGCCTGCCGTGGCTCGATCGCGCCATCGCGGTCTGTCCGAGCTATGCGCAGGGGATCTACGCGCGCGGCTGGACCGAGTCTCTGGCGGGGGATGCCCTCGCTGGTCGCGAGCACGTCGACCTGGCGATGCGCCTCAGTCCCCTCGATCCGCTCCACTATGCGATGTCGGGCACGCGCGCGTTCACCCACATCGCCCTGCACGAGGACACTCAGGCAGCGAGCTGGGCCGACCGGGCCGCGTGCTCGCCAGGGGCGCACGTCCTGATCGCGATGATCGCCGTGGCAGCGCACGCGCTGGCGGGCGATCAGACGCGGGCGGCGCGGTGGGCCGAGCGTGTGCGCACGCGAAGCGCGTCGCTCACGCGCAGCGATTTCTTCGACGCGTTCCCGATGCGCTCTCCGGAGATGAAGGCGCGGATCTCGGACGGGCTCGCGCGCTTCGGGTTCTAGCCGCCGCGCGCCGGCTAGTTCGCGAGGTAGTGGAGCAGGTCGTGATTCGTCACGATGCCCGCCAGGTTGTCCTCGTCGTCGAGGACGACCAGGGCGTGGAACTCGCCGAGGCCGATCCGATCGATCGCCGCTTCGACGGGCTCGTCGACGTAGATCGTCTCGAGACCGCGGGTCATGATGTCGGCGGCGGTCTCGCTGCCGTAGAGGCCGGCCGCGAGCTTCGCGGATCCGTATTTGCGCGCCACGCGGACGAGGTCACGTGTGCTGATCATGCCGACGGGTCGGCCTTCGTCGACGATCGGGATGTGGTGGCAGCGCTCGTCGGTGAGCATCCGCCAGACCTCGAGCAGGCTCTGCTCCGGATGGGCCGTCCGGACATGGCTCGTCATCACTTCGCGAATGGTCACGCCGCGCTGGCTCGAAGTGGACGACATCGACGGGTTCCTCCAGACGGACCGTATCGCGAATTCGGCGCGGCGATCCGTTCTTCTCGCCTGAGCACGTTCCATGCCATTCTGCGCGACCTCTCCGCGCGCCGACAGCGCAGGGGCGGCTGCCGACGAGACATTCGTTCACCGGGCGTGGCGCGCCACCTCGTTCCCGTGTCGGCCGCTCGTGCCGGCGCCATGGCGCGGTGCGTCAGCGCTCGAGGGTCTCGAGCTGGCGGTCGTGGAGTCGAGCGAGGAGTGCCAGGGCTGCGATCGCGCCGAGGAGCGCCGTGAACATGTCGGATTGCGTGTCCCAGGGATCGCCCTGGGTCCCGAGAAACTCTTCGGCGCCCGCGCCGAGGGCGAGGGCGGCGGCCCACTCGACCAGCTCGTAGCTCGCGCTGATCGCGAGCACGATCGCGACGACGAGGAAGGCGAGCATCGAGCGGCCTTTCACGTACGCCCCGCGGATCAGGATCTCGCGGGCGACGAGCGCGGGAACGAAGCCCTGGAAGAAGTGACCGAGCTTGTCGTAGGGGTTCCGCTCGAGGCCGAGCAGCTCGGCGACCTCGAAGCCGAGGGGCACCCGCGCATAGCTGTATGCGCCGCCGAGGATCAGGACACAGCCGTGGAGGAAGATCAGCACATAGAGGAGGGTCGTGAGCGGGAGTCGGCGATAGGTCGCAAAGAGGATCGGCCACGCGATCACGACAGGCGAGACCTCCGCCACCCAGGTCACGCGGTCATAGGGCTCGATGCCGGAGAGGACGAGGAAAACGAGGAGCACCGCCGAGCCGGCGGCGAGGAGCGGCGTTCGGTTCGAGTTCATCTCGCGCGAGAAACTAGCGACTCGGCTGATGAGTTGCCTGGGCGTTCTGGTCGCTCGCGGCCGGGAGCGACGGGTCCACCCGATGCGGGACGAAGCGGAAGAACACGTCGGTCTCGACGTGGACTCCATTCGGCTCGGACGACGCGAGGCGATGCGCGAGGGATGTCTTTCCGGAGCCGGGTGCACCGCCGATGATCGGTGATGGGCACGCGTGATTCCGATCCGTCTGCCCCGGGGCCAAGCATCAAGCCGTCCGCCGGGCCGTGAAGAGATTCGAATCGTAACGGACCTCGATCTCACCTCCGCCCCGCGTGTCCAACACCTCCGCGATCGCGCCGAGAAGGGCCTCGCGCTGCGTCTCGGGGAGAAGATGATGCTCGGACATCGTTCGCAGGAGGCCCAGATAGGCGCCCGTCGGATACGTCTTCGACCATGGATGGCCGCGGACCACGACCGCCTCGAACGCACCCGATTCTGCGAAGAGCCCCGGGATCGGCCCGTCGAGGGCGTACCAGGACATCGGCCATGTGCCGGCGATCGTCGGCGCGTGGCGCGCATAGGCCTCGTCGAGGGCGCTGCGAATCTGTGGATTTGAGATGGACGGGACGTGGCCGAATAGCGCGAGCCATCCGTGAGGCTTCAGCGTGTCGGCTGCCCTTTGGAATCGGGTCGTCGGCTCGGTCCAATGAAATGCCTGCGCCGAGAAGACGAGATCGAAGTGGCTCGGCTCTCCTATCCAGCTTCCGAACGTCTCCTCGACCACCTCGACGCCGGGAAACGCGGCCAGCTTCCGCCGCGAGATTGCCGCCAGTCGCGATCCCGGCTCGAGGCACAGGATCGAGAATCCCCGCTGAGCGAACGGGAGCGTGGCGATGCCCGTACCGCTCCCGATCTCGAGTGCCCACGAATGGGCTCGAAAGCCGGAGAGCGAAATGAGGTCGGTATACAACGAATCCGGGTAAGCCGGCCGATAGCGATCGTACAGATCGCCGACCTCATCGAAGGACGTCGCGGCGCTGATCTCGGAGCCCACGGAGTCAGACGTTAGTGCGACAGCGCATCTCGCGCCTCAGCTTCCCGTATTGCGCCGCCGCTTGGGCGGCGAAGCCTTCTTGGCGACCCGAACGCGTTTGCCCGGCTCCTTCGGATCCGAAGAAGACCCGGGCCGAGGCGTTGTGGTGTTGGAAGGGCTCGTCCTTCACCGACCAGGCGACCCGGCGGCGGGTGTCGTCGACGTCGACGATCCACTCGCGGACGACGCGTCCGTTGGCGAAGGTCACGAGTCGCGCACCGGGCTCGAGCTTCGTGTCGATCACGAAGCCGGGCACGAGGCGCGTGTGAAGCGCGCCGACGTCGCGCAGTGCATCCCATGCATGCGCTGCGGGGACAGAGATCTCGATTTCGCGGTGAACTGATGCCATGAAGCCTCCTTGGATCCCGCCCATTCCGATTGGTGGATGGCGGATGGAGGTCAGGCTAGGCGGACTCGAAGAGCTGGTCTTGGAGAATCTTGCGGTCTCCGCGCGCGGCGGCGCGGAAGCGCCCGGGGGATACGCCGGCGGCCCGGTGGAAGGTCCGCACGAAGTTCGAGAGGTCGTTGAAGCCCGAGTCGAAGGCGACGTCTGTGATCGAGCGGTCCTCTTCGCTCAGCAGCCGCGCGGCCCGGCGCAGGCGGGCGCGGATCAGATACTGGTGTGGCGTGACGCCGAGGACCTGGCTGAAGGCCCGCAAAAAATGGAACGACGAGAGGCCCGCCTGCTGCGCCGATCGTTCGAGGTCGATCGGTTGGTCGGCGTGGGCGTCGATCCAGAGGGCGGTCTCGATCGCGCGCCGGCGATCCCGGGCCCCGGCCCGGGTCGCAGGCCGACTCCGTCCAGAGACGACCGCCGCGAAGCGCGCCGCGAAGGTCATCCCGAGCTCGTCGAGTCCGACGTCGCAGCCCCCGTCGACCGCCGTCTGCGCCAGCTCGCCGAGCACCATCAGCTCCGGCAGCGGGGGCAGGCATCCGACGCGGAGGGTCTTCGCGTCGACGCCGATCGTCTCGATGAGCTCGGGCGTCAGCTGGAAGGAGAGGCATTCGTCGCCGGAGAGATGGTGGTCGTGGGTGCAGACGAATTCGTCGCCCAGATGACCGACCATGACCGAGCCGGCCACGAGCTCGTAGCTCTCGCCGCGCACGCGACAACCGAAGCTGCCTTTGCGAACGTAGGAGAGCGAGTCGAGTCGATGGATCTCGGGAAACGAGACGTCGCCGGGCGCCGCCGTGCAGCGGTAGTCGATCACCTGGATCGCGCTCTCGTGAAGCATCGTCTGGAGCGGCATGTCGGGCTCCTCGGCCAGCCCCGACGATACCGCGCTCACACCCCGCGGCGAAGGGGAGCTCGGAAGGACCGCCGACATGACCGCAGGCAAGGAGCGCGCAGAAGAGGCCCAGCACGATCTCGTCGCCCTCCACGACGAGGTCGAGCGCGAGACCCGCGCGTTGGCCGCCGTCCACGCCGACCGTCTCCAGTGTCGCCGCGGCTGCCATGCCTGCTGCGTCGACGAGCTCACGGTCACGCAGATCGAGGCCGAGCGGATCCGCCGCGCCCATCCGGAGCTGCTCGCGGCGGGTACACCGCATCCGGTCGGCGCCTGCGCGTTCCTCGACGGCGAAGGCGCCTGCCGCGTCTACACCGAGCGGCCCCTCGTCTGCCGCTCGCAGGGGCTACCGCTGCGGATCTACTTCGAGGACGAAGACGACGAGATCGAGGAGCGCCGGGACATCTGCCCGCTCAACCTCGAAGGCGGTCCCCCGCTCGAGTCGCTCCCAGAAGAAGAGTGCTGGCTCGTGGGAGTCCACGAGCTCCGCCTCGCCCACCTCGACGAACGAGCCGGCGGAAGCGACGAGGCCCGGGTCCGGCTGCGGGATCTGTTCGCGATCAGGCCGGAAGCGCCTGTCCGGACCATTTCTCGCTGAGCGCGATCAGCTGTTTCGCCGCTTCGCGATCGAGGGCCCACGGCATGACCCCGATCGACGCGTCGGGCGACTTGATCGGCTCGGCGATGCCACAGTCCTCGCAGTAGACGCCGCCCTTGCCCTCGAGCTCCGGTGCCGTCGCCGCCCAGACGGAGGTCGCGGCGCCCTGGGGCACGAGCTTGAACTTCATCGGCTCCGCCTGCGCACGCTTGCCCATCATGGCCTTGAAGTCGTCCTTGGACAGATGGCGGCCGAGCTCGGTATGGATCGCGCCGGGATGGACCGCGAAGGAGCGGACGCCGCGACCCTTGAAGCGCTCGTCGAGGAATACGCTGAACAGGATGTTCGCGGTCTTCGCCTGGCCGTAGGCGGCCCACTTGTCGTAGGGATCCTTCTCGAAGAGCGGGTCGGCGACGCGCAGCGGCGACATGCGGTGGCCCCCGCTCGAGAGATTGATGATGCGGCCCGGGGCACCGGCGAGGATCTGCGGGAGCAGGCGGGCGGTCAGCACGTAGTGGCCGAGATGGTTGGTGCCGAGCTGGAGGTCGAGGCCCTCCTTCGTCCGGACGAGCGGACATGCCATCACGCCCGCGTTGTTGATCAGGAAATTGATCTTCGCGAAGCGCTTCGCGATGTCGTCGGCGCCGCGGCGAACGGACTCGAGGTCCGATAGGTCGAGCAGCGCGATCTCGAAGTCGCCCTTCGGATTCTCCGCGCGGAGTCCGGCGACCGACTTCTCCGTCTTCGCCTGATCGCGAGCGACGCACACGACCTTCGCCCCCCGGCTCGCGAGCACCCGCGCCGTCTCGACGCCGAGTCCGGCGGAGACGCCGGTCACGACGGCGGTCTTGCCCG
>JANMTD010000246.1:0-1567 GCA_031390075.1 Deltaproteobacteria bacterium | reverse complement strand
GGCCTCGAGGCCTTCGCGGGCGAGTCGGCGCTCGAAGCGGGCGAGCATATGGGACGAGAGGTCGATCGCCGTAACCCGGGCGCCGAAGCGGGCCGCGAGCAGCGCGTCGGCCCCCCGGCCGACCCCGGCGTAGAGCACGCGATCCCCCTTCGCGATCGCCGCGAGCTGGACTTCCTTGGAGCGCCGGATCCGGCCCAATGAGTAGAGCGCGGCGAGCTCGTCGTAGAGCGCCGCGACCACGTCGTAGGGATACTCGTCGAAACGCATGGCCTTCGTCCCTGCGACGCAGGGCGACGTCTGCCGTCACGCGTCGCCGGGCGCAGGGTATAGCGTGCTCCGGCCTCGGGCAGAGCAGGAATAGGGCTAGCGATTCGCTCGCGGCGGCCGCGTGCCCGGCACGATCGGCGGCACGACGACCTGCGTCGTGACCGGCGAGGGATTGCGACAGCCGGATCCGGGCGTGTCGCAGGGGCGCAGGAGCGGACCTGTGGTCTGGGCCAGGGGCTGCCCCGGCGAGCGCGTCTCGATCGGCGCCGCGACCGGCGGCGCGAAGCGATCGACGACCTTGCCCGCGAGCGCTCCGCCCGCGACCTCGGACGCTGCCGTCGGCGAGAAGGCGCGATCGAAGGCGGGCCCCGCCGGAACCGATGTCGGGCCGTCCGCAGGGGCCCCGGTCGGATTCTCGGCCAGCGCCCCGGTCGCCATCAGCTGCACCGCCAGGATCCAGATCAGCGCTCGCATGCCCCGGGAAATTCCTGTCTTCGCCATTCTCATTGCTCCTTATGCCGCGCAGGCCTCAATCGAAACGGACGTTCACATAAGCCCCGACGATGTTGCGGGTGTAGTCGTAGACGCGCCGATTCGACTCGTTGTCGAGGTACGACCAGCGCGTGCTGACCGAGACCGTCTCGGAGATCTCCTTCGCGAGCTCGGCGCTGAAGGTGATCTCGTGCTCGCGGCGGTCGCTACCCGATAGGCGGTACTCCCGATCGACGATCTCCTGGTCGGGGAAGGTCGAGGGATTCGAGAAATCCCGAAAATCGTAGCCGGCCCGCGTGGTGAGGCTGAACCCGTGCGAGAAGTGGAACTCGAGCCCCGCGGTCAGGACGTGGCTCATGTGCTTCCACTCACTG
The DNA here is from genome assembly GCA_031390075.1 of Deltaproteobacteria bacterium. GTDB lineage: Bacteria > Myxococcota_A > UBA9160 > UBA9160 > UBA4427 > UBA4427. Next base: position 434 of record JANMTD010000246.1, on the reverse strand, counting down.
CCCTGGGAGTCGAAGTAGCGGAAGCGGTATCCCCCGCCGAGCCAGACTGCGTCGAGGAACGCACCGGTCGAGTCGGGCAGCGGGAGCGAATAGCGGTGCTCGATCGCCGTGCCGAAGCCCAGGCCGTCACGATCTCGCTCGTGACCTTCGTCGACACCGACGGGACCGCATTGCGGCGCCGGGATGCCGGGAGCCGGATCATCGCAATCCCCGCCCACCGTCCCGGGACCGTCGAGCACGTCGCGGGTCGGGAACCGCAGGTCGTTCCAGAGCAGGTCGGCGACAAGGACCGTGGTCCCCGCTTCCTCCCAGGTATGCGAGAGGCCCGCTTCGGCGAGCTGCATGCGCATGAACGAATCCTCGTCGACCCAGGCTGCGCCGAACTCGTAGCGCAGCTGCACCGTCGTCTCCGGGTCGAGCCGGTTCAGGACGTA
>JANMTD010000236.1:0-3477 GCA_031390075.1 Deltaproteobacteria bacterium | reverse complement strand
AACGGTCTCGGCACGCGGGGGCGTGGAGGATCTCACATGAGCGCAATGAACGAGCCGAGCGGCGGGAGAAAAACGAGCGAAGGTGACGACTGGAGCGTCGATTGCTTCTACCACACCGTCGTCAACGTCACTGATCTCGATCGCTCCATCGCGTTCTACCAAAAGCTCGGGTTCATCGTGCTACACGATCGACGAAACGCGGTCTCGCCCGATTTCGTCGCGACCAACTTCGGGATGCAGCGCGCCAAGGGGCGCGGAGCGCTGATGGTGCTGGCGAGTGATCCGGAGGGCCCCATCATCGGTCTCGTCGAATGGACCGAGCCGCGCTTCTGGCCACCCACCGGCCCCGATCGGATTCCGCAGATCCTCGCCTTCCGCACGCGCAACGTGGCGCGCGCCTATGCGGCGCTGCAGGCGCGCGGCGTCGAGTTCACCAATACGCTGATCGGGCCGGATGATGCGCTGGGCCTGCGTGGCGTCTGTTGCTGTCTCGATCCCGACCGCAACGTCGTCGAGTTGATCGAACATGCCCCGGGTCGGCGGCACAGCCGCACGGACGATCTCTAGACCTAGCGGGGGCGCTCCCATGCCGCGAATCCTCCAGGTGTTGTTCAGCCGCTGTACCGATCCTGCGCGCGAGCTCGAGTTCAACCGCTGGTACAGCCACACGCATTTGCCCGATCTGAGCCGAGCGCCCGGCTTCATCAGCGCGCGTCGTTTCTCGAACGCACTTCCGAGCCCGGGGGCTGCACCATACATGGCGGTGTACGAGCTCGAAGCGCGCGACGCGAACGTCGTGCTGCGCGATCTGAGCCGGCTCGCGCTCGAGGCCTTCGACCGGGGCCGCCACATCGATTGCATCGAAGGCATGCCGGCAGGGCCGGCTCCCACCGGCGGGCAGTGGCTAGAGATCGATCCTTCGAGCTTGACGCCACTCGCGGTGCACGGCTACCCGCCGGCGCCGCCGCAGCTTCGCCGGTACATGGTCGAGTTCATCGAACGCCTGACATTGGCCGCGGCCGCGACAAACTGAGCGGTCCATTCGGCATCTGGCAACGCAGCCACGATGAGAGAGGAGATCGGGGATGAAGATCGAGCAGCTTCGGGGCCGGATCGCCGTCGTGACGGGCGGCGCGAGCGGCATCGGGCGCGCGCTCGTCCGCTCACTCTCCGGTGCAGGCATGGCGATCGCGATCGCGGATCGCGACCTGGCCGGAGCAGCCGCGCTCGCCGAGGAGATCGCGCGCTCGGGCGGACGCGCCATCGCTGTTCAGTGCGACGTCTCGCGCTACGACGAGGTTGCCGCGTTGGCGGCGCGCACGCGCGAACAGCTGGGCCGGGTGGCGGTGCTCTGCAACAATGCCGGGGTCGGGGGTGACGTCGGCCGGCCGGCGGTCGCCGTACCGGGCGATCGCTGGGATGCGATCCTCGGCGTGAACCTGCACGGCGTCGTTCACGGCGTGCGCGCCTTCGCGCAGCAGATGATCGACGACGCCGCCGGGGGGCATATCGTCAACACCGCCTCGATGGCTGCCTTCTTTCCATCGCCGGGCAACGCGCCCTATACGACTAGCAAGTTCGCGGTGGTCGGATTGTCCGAAGTTCTGCGCGCCGAACTCGCGCCGCACGCGATCGGGGTCTCGGCGCTCTGTCCCGGACCCTACGAGACAGCGATCTGGGGCGACGACGCAACGTCGCCGCACGGCGGCGACCCGGCCGTGCTCGGTCCGCGGGTACTCGCCGCGATCGAGGCCGACGAGGCCTTCATCTTCACGCATCCCGAGTTCGCGTCGTCCTTGAGCCAGCGCTTCGACGCGATCGCGGCGCAGCTGCGAGGTGCGGGCGCTGCGATGCAGGCGGCGCAGCGCAGCCTGGTCTGAGCGACCCGGCCAACTACTGGCGCGCGATCTCGCCGAGCACTTCGATGGTTCGTTCGTAGTGAGCCGTCGGATCCGAACCGGCGCCGACCGGCGAGAAAACGACCTCGTCGGCGCCCGCCGCGAGGTAGCGCTTCGCTGCGTCGGCGAGATCCTCGGCGCGGCCCCAGGGAATGACGGCGTCGATCATCTCCATGGTCCAGCCTTGCTCGGCCGTCCACGACGCATCCATCAGGCCGGCACGCTGGAAGAGCGCGCAGTAGGCGGGCATCGCGAGATAAAATCCCATGTTCTGGCGCACGGCAGTCAGCACTTCGTCGCGGTCTGAAGAGAGCACGCACGCGGTCTCGGCGATGATCGGCGGCGCGGAGCGACCCGCCTTGGCGGCTCCCGCCCGGACGGCGGGTGCGATCGTGTTCGCGACGTAGTCGGGCGGTGCGAGCCAGGGCAGGACACCGTCCGCGACTTGCCCGGCCGTGCGACACATCTGCTCTCCGAGCGCGGACATCAGCACGGGCGTGTCCTTTGCACCCTCGACCCCGAGCTGCGTGCGCGCTCGGATCATCTCGCCCTTGAAGTTGGTCGTGCCCTTGTGCAATAGCTCACCGACCACCGTCAGGTATTCGCGGATGTGGCGCACGGGCCGCTCGTAGGGGAGCCCGTAGATGTGCTCGACGATCGGCTGATGACTGGGACCGAGCCCCAGCCGGAAGCGGCCTGCCGATGCCGCCTGGGCGGTCGCCGCCGCCATCGTCATCGCAATCGGGTGACGCGAGTAGGTCGGGACGACGGCCGTCGTGAGCAGGATGCGCTCGGTGTGCTGGCCCGCGAGCGCGAAGGTAGTGATCGGATCGAAACCGAAGGCAGTCCCCATCATCGCCGAGTGAAAGCCGAGGGCCTCGAGCTGCTCGATGCGAGATATGGCGCGGAATACGTTGCTCGTTTCAGGAAAGAGCAGGGAGAGCTTCACGGGAGTTCCTCTGTCGGTTGAAGTGGCGCGTAGGTATTTAGATGCTCATTGCCCAAACGTCCGTCGGGGTCGACTCTGGCCCCACGGCCCGCCCCGGATCACCTTACTGCCGAAGGCGGGGCGAATTCAAGCTTTTCCGTTGATCCGGCCGCGGCCGCTCTGCCGACGCCCACGGGGTCGCGGGTTCGCAGACGAGGGCCCTACACCCCTGTTGCCCCGGAACGCAAAGCCTCCACTTCCTCCACGTCCGCTCCCCCAATCCCCACGCAACCCCGCTCCTCCTGACCCACGGCTGGCCCGGCTCGTTTGTCGAGTATCTCGACGTGCTCGGTCCGCTCTCCGACCCGACGGCCCACGGCGTCGACCCGGCCGACGCGTTCCACGTCGTGGTGCCCTCGATGCCCGGCTACGGCTTCTCGGGCCCGACTAACCAGGCGGGCTTCGACGTGCACCGGGTCGTCGACGCCGCGCCGAGCTCATGGCCCAGCTCGGCTACGACCGTTATGTCGCCCAGGGCGGCGACTGGGGCGCCATCGTGACCCGCCGCCTGGGCGAGGCCTACGCCGACCGGCTCCTCGGTATGCACTTCAACATGATCTTCGCGTTACCCGCCGCCAACGACCCCGATCC
>JANMTD010000204.1:0-9633 GCA_031390075.1 Deltaproteobacteria bacterium | reverse complement strand
GCTGGGTCGAGGCGCGCCGAGAGGAACTGCTCGCGCAACGAGCTGGAATTGCGTTCGAGACCGTGTTCTCCGCACCCGACAAAGTCGACTTCATCGACCGGGCTCGACGGGCCAGCTACTTCGTTCGCCTCTTCTACATCGGCACGCGTGATCCTCGCATCAACGCATCGCGTGTAGCCGATCGTGTCATCCGCGGCGGCCACAGTGTTCCCATCGAGAAGATCGTGGGTCGCTACGAGCGTTCGCTGGCGAACCTGCCGCTCGCCATCTCGATCGCGCAGCGCGTCTACGTTTTCGACAACTCGCTTGACGGCATCGAGGCGAGGCTTTGCGCGCGGACCCAGGATGGCAAGGTGCGCAAGCTGTATGGCGCGCTGCCTGAGTGGGTGGCGGCTGTGATCGACCCGCTACCTCGGCACCCAGAGTTCGTCGACTTGCGTTCGCAGGCGTGACCCAGTTGTAGCTGCTCGGCCTGCGTGGTCCCGACGATGCACTCGGGGCCGTTGCTGACCCGAGTCGGCAGCCGGTCGCCCGAATAAGCGAACGTCTTTATTTTCTCAGTACCGGCTGGCAGGGTGTTGAAGGAGCAATCCCGACTGAGAGCCTGTGAAGATATCGGCTCGGTCGCATCGCTTGCGGCGACGGGCCATCTGCGGCGTTGCTCCTCCTCTCCATATCTCGATAGGACTCGTCGTCGCGCCTTGCATCTAGCCCGTCGGCGACTGCGCGCTGTCGGTCGCCGATATCTTCCCAGGCTCTGAGTTCTTGGCTGAGTTCTTACGAGCGAATTCGATCGCGTTTTCATCGCAAGACGAACCGGACGAGAAGAAATCGGCTCCTAATTCCTAACGCTACCCGATGGCACGGGTAGTCGTTCCGCGAGCAGCGGAATTCTCCGCGTCCCACGCATCCCTTCATCACTGACAGCATCGCGAGCACGCCGACACCCGCTCGAAACATCACGGACGCTTGGGCAATCAACTTCAACCGCTATGTCTACCGCCATACCCCCGCCGCACCCGCTGGAGCAGATCGAGGCCGACATCCGCGCCATGGAGGCGACATCCTCCAGATGCCGGCGGAGGTGACCGGAGGGAGTAGGAAGATAAAGAGGCGTTTTCGAGATCGCCGGTAAGTCCCATCATGTCACCTGACCCACCCCGACGCCGTCCGGGGGCCGCGCGGCTGACGAAACTCCAGGCGGCGTAGTCTCCGGACTACACGCGCGTCGCAACCAACATTCGCCAGGGCATCGAATTGCGATCTTCCTCGAGGCGAAATCCGCCTGCACTGAACCACTGCACAAGATCGCGGCTATGCCACGCACCGGCAAACGGTTCGTGAGCATGACGCGCGAGTTCGCTGAAGTAGAGGCCGCGCCAGCCGTACCTGCGCCACATCTCGCGACGCGAGGCGGACCACTGCTCGGGCGAGGGCTCCACGAGCACGAGCCGCGCTCCGGGAACGAGGATGCGATGCAGTTCGTCGAGCGCAGCGTCGGCGTAGCGCGGCGGAATCTCGTGGAACACGAAGCACGCGCCCGCGGCGTCGAAGTGCGCGTTCGGCAGTCCGCTCGCTTCGATCACACCCTGCACGCACACGACATCGGGGCTGGCCTGCGCGGCCAGTTGCAGCAAGTATGGCGACGGTTCCAGCGCGAAAACCTGCGCAATGTCGGCGCGAAGCATCGCTCGTGCAAGGCGCCCGGCGCCCGATCCGATGTCGAGCGCGCGCGTCGCACCGCGCAACCGCTCCGCGACCTCGCCGCACGCGCTGTTCATCGTCCCGAGCATCAAGGCGTCGAACGCTCGCGCATAACCGCGCGTGACCGACTTCGAATAGTTGCCGTTCGGGAGATTGTGAAACTCCTGCAACAGGTACTTCGGCAACGCGGCGGAGCCTGGGAGGTTCTCCGGCAGCACCACGCGACCGGCCCTGCCGCGCAGCACCGCACTCGCGATCCGCAGCGGATGCGTCAAGCGTTGCCAGCGCAGTCGATCCGGCCACGCGTCGGGTAGCTGGACACCCGCCCAGTCGGCGACAAGACGCTCGTCGAGTCCGGTAGAAGACAAAGGCGAAAGCATGTTGCCTATCAGTGTAGGGACAGTGCCGCACGGGGCAAATCTATCAGGGCGGGATGTCCGCGTGCGCCTGACTCGCACTCACGCTTTCCGATATTTCAGGAGCGTGTGGTAAAGCCCCACCCGATCGTGATCCTCCACCACTTTGAATCCGCTCTCGGTCACGCAGCGCAACAGATCGGAGGAGTGATACATCTGGCTGTTGCCGTTCGTTATGCAGGTGGGGTGTGTAGAGTAGCCCGGGGCCGTCCCCGACCCCGGGCCCTCGCCAGATCCGGACAAGGAGATTTTCACCATCCGGCTCCTCCGCGGATGCGGCTCGTGGTTACGGGCCCCAGATTCGAACTGTGATCCGAGGCTGCGGGAGCGGGAAGTCACGAAGCAGATCCGTGAACCGCGCCCAGCTGAGGCGATTCTTCTGGCTCCGACGACAGAGCCACTTGTACCAGGACTGCCTCGCCTGCCCGAGGACGAGTTGCAGACTTCGGAAGTTGCCACTCACCGCGAAGTAGTTGAAGTGACCTTGGATACGCCTCGTACGCGCTGCGTGCTGAACCTTCACCGAAGAGTGCCGATAGCGACGACACCAATCGTAGACGGACTGGATCGCCCGTCTCAGGCTCGCACGACGAGTCTTGCACAACATTCCCCAACGACCCTTGCGAGAACGCGCCCAGCAGAGCGTGGCGCGTAGGACATCCAAGCGGGCTTTTCCGCACCGCCGCCAACTTCCATTATGTCACCTGACCCACCCCGACGCCGTCCGGGGGGCAAATTCAAGCTTTCCCGCCGACCGCTGGCCGGTCGACCTGCTGACGCCCTCGGGGTTGCCCTGCCGTGGGCGAGGTGATCCCATGCCCATCGCCTTCGGCGTTCGAAGCGTCTCCGGAACCGATCGATCAACGGTCCTCGCTCGAGAAACGATCTTCTACCGGCGACTGGTCGAAGTCGAAGCCCGGATCCCGATGCGCTTCCGCCAACGTCGGCTCAAACGCGCTGCGGCCTACTACGGGCCCCAGATCGGTCTCGTTCGCTGGCCCCAGCGGCGGACCGCGGGGGGGAGGAGGAGGAGCCACGAAGTCTCCGGGGCGATGCGACGGCCCAGCGTAGACGCCGTCGAGTACGAGCGTATGAAAGTGCGGCGTCAGGTTGATGGCTGATCCGAAGCGTTGGATGAACGTGACCGAGCCGCATTGACCCTGGTGGATCCCGAGGAGGCGTCGCGCCCGGATCCGATGCTCCGCAAAGACCGCACGCAGGAAGGCGCGCAAGACCTCGCTCGTGAGCTTCGCATTCCAGGCGCAGCGACAGCGGAGCGGATACGGAAGCGTGAGGACCCATTGCCGGATCGGTACCTCGGGCAGGACCCGATCGACGAGGTGCGCCGCGGTGTCGGCCATGCGACGACCGCCGCAGGAGGGGCAAAATCCGCGGCCCTTGCACGAGAAGGCGACGAGGCGATCGTGGCCGCATGCGTCGCAGTGGACCCGCAGGAAGCCGTGGGCGAGCAACACGCACTCGAGGTACGCGCGGATCTCGCGTTCGACGAAGCGGGCGACCGGGGCGCCTGCCGCGTGAGCGCCGGCGAGGAACGGGAAGCGCTCCGCGCGAATGACCTCATGAAGGAAGGTCTTCTCGGGCTCGTGGCGGGCGTAGTCGGCGACGGCTGGGGCTCCGCCGGGACCGGTGGGGTGAGCTGAGCTCGCACGAGACTGTCGCGTCCATGCGCTCGGTTCGACTCGTGTACCCAGTCCACGCGGGCACGAGAGCGATTGAGAGACCGGTTCGGCCGCGCTGCTCGCGCGCATCAAGCCGTCCCGAGGCGGCAATCGCCCCAAACCCCAAGCCCGTGGGGCGCACGCCCATATCGGTTGTCCGCACCATCGAACGGTCGCTGGCGTGCGGATCGTGGAGAACTGGAGCGCGCTGGAGTCCGCTACTGCGTAGCGGTTGCCCATGCCGACTTGTTCGAATCGCAGCTCCGCCCGCCGAAGAGGGCGAGCCCTTCGCATCCCGTGCGCCACGCCGGTCGCGACTTATGGGCGGGAGATTTCACGACCTGCTCGATGCTTCACCCGAGCCGCCCGAATACCCGCTCTGCCCGGGCTCAGGACGGGCGTGGGGAGAACCGATGGACACGCCGTGGAAATCGAACGCCGCATTCTCCTGCTCGACAGCCCGACGGGTGAGCTGCAACGCCTCGCCCTCGATCTGATGGGCAGCGAGTTCGGCGTCCACTACGCGAACGACATCGACGAAGCCCAGCTCATGGCCCGCGACGCCGGGGGCAAGATCGTGGCGGTGCTGTTCTCGACGGCGACCCCGCTCGAGCGCGTCTCGAGCATGGCGCAGCGGTTCGGCGTGAAGCCCGCCGGTCTGGTGCCCGTCGGGCCGAAGCCCGCGAAACGCGTCGTCGCGGCCCTCGCTTTCCACGGCGCGCGCTGGCAGCTCTTTGACGAGCCCTCCAGCCAGGCGATCCGCTTCGTCCTCTCGAGCGTGCTCTTCGAGCGCGATCCCTTCGAGCTCCGCTACCACCTGCGCGTCCCGACGAGCCTGCCCGCCCGGCTCGAGATCCAGGGTCGCAAGAGCGACGCGACGATCCGCGACATCGGACTCGGCGGCGTCTGCTTGTCCGGCGGTGATCTCGGCGCGATCGGCGAGCTCGGCAGCGTCTCCTTCGAGGTCGACGGACGCCCGGTCACCCTCGGCTGCCGTGTCGCATGGAAGGCCGGCGAAGGCTCGGACGGCGTGCGCATCGGCGGCGTCCAGTTCCTCGAGGTCGACCCCGAATCCGGGGAAGCGATCGACAGCCTCCGCAAAGGGTTCATCGCGCGGCAGCGCATCGAGAAGCCTGGCGCCTAACGAGACGCGACTCTCGGGTGGCGGATGTCGTGCCAGGTGCCCCGGGCGGACCACGCCACGCTCAGTGTCGGACCGGACGCGTCATTCCCGCTGACCAAAGTGCGGTCGCCTTGCTGCGCGCCGGTCACTCCGATTCGCGCGGAGAGGCCCGACCGGGTCACTCGGTGTGTTTGCGCTTCGCGAGGGGCGTGCCTCGACCGAAATTGATCGATGGGCTTCCGCTCATTCGTAGGTGGGGGGATTGGCGCCGGTGACTCTTATGGTTTGGCCGACGAGGGAGCGGCCGGCGAGGCTTTGCAGGATTGAGTCGGCGGCGCGGGCGGCGATGCGGCGGCCGTCGGGGAGGGTTGCGATGACGGGGGCGGACTCGACCTGGCCCTCGCGGCCGTAGATGACGGTGCCCCCGACGACACGGGCTTCGCCTTCCGCTTCGAGGGTCACGGGGAGGGCCGCGGCGTCGATCTCGGCCTGGGCACGATCCGTGTCGGCGAGCACGAAGGCGGGACCGGAGCCGCGGGGCTCCCCGGCGTAGATCCCGAGCGAGTGTTTCGAGAGATAGCCGCCATTGCCCGAGACGTAGGCGAAGTCGCCCCGTTCGCGCAGGCGGAGGACCGCGGCCGCGATGCCGTGGCTCGTGTAGTTGTTGCCGGGGCCGCCGAAGTAGGACATGCCACCCGTCAGCGTCAGCCCGCGCGGATCGTCGAGGGCGAGGCCGATCTCGGCGGCACCGACCTCGACGGCGATCGGGAAACACGAGTATAAATCGAAGCAGTCGATCTCGTCGAGACCGATTCCCGCCGCTTCGAAGCACGCGCGCCCGGCCGCTCGGATCGCCGGGGACGCCGCCAGGTCCGGACGCCGCGTCGGCGCCACGTCCCGATTGCTGGCACCCGCCCAGGGAAATACGCACTGATCCCGCAGACCCAGCGCGGTCGCCTGCGCGAGCGTCGTGACGAGCAGCGCGCTCCCGAGATCGACCTGGGCGAAGCTGTTCATGCGCTTGGTGTAGGGCTCGGCCGTGAGTCGATTGTCGGCGCTCGGTGTCGCGATCTCTTCCGCGGTGTACGGCTCGCGAAACCAGGCGAAGGGATTGTGCGCGGCGACCGCCGAGCTGCGGGCGAGGAAGGCGCCGAGCCGCCCGCGCCACTCGGCCGGTGTCGCCCCCGCGCGCGCCGCCAGCGCGCTCTCGAAGACGGGGTAGAGATCGGCGGGCCGGACGAGTCGCGCCTTGATCTCGCTGGCTTCGAGCAAACCGTGCAGGGGGGTTCCCACGACGGGATCCGCCGGACCGGCCGCGGCGCCCGGATCCGAATTCGAGACGCGCAGAAAGTCGGCTCCCGGCTCGGCCAATCGCAGCGACCGCGTCGCCTCGGCGCCGCAGAGAAGCGTCGTCCGGAGGCGCCCCGCGGCGATCTCTGCACAGGCTCGGTTCATCAACCACTGCGGGCTGTTCCCGCCCGCAGTCGAGACCTCGCAGGCGACGCCGTCGAGTCCGAGCTCCGCCGCGAGCTCGCTCGCCGGTGCGGTGCTCGCGCGGGAGAACGAAGGCGCCACGAACGAGATGCGGTCGATCCGATCGAGGAGTCGGGGGGCGTCCGTCGCCGCCGCGCGGGCGGCGCGGTGCGCGAGCGCGACCACGCTGACGATGCCGTCGCGTTCGATCGCCTGCCCGACTCCCACGACGACCGGCACGCGCTCGGGATCGATGCTCATGCTTCCACGTCCCCCTCTCACAGCGAGACTAGTCTCGGATCCGCGACCGGGCGAGGTCGGCGGTGGACCGCGGCCTGAAGCCCGATCGCGCCTCAACCCCGCTCCCCGCCCGACCGATCGGGGCACGGCACCGTTCGCTTCTAGCGGCTCGAGGCTCAAAGGCTATGCTCGGCGCCCGCGCAAGGCAGGATTATCCGATGGCATCCATGACCGACACCTCGCAGTTCCACAACGGCCTCAAGGTCATCCTCGACGGCAATCCGTTCACGATGGTCTACTTCCAGCACGTGAAACCCGGCAAGGGCGGGGCCTTCGTGCGGACCAAGGTCAAGAACCTGCTGAACGGCCGCACGATCGATCGGACTTTTCGTTCCGGTGAGCGGATCGAGGTCGCCGACATCCAGGAAAAGTCGATGCAGTACCTCTACCAGGAGGGCGAGAACCTCGTCTTCATGGACCAGCAGACCTACGACCAGATCCCGATCCCGCCCGCCGTGATCGGCGAGCAGATCGAGTTCATGCTCGAGAACATGGAAGTCGATGTGCTGTTCTGGAACGGGAAGCCCATCAACATCCAGCTCCCGAACTACATCGTGGCCCGCGTCGTGAAGTCCGATCCCGGCGTGAAGGGCGACACGAGCTCGGGGGCGAGCAAGCCCGCGACCCTCGAGTGCGGAGCGACGATCCAGGTCCCGCTCTTCATAAAAGAGGGCGACATGCTGCGCGTCGACACGCGGACGGGCGAGTACTCGGAGCGCGTGAACCAGTAGGCGAAGCGGGCTGATCCAGCAGGCCAAGCGCCTCATCAAGCAGGCGAAGCGCCTCCTAATCCAGAAGGCGTCAGGGGGACATGGCGGCCGACCGAAGCGACTTCGATTCCGGGCGAGCCCGGCCCCGGCGAGCGATCGTGCTTTCGGGCGGCGGCGCGCGGGGCGCCTACGAAGCCGGCGTGCTGCGCTTCATCCTCGACGAGCTGCCGCGGCGGACCGGCGTCCAGCCCGACTTCGACATCATCTGCGGGACGTCGGTCGGCGCGATCCACGCCTGCTTCCTGGCGGCGACCGCCGACGAGACCGAGACGCGAGGAGAGCGCCTCACCTCGATCTGGCAGCACCTGAAGGTCCACGAGGTCTTCCGCTTCACAGCCCGGGACTTCCTGCGGCTCCCGAAGCGCATGCTCGGTGTGAGGCGGGTCGCGCAGCTCCTTCGCGAGGGCCAGCGTCCCGACCGGCTCTACGGTCTGCTCAACACCGAGCCCCTCGAGCGCCTCGTGCTGCAATCGATTCCCTGGCGCGGCATCCGGCGCAACGTCCGCAGCGGCAAGGTCGACACGGTCTGCATCGCGGCGACCCAGGTCGCGACCGGCCGCGCCGTCGTCTTCTGCGACTCCCACCGCCCGGAGCTGCCGCCCTGGGCGAGTGTCGCCAACGTGCGGATGCAGCGGATCCGGCTCTCGCCGCTCCACGCGCTGGCGTCGGCAGCGATCCCGCTGCTCTTTCCCTCGGTCCGCGTCGGCGCGCGCTACTACGCGGACGGCGGGCTTCGCCTCAACACGCCGCTCGCCCCCGCCGTGCGCCTCGGCGCCGATCGCGTGCTCGTGGTCGGCCTGACCCATCCGATGGGTCCGTCGGTCTCCGAGACGATCGCCCAGGAGCGCACGGCCGAGTTCGGAAACCCGATGTACCTGTTCGGCAAGGTGCTGAATGCGCTCCTGCTGTCGCCGATCGAGACGGATGTCGCGCGGCTGCATTTCGTGAACGGACTGATCCGGGCCGGCAGCGACGTCTACGGGTCCGATTTCCTGGCGCGCATCAACCAGCACCAGGCGCCGAAGGGGAACGCCCCGCTGAAGATCATCGACGACCTCGTGATCCGGCCCTCCGAAGATCTCGGCCGCCTCGCCGCCGACGTCGTGCGCGAGGATCCCAAGCTCGATTTCGGGATGTTTCTCGACCTGCTGCGCAAGCTGACCGGGGCCGGGACGACGGCGCGCGAGGCCGATCTGATGTCCTATCTGCTCTTCGACGCGAGCTACGCGGGCCGCCTGATCGAGATCGGCCACAAGGACGCCGAGGCGCGCGAGGCCGACCTGGCGGCCTTCTTCACCGACTGAGCCTCTTTCCCGACCGAGGAGGAGCGACGATGCGGGGCGACCAGCTCGCACGACAATGGCTCCTGATCCAGCGCCTGGCCAAGAGTCGCGCGGGCGTCGGTCTCAACGAGCTCGCCGAAGAGCTCGGCTGCGTCCGCCGCACGGTCTACCGCGACCTCGACGCGCTGATGTACGCGGGCTTTCCGGTGGTCTCCGAGAAGCGCGACGGCAAGGCCTACTACCGCTTCCTCGATCAATTCCAGCTCGGTCAGGTCCCGTTCACCCCCGACGAGCTCCTCGCCCTCGCCTTCTCGAGCGACCTGCTCAAGAGCCTCGAGGGCACGGTCTTCCACGACTCGATCCAGTCGGCGATGACCAAGATCCGCGCCGGTCTCGGCCCCGATCTCTCGAGCTACCTCGAGCAGTTCCGCGACGCCTTCCGCGTGCTCCCCGGCCCGCACAAGCGTTATGCCGAGTCGCGCGACGCGATCCGGGCGCTCAACGAGGCGGTACTCGACCGCCGGACGCTCTCGATGCGCTACCGCGGCGGCCGCAGTGGCGAGGAGACCGAGCGGCGCATCGACCCCTACAAGGTCTGGTACCACGGCGGCGCCCTCTACGTGATCGGTCACGACCACCGCTCGGCCGCGATCCGCACCTTCGCCGTCGACCGCATCCAGACCCTCGCCCCGACCGGGGCGCATTTCGAGACGCCCGGCAATTTCGACTTCGACGCCTACACCGCGTCGAGCTTCGGCGTCGTCGCGGAGCCCGCGACCCACGTGCGCATCCGCTTCGACGAGCGCTGGGCGGCCTACGTCGGGGAACGCGAGTGGCACGCGAGCCAGCAGACGAACGCGGTCGAGGGCGGCGGCCTCGAGCTCG
>JANMTD010000195.1:0-2454 GCA_031390075.1 Deltaproteobacteria bacterium | reverse complement strand
CCGTCCGAGACGAGCTCGACGACCTCGTCGAAGGTCTCGCGCGAGAGCGCTTCATACGGCGCCGCCGCGCGGAAGCAGTGGTAGAGATCCTCTTCCTTCCACGGCTCCGCGGCACAGGCCGCGACGATCTGCTGCGCCAGGATGTCGAGGGGGGCGACCGGCGGATGCACGCGATCGAGGCGCCCCCCGCGCACCGCGCGCAGCAGCCCCGCACACTCGACGAGCTCGTCGCGGGAGAGTGGGTAGAGCCTCCCCTTCGGCAGACCGCCGAGAAAATGCCCCGAGCGGCCGACGCGCTGCAGGAAGGTCGCGATGCTGCGCGGCGAGCCGATCTGGCAGACCAGCTCGACGGGGCCGATGTCGATGCCGAGCTCGAGCGATGCGGTCGCGACCAGCGCGCGCAGGCGGCCCTCCCGGAGTGCCGTCTCGACGCGCAGCCGGCGATCCTTCGAGAGGCTGCCGTGGTGGGCGGCGACACCCTCTTCGCCGAGCTTCTCGGCCAGCTGGTGGGCCAGGCGCTCGGCCATGCGGCGGGTGTTCACGAAGATCAGGGTCGTGCGATGGCGCTCGACCTCGCCGGCGATCTGGGCGAGCACTTCGCCCATCTGCTCGCCCGACACGACCGCCTCGAGCTCGCTTCCCGGGAGCACGACCGCCAGGTCGAGCTCCCGGCGATGGCCGATGTCGACGATCGTGCAGCGCGGGGCCCCGCTCGCGTCGACGCGCGCAGGCCCCGCGCCGACCAGCAGCTTCGCGATGCGCTCGATCGGGCGCTGCGTCGCCGAGAGACCGATCCGCGTCGGCGATTGATCACACAGCGCTTCGAGCCGCTCGAGCGAGAGCGCGAGATGCGCGCCGCGCTTGTCGCGGGCCAGCGCGTGGATCTCGTCGACGATCAGCGTCCGCACCGGCCGCAGGATCTCGCGCCCCCGCACCGACGTGAGGAGCAGGTAGAGGGACTCGGGCGTCGTGACGAGGATCTGCGGCGGGGATTTGACCAGCGCCGCGCGCTCGGCGGGCGAGCTGTCCCCGCTGCGCAGCGCGACGCGGATCTCCGGCACCGGCAGCCCCATCGAGCGCGCCAGCGCCTCGATCTCCCGGAGCGGCCGCGCGAGATTCTCCTGGATGTCGGCGGCGAGGGCCTTCAGCGGCGAGACGTAGACGACCTCGACCCCGGTCGGCCGCGCCTTCTCGCGCTTATCGCGCGCGGCCAGGGCTTCGGGCTCCGGGTCCAATCGGAAGGGCTCGTCCTGCGAGCAGCCGAAGCGCGCGCCCGACAGCGACCGGCGATAGAGCTCATCGATGCAGACGAGGAACGCGGCGAGGGTCTTGCCGGAGCCCGTCGGCGCGGCGATCAGCGTGTGCTCACGGCGGGCGATCGCGGGCCAGCCGGCGCGCTGGGGCGCCGATGGCCCTTCCGGGAATCGCTCCTCGAACCAACGTCGCACTGCGGGATGAAAGCCAGCGAGAACGGTCATGCAGGCCGCTCAATCTAGCGGCCGACCCCGCCGAGCGAAACCGAGGCGAAAGAACGCCGGCTCACGGCGCTTTCGCTGGCGCCGAGGCGAGGGCGACGACGTCGGCGAAGAGCTGGTCGTCCTCTCCGGGCTTCGGCAGGTAGCGGTCGAGGAGCCGGCCCTCGTGGACCAGGAACGTGACGAGCGTGTGGTCGATCGTGCCGTCCCCTTTGCGCAGGGAGCCGACGCCGTAGGCGCGCGCGAGCTCGGCGAGGGTCTCGCTCGGGCCCGTCAGGAAGGACCAGTTCGAGAAGTCGGCGCCCCGCTCCGTCGCATAACGCTCGAGAGCAGCCGGCCGATCGTGCTCGGGGTCGAGGGAGAGCGAGAGAAAGCGAACCCGGGATCGCAGCGCCGCAGGGATCCGCCGCTGGAGGGCGACCTGCCGCGAGGTCTGGACGGGACAGGGGCCGGGGCAGCGGGTGTAGATGAAGTCGACGAGCAGGACGAGGTCGCCGAGCTCCGCGAATACGACGGGCCGGCCCGCCTGATCGATCAGCTCGAAGCCCGGGACCGGGCTCGAGCGCACGAGCCCGTCGCCGAGGCGGCGCCAGCCCGCATCGTAGGCCCCCTCGCCCACGACCTCGAACGCCACGACGTCGTAGCTGCGACCCGTGAAATCGATCTCGAAATCGATCACCTGCCCCCGCTCGAGGCGCGCCAGGACCTGCGCGTCGGGCACCGCGAAGTTCATCGTCATCGCCGGCATCAGGCCCTCGATGTCGCCGTGGTCGATCAGGACCTGGGCGCTCTCGCGGTCGACGTCCTCGACGACGCCGTGGGCCGAGTGGCGGCCGATCGCGGTGTCCCCCCGCTCGCACGCCGCCGCGAGCCAGGCGATTCCGAACATCGATCCGATCAGGAATCCGATCCGTGCACGCGTCAGAAGGCCCACTGCCAGCCCGTCGTGAGCGCCCAGTCCTGCTCGAGCTGTGCCCCG
>JANMTD010000185.1:0-7782 GCA_031390075.1 Deltaproteobacteria bacterium | reverse complement strand
ATGTCGCGGCCGGCGTAGTCGCCGACCACCTCCGCCGGCGAGAAGCTCGGCGGATTCGCGAGATCGGTCGTGATGTCGTTGATCGGCGGCGCGTCGCCCCCCGTCGAGGCTCCCGCCAGCACGACGAGGACGAGACCCAATCCGATCGCGAGTCCCGTCCACGCCTTCAGTCGACCGCCGGGATCGCGGCCACCGCGCGTCATCACGATCCCGACTAGACTGAGCACCACGGCGAGGAGCCCACCGAGCAGGGCGCCCCCGATGCAGACCTGGAAGCCCGTCAGCGGCGCGACGATTCCGAATTTCGCGCCGGCGAGTCCGATCAGGGCGAGCGCTGCGGCGGCGAGTGAGACGATGCGGGCGATCGATGCCATGGAGCCTCCTTTGCGATTCCCGCTGCGGATTCCGCGAGAGACGCGATTTCGAGCATATCCCAGACCGATCGCGATCGGGCTAGTCGCAGCGCTCGTGTGCGCGCTTCCCCTCGCGTGCTCGGATGCGGGGGTAATCGCCGCCGACTCGAGGGTCGAATCGATCCCCGCGGACGCTGCCTACGCGGTCGCGGTCGGAACATGGCCCGAGCTCCGGGTCCATCCCGCGAAGGCGGCCGCCGGGGTCACGGATCTCGCGCTGGCCTGCGGTGAGATCGCGATCCCGGTCCGGGTCCACCGGCCGAGCGAGGGGCGGATCGTGGTGCAGCCGGAGCATCGCCTGCCCGCCGAGCGCGCCTGCCGCGTCGCGTGGTCGCGAGCGGGGCAGGGCGAATCGATCGGCTTCACGACCTTTCGCGCGAGTGCCGCGCCGGGCCGGTCGCTCTACGTCCTCTACCGGCGCGCGAATCCCGGCGAGATCGCGCCGATCCCGGACGATTTCTGGACGGTGCCCGATCCGGCGACGGCGACGGGGCTTCGCCTCGAGCTTCCGGTGGCGCTCCGCAGCGACGTACGCGAAGTGATCGAGGGTCTGCGCTCCGAGCTCTCGCAGGCGGACGGTTGGAGTCCGATCGGTCCGATCGTGGTGCCGATCAGCGATCGCATCGAGCCCTCTTCGATTCCCCGCACCGTCGCCGAGTCCCTCGATCCGACGGCGACGATCGCCCTCGTCGACGTCGATCCCGAGAGCCCCGGGCGGGGCGAGCGCTGGCCCTTCGAGGCGGTGCTCCGCCGGGATCGCACCTCGATCGGCGTCGAGGATCACGCGCTCTGGATCCTGCCGGCGCGGCCGCTGCGGCCGGGTGGACGTTATGCGCTTCTCATGCGGCGCGGGGTCGCGACGGGTGCGGGCCGTTCGATGATCGAGCCCGCGCCCCTGCGTTCGATCTTCGACCGGGAGGCGACGGGCGCGCTGGGCGCGAGCAGCGTCATCGCCGAGCAGCTCGCCCCGGCGCTCGAGGTCTCGGACGCATTCCTCGCGATTCCCTGGACACGGGACGATCTGGTCTTCGCGCTCCGCTTCACGGTGCGGAGCCTCGTCGATCTCGACCGGGATCCGCTCGCCCTGCTCGCCGCCGTGCAGGCGCTGCCCGGTCCGCGCATCGAGATCGAGCGCATCGACGCCGCCGACGATCCCGCTCGTCCCCTCGCGGCCCTCGTTCACGGTCGCTTCGCGACGCCGATCTGGCGCGAGGGCGGCGAGCGGGCGGTGGCCCGCGGCGACGATGGTCGGCCGAAGGTCGTCGGCCGGGACGCGCTCCGCTTCGTGCTGGCGCTCCCACGGCGCGCCGTGAAATCCCCGGCTCCGCTGCTCCTCTATCAGCACGGCAATCCCGGCTCCGCCCGGGACGAGATCGGCGCACGCCGTCAGGACGCCTTTCTCGAGGCGGGATTCGCCGTCGTCGGCTTCACGGATCTCTGGAATCGCGGCAAGACGCCGGGCAGCTCGGATCGGCGCCAGCTCGTCGTGCGCCAGGTCGCCGAGCTCGCCGACTCCGTGCGCAAGGGGGGTGTCGTGCCCGACGACTGGCTCGTGACCCTCGGCGAGCAGCTCGCCCTCGTCGAGGCTTTGCCCGAGCTCGCGTCCGTCGACGTCCTCCCGCTCGCGGCGCCCGATGGTCGACCCGAGATCGACATGTCGCTTCCCCTCGTCTACGAGGGCATCAGCCAGGGCGCGATCCACGGCCAGGCCCTGATCGTCTACAGCGATCGGATCCGCGCGGCTTCGCTCGTCGTCGGCGGCGCACGGCTCGCCGAGCTCGCGCTCCACCAGGCGGCTTCGAGTCTCGTGAAGGCGCTGCCCTTCCTGTTCGGCGATTTCCGCCCGATCGATCTCTGGGTCACCCTCGCGCTCTTCCAGACCGCGATCGATCGGCAGGACGCCCACCTCCATGCCCTGCGGCTCTACCGCGACGGCGAACGCGAAGTCGAGGGGAAGTCCGTCGCGCGCCCGAGCATCCTCCTGACCGCCGGCCTATCCGACGCCTACATCCCGAACCGGGCGAGCCGCTCGCTCGCCCACGTCCTCGGCCCCCTCGCCTGGCCCGACGCGATCGAGGACGGCGGTCTGGCACTTCCCCGCGCGGAGGCGCCGCTGCGCGGCAACCTCGCCGACGGCTCGACGGGCGCATACGTCGAGGTCGTGCCCTACGGTTCGTCGCTGCCGGCGGCGCCGGGTTGCCTTCCCGAGGCCCTCCCGCTGCCCGAAGAGGTGCTCCGCGAGGGGCATTTCTGTGCGCAGCTCGCGGACGAGAGCGTGCGGCGGCGCGTGCGTTTCCTGCGCACGGCGGTCGACGACGCGCCGCCGACCGTGATCGATCCGTTGGCCGAGGAAGAATTGGCCGAAGCGGAATTGGCTGGGGAGTAGTTGGGCCATGAGCGAGTTCGTTCGATTGGAGAAGCAGGAGCGGGTCGCGCTCATCACCCTCGACCGGCCGAAGGCGCTGAATGCCCTCGACCGCGCCGGGATCGAGGAGATCGGGCGCGTTCTCGATCGGGTCGAGACAGACCGGGAGATCGGCGCACTCGTCGTAACGGGAGCGGGGCGCGCCTTCGTCGCCGGCGCGGATGTCGCCGCGATGCGCACGATGACGCCCCTCGACGCCGAGCTCTTCTCGCTGCTCGCCCACCGTGTCTTCGCCCGCCTCGAGAGCCTCCCGATTCCCACGATCGCCGCGGTGAACGGCTTCGCGCTGGGCGGGGGCTGCGAGCTGGCGCTCGCGTGCGACTTCATCTTCGCTTCGCGGGAGGCGAAGATCGGTCAGCCCGAGACGAAGCTCGGATTGATTCCGGGCTTCGGGGGGACGAGCCGCCTCGTGCGGCGCGTCGGGATCGCCTGGGCGAAGCAGCTCGTGCTGGTGGGCGAGCCGATCGACGCGGACGAGGCGCTGCGGATCGGGCTCGTGAACCGCGTCTTCGAGCCGGCGGAGCTAATGCCTGGGACGCTGGCGACTGCGCGCGCGGCGGCTTCGCGGGCGCCGGTGGCGACGCGGCTCGCGAAGCAGATCATGCAGGAGGGCCAGGACGCCGACGTGCGCACGGCCCACGCGCTGGAACAGCGCGCATTCGGGCTCGTCTTCGCGACGAACGATCGGGTCGAGGGAACGGCGGCGTTCGTGGAGAAACGGGACGCGAAGTTCGAGGGACGTTAGGGCGGGACGACCGCCGCTTCGCTGTTGCGTCTCCTGGCGCTAGGAGGCGCTCGAGGCGCCATGAGGCGCTACGTGGCTGCCCCCCGAGCGCTGACGAGGCCGAGCGCTTCGAGGATGACGCCTTCGCGCAGGCCCCAGTCGCAGATCAGGAGGTCGGGCAGGGCGAGGCTCTTCATGACGGCGTCGACGACGACGGCGCCGGTCGGCAGCAGATCCGCGCGGCTGCGTTTCATGCCGGGGATGCGCAGCAGCTCGGCGTGATCCGCCTCGGCGAGGCGATCCGCGAGACGCGCGATCTCGTCGGCGGCCACGCGCAATCCGCCCTTGGCAGCGCGACCCCCGCCATTCTCCTCGACGATCCGCGCGAGGGCCCGGGCCGTGCCGCCCGACATGATCTGCTTGCTGGCACCGCGCGTGCGGATCGGCTTGCGATGGGGCTCGATCAGCGCTGCGACGCGCTCTTCGATGGCTTTGCGCTCGCGGCGCTTCATCGGGTCGTTGGCGACGAGCTCGCCGTGCAGCCGCGCGACGCCGAGGGGAAGTGTCTTCTCCCACTGGACTTCCGCGTCGTCGCCGATCGCGAGCTCGAGGCTGCCGCCGCCGAGGTCCATGCCCAGGGCCGATGCGTTGCCGAGGGGCACGCGGCGGCGGAACGCGCCGAAGATCAATCGCGCCTCCTCGAGACCCGAGAGCACGCGCACCTTCGTTCCGAGCTCGCGCGCGATCGCGCTGGCGAGGGCCGCGCCGTTGCGGGCGTCGCGCAGCGCGGCCGTCGCGACGGGGATCAGGCGTTCGGCCCCGTGCTCCTCGGCCAGATCCTGGAGCGTGCGAGCAGACTCGACGGCGCGCGCGGCGATCGCCTTGGGGATCTCGCCCTCAGCGGCGATCGTGGCGCCGAGGCGCAGCATCACGCGCTGTCGCACGACGCGCTCGATGCGACCGGTCGGGCTCGCGTCGGCCACCAGGAGATGAAAGGACGTGCTCCCCAGGTCGAGGACGGCGACGCGCAGCTTCGCGTCCGAGTGGCGCCGGGCTTCCCTCCGTGGTGACAAATCCGTCAAATCGACCTCCCCCGTTCGCTGCGAGCTGGGGGGCTCGCTAACTAACGACCCGTGCGTCGAGCCGGCTCGGGGGGGCACGGCGACGGCTCGTCGGGCCCAGCTTACCGCGTGATCTCCGGAACGGGAACGAAAGGCGTGACGGATTCGGCACCTTCGAGGGGCGCCGGCCGCTCGGCCCGGCGCGCGGCGGCCTCGAGCATCGCCGTCTGGGCGTTCGCGCCGCGAGGGCCGTCGACCCGCCGCCAGGTCCCGTTCGCATCGAGCTGCCAGGCGAGCACGTCGTCCGCGAGCAACGATTCGAGGACCTGCGCGAGGCGAGCCGCGAGCCCGGGATCCTCGACCGGCGTCACGACCTCGACCCGCCGGTCGAGGTTGCGGGTCATCATGTCGGCCGAGCCGATCGCGAAGAGCGGTCCCCGCGCGTCGCTGCCGAAGCGGAAGATGCGCGAATGCTCGAGGAAGCGGCCGACGATCGAGCGCACCCGGATCCGCTCGGACAGGCCCGGCACGCCCGGACGCAGGCAGCAGACGCCGCGCACGATGAGGTCGATCTCGACGCCCGCCTGGGAGGCGAGGTACAGCGCGTCGATCAGCTCCGGATCGGCCAGGGCATTGGCCTTGATGATGATGCGGCCGTCGGGCTGCGCCGCCTCGCGTCGGATCAGGTCCAGCAGGGTGCTGCGAAGCGTCCGGGGGGCGACCCAGAGCTTTCGGAAGCCCTGCGGGTTGCTGTAGGCCGTCAGGTAGTTGAAGAACTCGGAGAGGTCGGCGCAGATCGCCGGATCCGCGGTGAAGAGCCCGAGATCCTCGTAGCTGCGCGCCGTGTCGGGGTTGTAGTTGCCCGTCCCGATATGGCCGTAGCGGCGGATGGCCTCGCCCTCGCGCCGCACGACCAGGGTTGTCTTGCCGTGGGCCTTGAGTCCGACCATGCCGTAGACGACGTGGACGCCTGCCTGCTCGAGGGTGCGGGCCCAGGCGACGTTCGCCTCCTCGTCGAAGCGGGCGGTCAGCTCGATCAGGGTCACGACCTCCTTGCCCGCCGCCGCCGCCTGCATCAGGGCGTTGACGCTCGCGTTGCCGAGCCGCGAGGTCCGGTAGAGCGTGTGCTTGATGGCGAGCACGGCGGGATCCGCCGCGGCCCGGGCGAGGAAGGTCTCGACCGAGGTCGCGAAGGATTCGTAGGGGTGGTGGACGAGCACGTCGCCTTCGCGCAGGCGCGCGAAGAAATCGCAGGTGCTGCCCTCGTCGGCTCGGAGCGCGGCCGGCGTGTAGGGCGAGAACGCGGGGTGCTTCAGGTCCGGTCGTTCCAGGGCGTAGAGCGACCAGAGCGCGCCGAGGTCGAGCAGGGTATTCGGGCAGTAGAGATCGCTCGACTCGAGCTCGAGCTCGCTCGAGAGAAGATTCCGCGCGACCTCGGACATGCCGCTCGGCAGCTCGAGGCGCACGGCGGCGTTCGTTCGCAGCCGCCGTTGCAGGGCCGAGACAACGGCCAGCAGCAGATCGTCGGCGTCGCTCTCCTCGATCGCGAGATCGGCGTCTCGGGTCACGCGGAAGACCTGCGACGAGAGGATGTCGGTCCCGGGAAACAGGACCTGGGCATGGGCGGCGATCACCTGCTCGACCGGGACGAAATGGCCGGGCGCCCCGCACGGCAGGAAACGCGGCAAGAGCGGCGGCACCTTCACGCGGGCGAAGCGGTGGATCCCCGTGTCGCGTTCACAGACCATCAGCGCCAGGTTGAGGGAGAGGTTCGAGATGTACGGGAACGGATGGGCGGGGTCGACGGCGAGGGGAGTCAGGACCGCGAAGATCTGCTCGTCGAAGCGGCGCGAGAGCTCCGCTCGGGTGTCGCGATCGAGCTCGTCCCAGGTGTGGATGGCGATGCCCGTCTCCGCGAGCTTCGGGAGCAGATCCTTGTGGAGCAGGTCGCTCTGCCGCCGCATCAAGTCGATCACGCGCGGGCGCACGGCCTCGAGCTGTTCGAGGGGCTCGAGACCGTCCGGGGAGGGCGCCGAGACCTGGGCTTCGATCTGGGTCTTCAGCCCGCCGACGCGCACCTGGAAGAAGTGGTCGAGGGTCTGGCCCGAGATCGCCAGGAACTTGACGCGCTCGAGCAGCGGGATCCGCGGATCCTCGGCGATCGAGATCACGCGGGCGATGAAGTCGAGCTGCGAGAGCTCCCGGTTCAGGTAGGCACTGGGGGTCGCAGGGATGTCGTAGCCATCTCTCATGGGGAGCTCATGGGGACCTTTTGACCCTGCGCAATCGCTGGACGGTAACCGGCCGACGACCTCTCAGTATGACGATCCCGGGACGACTTCGTGAATCCCGGTCCGCAAGAGAGTCGCTTCTGACACGGCGCTACGCTCGCTTGGACGGAGCCCGATGGACCCCCACCGCGAGATCGAGCTGAAGCTTTCGATCGCCCCCGGCGACGCCGCGCGTGTGCTGGAGCATCCGCTGCTGCGCGTCGCCGCGCTCGCCGCCGCCGAGGTCCAGCAGCTCCATTCCGTCTATTTCGACAGTCGCGACCTCGCCCTGGCCGGGGAGGGGATCAGCCTCCGGTTGCGGCGCGGGGGCGGGCGGCAATGGCAGACCGTGAAGTTCGGGGACCAGAGTGCGGCCGGACTCTTCGCGCGGGCGGAGCTCGAGGTCGAGCTGGAAGGCGAGCGGCCGGATCTCGCGGCGATTCCCGACGAGGGGCTGCGCCAGCGCGTGATCGACGTGCTCGCGGGGCAGTCGCTCGAGCCGATCTTCGAGACCGAGATTGAGCGGACCCATCAACGGCTGGCGGATGAGACCTGCGAGTGGAGCCTCGACCTCGATCGGGGCGAGGTGCGCGCCGGCTTCGCCCGCGAGCCGATCTGCGAGCTCGAGCTCGAGCTGCACCGCGGGCCCGCCTCGCACCTCTTCGAGATCGCGCTCGCGCTCTCGGGCGATATCGGGCTCTGGCCGGGGACGCGTTCGAAGGCGGATCGCGGCTATTTCCTGCGCACCGGCGAGCGGCCGACTCCGAGTCGAGCCGAGCTTCCAAAGCTGCCCGCGGACGCGACGCTCCGGGATGCGATCGTGCCGATCGCGCGCTCGTGCCTCGCCCAGATCTCGGACAACGCCGAGCTCGCCTTCGAGGGGCTCGAC
>JANMTD010000174.1:0-12919 GCA_031390075.1 Deltaproteobacteria bacterium | reverse complement strand
GGGGCTCGGCGATGGGCGGGCGCTGTGCTGCGCGCCGGTCACTCCGATTGCGCCCGCGAGGCCCGACCGGGCCACTCGGGGCGGGGTGATTCTCGATTGGCACGTCCTGCTCCTGGTTTGGGTTCGGGTGCTTGCGCGCTCTCGGGCGCAGTCTCGAAAGCGAGCGGCAGGCGAAGAGCGCGGGGTGGGCGACCGCGGCGCGCAGGGCGGCGGCGGATCGAGTGCATCGGGGGCGGGGGCGCGTCACCGGGTCCGTTGGGCCGGGGCACTCACTTGCGATGCGCCGCGCTCTTCTCGTCGTCTGGTACGCGTGTCAGGCCTGTCTTGGTCTGGCGATCATCGGTCTCGCCGCCGTCTCGCCGGCCGCTGATCGACCTCCCGCCTCGACGCAGTCCCATGGTCCATTTAATCCCTGAATGGACCGCCGCCCCGCCGTCCCCTCGAATGGCGGGGCGGCCTGTGCTTCGTTAGCGCCGTGACCGACTCCTTCCGCCGCGAGCACGTCGCGGATCTCGCTGATCCGCGGCTCGCCGACTACCGGAACCTGAAGGACGCCGAGCTGCTCGCGCGGCGCGGCCGCTTCATCGTCGAGGGCCGCGGCAACCTGCGGGTCCTGCTCTCCCAGTCGGTCCTGCGGCCGGAGTCGCTGTTGTTCAGCGAGGCCGCCTGGGCGGCCCTCTTCGCCGAGCTCTCGCCGTTTGCCGCGGGCATCCCGATTTTCGTCGCGCCGCAGCCGATCCTCGACGCGGTCGTCGGTTTCAAGGTCCACCGCGGTGCCCTGGCAAGCTGTCTCCGGCCAGCGCCGCGCGATCCGGAGCAGCTCGCACGCGAGGTCCTTCTGCGTTCGCCCGCGCCGCGGGTGCTGGTGCTCGAAGGGGTCCGCGACGCGGACAACGTGGGCGGGATCTTCCGGGCGGCGATGGCGTTCGGTGCCCGGGCGGTCTTTCTCTGCGGGCACTCGTGCGATCCGCTCTACCGAAAGGCCGTCCGGACCTCGATGGGGGGCTCGCTCTGTGTTCCCTTCGCCCGCGCCGAGGATGGGCCGGCTCTGCTCGCCGGCCTGCGCACGCTGGGCTTTTGCGTGCTGGCCTTCGATCCGAAGGAACCGGGCGAGGGGCTCGACGGTCTTCGGGAACGCCTGCGCGGGCCGGTCGCACTCGTCTTCGGGACCGAGGGGGAGGGGCTCTCCGAGGCCGCCCTCGCCGGCGCCGACCGGCGCGTCCGGATCGGGATGGAGGCCGGGGTCGATTCGTTGAACGTGGCGACGGCGGCGGCGATCGGGCTGCATGCCCTGCGCGCGGTCGCCGACGCGAGTGCGTGTCGGGACGGGGGTTGAGTGGCGGATTCGAGACCGATCCTGGTGTTGAAGACGGGCGAGGCCGTGCCGACGGTGAAGGCGGTCCGCGGCGACTACGAGGCGTGGATCGCGCAGGGGATGGGGCGAGGGCTCGCCCCCGGCGACGTCGAGGTCGCAGCGGTCTATCTCGGCGATCCGTTGCCCGCGCCCGCTCGCATCGCAGGCGTCGTGGTCACGGGCTCGGCGTCGATGGTGAGCGCGCGGGAGCCCTGGAGCGAACGCGCCGCGGCCTGGCTCGCGCGGATCGTGGCCGACGACGCGGTTCCCGTGCTCGGCCTTTGTTATGGCCATCAGCTCCTCGCCCATGCCCTCGGCGGCGAGGTCGGCGCGAATCCGAACGGCCGCGAGATGGGCACGGTCGAGGTACATTTCACGGTGGCCGCGCTTTCCAAGGCGCCGCATTCACCCCTCTTCGAGCCCGGCGTCTTCCGGGGCCACACCTCGCACGTCGAAGCGGTGCTCCGCCCGCCGCGAGGCGCGCAAGTGCTGGCGCGCACGGCCCTCGATCCGCACTCTGCGCTCCGGTACGGACCGCGCCAATGGGGCACGCAATTCCACCCCGAGTTCGACGCCGAGATCCTGCGAGGTTATGTCGAGGCGCGCCGCGAGATCCTCGTGGGCGAGGGACGGGATCCGGATGCGATGCTCGCCGAGATCGAGGAGACCCCGGAGCTGGCCCGCGTGCTCGAGCGATTCGAGCGACTCACCGGCGGGCGCGCCTAGCTCCTGACGCCGACGCCTAGCGGTCCTGGCTTTTTCGAGACGCCTCCCGGTGTCGCCGGACCTCTTCGCGGTAGACCCAGCGCAAGAGCTGGGAGCGCGTGGCCTCGTCGAGGCCCATGAAAGAGACGGCGACGTTCGCCTTGCCGTCCTGGCGCACCGCCTGGCCCGGGTAGCGCACGACGCGGGCCGGCAGCACGAAGCGCTCCGGGCCCGGCAGCTCGAGGTGGACGACGACTTCTTCGTCGGGCGCGTACGCGGTGCTCGAGCGGAAGCGGATCCCGCCGGCCGACAGGTCGAGGAGCTCGTGGACCCACTCGCCGTCGGCCTCGCCGGTCGGTATTTCACCGGACGGCTCCAGCGGCTCGGCCGCGGCTCGGCCATCACCGCGGCCGGCGCGCTTCCGGACCACTCGGACCTTGAGGCCATGGGCTGATATGCGAACGAAAGCGCGTTGTTGCACGCGCTGCCAATCGCTGACCAGGCGCAGCGCGAACGTCTCGGGCGTGCTCGCGACGATCGTCGCCGCGGTCGAATAGCGCGCGTCGTGTTGGATCGGGGACTCGACGACGAGGGATTCGCCGCGTTCGAGGGGAGCGCAGGATCCCAGGAACCAGTGGAGTCCGTCCGCGAGATGGTCGACGGGGACCACCATGGGATAGCCGTCCGCCGGACCGTGCGGGTGCAGGACCAGCAGGTGGCCGGCCTCGACGAGGAGGCGGCGTCGCTCGGGTTGGGGCTTCGACACGGGCCCTCGATTGGAATCGCCGGGCGGTGAGCGCCGTCCAGCCTGGATGGATCATTCCCACAGTCGGCGAACGAGGGCCCTTCTTGAGGGATCCCCACGGGACCGGAGCCGGCGCCCGCGAACCGGTCGGGTCGACAGTGAGAGCGACCACTCTTAGAGTCAACGCATGGATCTTCGGGTGGCTGAGCTCGCCGACGCGGCGGGTGTCGCGGTGGATACGGTTCGGTTCTATCAGGCGCGGGGGCTGATCTCGGCGCCGCTGCGGCGGGGACGCTTCGCCATTTATACCGGCGAGCACCTCGAGCGGCTCCGGCGCATCCGGGCGCTACTCGAATCCGGTTTCAGCCTGGCGCAGATCCGCCGGATCCTCGAGCCGGAGAAGACGCCGGTCGCCCGTAACCGTCTGGAGGGCCGTCGGGAGAGACGCGCGGGGGCCGCGGCGGCGGAATCGACGAGCCTGCTGGCTTCGCTCGCCGCCCGCAGCGTGGGCGACGGCACGCTCTCGCAACAGGAGCTCGCGAGCGAGACCGGTGTGCCCGAGGCGCTCGTCGGCGCGGCGGTGCGCTCCGGGCTGCTGACCCCGATCGAGGTCCACGGCGAGCTCCGCTTCCCGCGCTCGGACCTCGACATGCTGGCGGCGGGCCTCGAGATCCTGGGCGAGGGCCTGCCCCTCGAGAAGCTGCTCGAGCTCGCGGCCGAGCACTCGACGAGCATCGCCGCCCTCGCCGAGCGCGCGATCGACCTCTTCGACGATCACATCCGCAAGCCCCGCGGCGAGGACGACGCGGCGGTGCGCCGCGCCTTCGAGCGGCTGCTGCCGCAGGTGACCCAGATCGTCGCGCTTCATTTCCAGCGCACCGTCGTCGCCCGTGCGCTCGCCCGCCTGCGCGAGAAGGGCGACGCGGGAGCTCTCGAGGAGACACTCGCGCGCGCGCGTTCGGGCCGCCTGGAGGTCCAGTGGCGTTAGAAACCATGCCCGGAGGCGACCTGCCGGTCGGCGAGGAGAAGCGCGTTCGTGTGCGCGAGATGTTCGACCGCATCGCGCCGCGCTACGACGCCCTGAACCGCATCATGTCGCTCGGCCTCGACCAGCGCTGGCGCCGGCGCGCGCTCGAGAAGATCGAGGTCGGCGAGGGCGAGCTCGTCGTCGATCTGGCCTGCGGGACCGGCGATTTCTGCGAGCTGCTGGAGGCGCGCGGCGCGCGGGCCGTCGGCGTCGATTTCGCCCGCGAGATGCTGCGCCAGGCGGCGATGCGCGGGCTCGGCTTTCCGAAGGTCCAGGGCGACGGCGAATGGCTGCCGTTCCGGACGGCCTCGGTCGACGCGGTGACCTGCGGCTTCGCGCTGCGCAATTTTGTGTCCCTCGACGGCGTGCTGCGGGAGATCGCACGAATCCTCCGCCCGGGCGGCCGTTTCGCCCTCGTCGACGTCGATCGGCCGGCCTGGCTGCCGCTGCGGGCGGCGCATTCGCTCTACTTCGATCGGATCGTGCCCCTCGTCGGCGGTCTGCTCTCGGACCGGCGTGCCTACCGCTACCTCCCGCAATCGACGGCCTACCTGCCGCCGCCGGACGCCTTGCGAAGGCTTCTCTCGGGCGCAGGGTTCCTCGAGCTCGAGCGGGAGGTCGTGTTATTCGGGTCGGCCCAGATCCTGACAGGGGTGCGCGGGCCGTTGACGCCGATCGGGAGTGGCTCCCGATGAGCGCGCGCGCCGCCTCCGAGAAATCGCTCCCGGCTGCCCTCGCGGACGCGGTCCAGAGCGCCGTCGCGCAGGCGAGAGCGTCGGGGCGGACGCGATTTCTCGCCTGGGTCTTTGCGCTGCCCGAGCTGGGTGCGGCGGATGGACTTCGGGCCTTCGACTGGGCGGGCTTGCGGGACCGGTACTACTGGGAGCGCGTCGACGCGGGCGAGCTCTTCTTCGCGTGGGGCAGCGTCGACGAGCTCGAAGGCGAGGGACACGACCGCTTCGATGCGGTGCGGACCTGGCAGCGCGATCTCGTGGCGCGCCTCGCGTGGGCGGGCGAGGCGCGGCCGAACGGGGGCGCGCTCTGCCCGGGCGGATTCGGCTTCGATGCAAAGGCGAGCGCCGATCCGGATTGGAAGGCTTTTCCGGCGGCCCGCTTCTGGCTGCCGGAGGGGATCGTCGAGCGGGTCGAGGGGCGGGCTAGCGGCGTCGTCTTCGCCCGCATCGAGCCGAATGCGACGGCCACGGCAGTCGAGGCCGACCTCGTGCGCCGGATCGGCGAGGCGCGCGCGTCGATTGCGTCGGTCGCGGATCGGCGAGAAAAAACCAAGACGATCGATGCTTCGCGGGCGGAGGGCCCCGAGTACCGCGTCCGCTCCGATCGCAGCCACGCGCGCTTCCGCGAGCAGGTGTCGAACGCGCTCGCCGAGCTCGCGAGCGGCCGCCTCGTGAAGCTCGTCCTCGCGCGCTCGCTCGCCGTCGAGCACGACGACGCGTTCGATGTCGCGGGCTTTCTCGTGCGGCTTCGGGGCCTCTACCCGAGCTGCACGCTCGTCGCCATCGGGCGCGGCCGCGACACCTTCCTCGCCGCGACCCCCGAGACCCTGATCCGCGTCGCCGGGCGTCGGGTCGAGACCGCAGCCCTCGCCGGATCGGCGGCACGGGGCCGCACGCCGGATGAGGACCTCGCGCTCGCGACCGAACTGCTCTCGAGCCCGAAGGAGCGCGCCGAGCACGCCTTCGTGGTCGACGCGATCCGAGCCGTGCTCACGCCGCGTTGCGAGCGACTCGAGATCGAAGCCAACCCGCGACTGCGCGCGCTCTTCGGGATCCAGCATCTCGAGACGGCGATCGAAGGCGAGCTCGCGGATCCGCGCCCGGGCGAGCCGGCGAGCGACGCGCTGTCCCTCGTCGAAGCGCTCCATCCGACGCCCGCCGTCGCCGGGGCGCCGGCCGCTCCTGCCGCCGCCTGGCTGCGCCGCCACGAAGACCTCGAGCGCGGATGGTATGCGGCGCCGGTCGGCTGGCTCGACGCGCAGGGCGGCGGTGCGTTTTGCGTGGCTCTGCGCTCGGCGTTGATCCGCAACGGCCTCGGCCCCGTCGGCCGGTCGGGGGCGAGCCGTGCACGCCTCTTCGCGGGGGCGGGCATCGTCGCGGGCTCCGAGCCCGAACGCGAGCTCGTCGAGACGCGGATCAAGCTGCGCGCGCTGCTGGCGCCGTTGACGGAGATCTGAGCATGACGGCGAAGCGCGGCGAGCGTGGCGCCGAGCGCGCCTTCCAGGCCCATCCCGACGCGGTCTACGCCTACACGATGCGGTTCTTCGCGAGCCTCGTGGCCGCCGGCGTCGAGCACGTCGTGATCTCGCCGGGCTCGCGTTCGACGCCGCTCGCGATCGCCGCCGAGCGCTGTCGGGGCCTGCGAACCTGGATCGAGCTCGACGAGCGCGCCGCCGCCTACTTTGCGCTCGGGATCGGCCGGGCGACCCGCATGCCCGCGGCCCTCGTCTGCACCTCCGGCACCGCCGCCGCCAACTATCTCCCCGCCATCGTCGAGGCGAGCCACGCGCGCGTTCCCCTGCTCGTGCTCACAGCAGACCGCCCGAGCGAGCTGCGCGATTTCGGTGCGGGGCAGACGATCGAGCAGCCGGGGCTCTACGGGCGCTACCCGCGCTGGTGTGTCGAGGTCCCGATCCCGGAGGCGGGAATCGGCGCGCTGCGGCATGCGGAGATCCTCGCGGCCCGGGCGGTCGAGAGGGCGGCGGGAAGGCCGGCGGGGGTGGTGCACCTGAACTGGCCGCTCCGCGAGCCCCTCGCTCCGACGGCGTTCGCGCTCGCGGCGGACGAGGCGAATAGCGCGCTGGAAGCGGTCGACGCCAGGCGGCTTCGCTTCTCGCGCGCGGCGCTCGTCGCGGATCCGGGCGATGTCGAGGAGCTCGCGGCGCTCGCGGCGCGCTGTGAGCGGGGGGTCGTATGCTGCGGGCCGATGGATGCGGACCCGCGGCTCGCGTCGGCGCTGGCGGAATTCGCGGCGCGGGCGGGCTGGCCGCTTCTGGCGGACCCGGCCTCGCAGCTGCGGCGGGGACCGTGGACCGCGCGCGCCCCCGTGCTCGATGGCGGCGATCTGCTCGCGCGCGCGCCGGACTTCGCCGCGCGCATGGCGCCGGAGATCGTGATCCGGATCGGAGATCCGCCGGTCTCGAAGGCACAGCGCCTCTGGCTCGAGGCGTCGGGGCCCGCGGCGGTCTGGTGGCTCGATGAAGGTGGACAGTGGGGCGAGCCGTCGCGACAAGCGACCCGCGTCGTGCGGGGCGGGGCCGCGTCGCTGCTCGAGGCGGCGGCGCGGAGGCTTCCCGAGCCGCTCGGTCGTTCGCGGGATTGGTGCGATGCGTTCGTCGCGGCCAACGCGCGGGGGAGGGCGTCGATCTCGGCATCGATTGCCGACTCCGACGCCACCGCGGCGTCGGGTCGAGCCGTGCTCTCGGGTTTGGGTTTCGCGGCGGCCGTCGCCGATGCGCCGCGGCCGGGCGGTCAGCTCTTCGCCTCGAATAGCATGGCAATTCGCCTCCTCGATCTCGCGCTTTTGACCGGGAGTGAGTCCCTGCGCGTCTTCTGCAATCGCGGCGCGAGCGGCATCGACGGCGTGACCTCGACGGCCCTCGGCGTCGCGGCGGCGACCGGGCGTCCGACGCTGCTCTTGACCGGTGATCTCGCCTTCCTCCACGATCTCTCGGGCCTGCTGCTGGCGCGCCGCGAGGCGATCCCGCTCACGATCGCCGTGCTCGACGACGAGGGCGGCGGGATCTTCTCCTTCCTGCCCATCGCCGAGCAGGGTGACGCCGTCGCCTTCGACCGCCTCTTCCGGACGCCCCACGGCGTCGACCTGGCGCGCGCCGCGGCGCTCTTCGAGCTCGAATACGAAGCGGTCGATTCTGCGGCGGCCCTGCCGAAGGCCCTCGCCGCGGCCCTCGCACGGCCGCGCGTCTCGATCGTGCACGTGCGCGTCGATCCAGCAGAGAACACGCGGCAGTTTCGTGCGGCGATCGCCCGGGCCTGCGCGGCCATCGACGAGGGTCTCGCGTCAGACGCGCGGGGCCGCTCTTGAGCGCCCGCGACAGCCGAAGTGTCTTCGTCGACGCCGGCGGAATCCGGCTTCACGCGATCGTCGACGAGCCCGGGACAAGCGGCGCGCACACCGCAGCGCGCGCGATCAGCGGCCCTCCGCCGCCCGAGATCCTGATCCTGCACGGCTTCACCGGCGCCGCCGAGAGCATGGCGTGCATCGCAGAGCCGCTGTCGCACTGGGCCCGCGTCACCCGCCTGGAGCTCGTGGGCCACGGTGAGAGCGCGGCGCCGGGAGCACTCGAGCCCTATGCGATGGAGGCCTGCGCACGCCAAATTGCCGAGGCCGCCCGCGGGCTCGGCTTCACACCCCCCCATCTGCTCGGTTATTCGATGGGCGGCCGCGCGGCGCTCGCGGCGGCGCTCGCGAGTCCGGAGTCCTTCGCGGGTCTGGTGCTCGTCGGAGCGACGGCGGGGATCGCCGATCCGGGGGCCCGCGCCGAGCGCATCGCGGCCGATCGAGCGCTCGCCGATTCGATCGAGCTGGAGGGGCTCGAGCGCTTCGTCGACGCCTGGATGGCGCAGCCGCTCTTCGCGAGCCAGGCGCGCCTCGGCCGCGAGGCCCTCGAGCGCGCGCGCAAGCAACGCCTCGCGAATCGCCCCGGTGCGCTGGCGAACAGCTTGCGCGGCATGGGCGCCGGGGCGCAGGCGCCCCTCCACGACCAGCTCGCGCGTTATGCCGGTCCGGTCCTGTTCGTCGGCGGGGAAGTGGATGCGAAGTTTCGCGCGATTGCGAAGGAGCTCGCGCAGTCGCTCCCCGACGCGCAGATCGCCGTCATCAAAGGCGCGGGACACGCCGCGCATCTCGAGGCGCCGGAGCGGGTCGCGGCGGTGGTTCGCGCGTTCGTCGGAGGCGCTTCATGACTTCGATTCGACCGGGGAGCCCCGCGGCCTGGATCCTGGCGCTGCGACCGCGCACGCTGCCGGTCTCCCTCGCGCCGGTACTCGTCGGGACGGCCGTCGCCCATCAGCTCGGCGGGGCGAAGCTCGGGCCAGCGCTCGCGGCGGCGGCCGGTGCGCTGCTGCTCCAGATCGGCTCGAACTTCGCCAACGACGTCTTCGACTTCGAGAAGGGCGCCGACACCGCGGCGCGGATCGGCCCGCCGCGGGCGACCCAGCTCGGCCTGCTCTCGCCTCGGTCGATGAAGCTCGGCATGGCCCTCGTCTTCGGCCTCGCGATCGCGGTCGGCCTCTACCTGACCGCCGTCGCCGGCCCCGCGATCATCGCGATCGGCCTCGTCTCGATCGCCGCCGCCATCGTCTACACCGGCGGCCCCTGGCCCCTCGGCTACCACGGCCTCGGCGATCTCGCGGTCTTCGTCTTCTTTGGCGTCGTCGCCGTGACCGGGACCTGCTTTGTGCAGCTCGGCCACGTCCCCCCGCTCGCCGCCGTCGCGTCGATTCCGGTCGGCGCGCTGGCGACGGCGATCCTCGTCGTGAACAACCTGCGCGACGTCGAGACCGATCGCGCCGCCGGCAAGCGAACCCTCGCCGTCCGCCTCGGCCGGGGCGGCGCGCGGGCGGAATGGTCGCTGCTGGTCGTCTCCGCCTATGTCCTCGCGAGTCTTCCCTGGCTCGTCTTCGGGGCGACGCCCTGGGTCCTGCTGCCCTGGCTCACACTGCCGCTCGCGATTTCTCTCGGCCGCGTGATCCACTCCGAGCAGGCCGGTCCGCCGCTCAACGCCGCCCTCGCCGGCACGGCACAGCTCTGTCTATTTTTCGCCCTGTTATTCGCCGCGGGGCTCGCGGCGTGAGAATCGTACGGGCGGGACTGCGTGCGTTCGTCCTGCCCCTCGTCTCGCCCCTCGAGACGGCGCACGGCGCGATCGCGGCGCGGGCCGGATTTCTCGTGACCCGCGAGGACGAGTATGGGCGTTTCGGCGTCGGTGAAGCGACGCCGCTGCCCGCCTTTGGCGGCGAGCATCTCGACGCGTGCGGCGAAGCGCTCGCGCGTGCGCTCGGCGGGCTCGTCGAAGGGGGGCAGCAGGCCGACGCGGGTATGCGGGCGCTCGTCGCGGAGGCTTGCGGCGGGGCGCCCTGCGCGCGCGCGGCGATCGAGACGGCCCTCGCGGACCTCGCGTCGCAACGGATGGGGGTCTCCCTCGCGCGCTGGATCCGGACGCGCGCGGGGCTCACCGGCGAGCCCGCGATCCACGTGCGCGCCCAGGCGCTCGTGACGGGCGCGGATCCGGAGGCCGTCGACGCCTCCGCCCGACGCGCCCGTGCGGCGGGCTTCGAGACCTTCAAGCTCAAGCTCGCGGTCTCCCCCGCGCAGCGCGATCTCGCGCGGGATCTCGAGCGTGTGGCGGCCCTGCGCACCGCGATCGGGCGCGCCGGTCGCATCCGCCTCGACGCGAACGAGGCTTGGAGCCGGCTCGAGGCGGAATCGGCCCTCGCGCGCCTCGCGCCATTCGGGATCGAGTTCATCGAGCAGCCCGTCGCGCGCCGGGAGCTCGACGACCTCGCGGACCTCGATCGCGCGGGTCCCATTCCGATCGCGGCGGACGAGGCGCTCCTCGGCGGTCAGCTCGAGGTGTGTTTGTCGCGGCGGAGCGCGCGGATCTTCATCGTGAAGCCGGCCGTGCTCGGCGGCATCCCTGCGACCCTCGAGCTCGCCGCGCGCGCCGAGGCTGCGGGGATCCGGATCGTCTTCTCGAATCTCATCGAGGGCTGCGTCGGACGCGCGGCGGCCGTCGCGCTCGCTGCGGGTCTCGCGCCCGCGAACGACGTAGGCGGAGAATTCCACGGATTGGGTACGGCGCATCTGCTCGCGCGCGATTTCGAGTCGACGGAGTCGACCGGGCCGACCGCGTCGGCGAGCCCCGCCGTGCTTCACCCGCACGCGGGCATCGGCCTCGGGGTCTCGCTCGGGCCCTGTTGGGCGCTCGACGGCGAGGTCTTCGGCGAGGGGTATCGCTTCGAATCAGGTGGAGTCTCTCGTCGCGCGGAGCCGCCGCGGTCGGCTCCGGACGAGCGATCGGCGAGCGGGAGTCGTTGGCTCGGGCGCTTCGCCCCGGTCCACGGGGATCGGGAAGCCCTGGTCTTCGAGCAGCGCGCGTGGTCCTACACCGAGCTCGCCCGGGCGGCGCGCACGGCGGCCACGCGATTCGCGGCGCTCGGGATCGGCGAGGGCGACCTCGTCGCCGTGCTGGCGCCCCCCTCGGCCGAGGGCGTCGTGCTCGTCCACGCGATGCTCGAGCGCGGCATCGTGCTGCTGCCGATCAATGCGCGGCTCGCCGAGCCGGAGATCGCGCGCGCCCTGACGGCGACCGGAGCGGTGGCGCTGCTCGTCTCCGAGGCGATCGATCCGCTGTTGGCTCACCGCGTGGCCGA
Organism: Deltaproteobacteria bacterium; assembly: GCA_031390075.1. GTDB lineage: Bacteria > Myxococcota_A > UBA9160 > UBA9160 > UBA4427 > UBA4427. Next base: position 1,679 of record JANMTD010000174.1, on the reverse strand, counting down.
CGCTGCGCGCTGCGCACTGATCGTGTTCACACCCGCGCGCGAGGGCCCGGTGCCCGAGTTTCACAGCGAACGAAGCCCCCGATTCGACGCGCGCGCGAACGCACCTCGCGCGGAGCGAGCCGCCCTCGTGCTCCTCACGTCCGGGACGAGCGGACGCCCGAAGGCCGCCGTGCTCACCCTCGAAAACCTGATCGCGAGCGCCGAGGCGTCGGCGCAGCTGCTCGGCAGCGACCGCCAGGACCGCTGGCTTCTCTGCATGCCGCTCTTCCACATCGCCGGACTCTCGATCCTCGTGCGCGCCGCCCTCGCCGGCGCCCGGGTCGAGCTCGAGTCGCGCTTCGATGCGCGGCGAGTCGCGGAGGCCCTCGACACGCGCGCGATCAGCCACGTCAGCCTCGTCGCGACGACCTTCGAACAGCTGATCGCGGCTCGCGGCGATCGGCGCGCGCCGCCTTCGCTTCGACTGGTGCTGCTCGGCGGGGGTCCCGCCTCCGAGAGCCTGCTCGAACGCGCCGTCGCGCTCGGCTATCCGATCGCGCCGACCTATGGACTCACGGAGGCGGCCTCCCAGGTCGCTACCCGTCCGCCGCAGACGCAGCGCACCGCGACCCCGGGCCGAGCTGCCGGCGTCGACGCGTCCGATCTCGCGGGCGGCCTCGTTCCGTTGCCCGGGGTCGAGGTGCGGATCGTCGACGCGTCGGATCGGCCCGTCGCAGCCGGTGTCGAGGGCGAGATCCAGGTGCGCGGTCCGATCGTGATGCGCGGCTATCTCGGCGATCCCGAGGCGACGGCGCAGGCGCTGCGCGGGGGCTGGCTCGCGACCGGCGATGTCGGACTTCTCGACGACGCAGGTCGACTTCGCGTCCTCGACCGCCGCGCGGATCTGATCGTCTCGGGCGGAGAGAACGTCTATCCCGCCGAGGTCGAGTCCGTGCTGGTCGGGCATCCGGACGTCGTCGAGGCGGGGGTCGTCGGGCTGTCGGATCAGCGATTTGGTGCGCGTCCCCTCGCATTCATCGTCTGGCGGGCGGGCGCGGATCGGGATGTGGGCGCGCTCGCCGCCTTCTGTCGCGCTCGGCTCGCGGGCTACAAGGTTCCCGTCGGATTCGAAGCCCTGGACGAGCTCCCGCGGAACGCGTCGGGGAAGCTGCTGCGCGGAGAGCTCAGGCGCCGACCTCCGAGCCCAGGTGTTTGAGGAAGATCGCGCGCACGCGTTCCATCGTCTCCTCGGGGTCGCGGCCTGCGAAGTCGTCGGCGGGGATCGGATCGAGCACCTCGATCGAGATCCGGTGGCGGCCCTGGAGCACGAAGCCGCGCTTGGGGAGCGCCTCCGCGGTACCCCGCACGATGATCGGCTGCAGCGGGACGCGATTGCGCTCGGCGATCTGGAAGGCGCCGACATTGAAGGCGCGCAGGCGTCCGGTGGCCGAGCGTGTGCCCTCTGGAAACATCAGGATCGAGCTGCCCCCGGCGAGTGCCCGATCGCATTGGCGCAGCATGGCGAGGGTGCTCTGTTTGTCGCCGCGGCGGATCGGGATGTAGTCGCAGAGCCGCATGTTCCAGCCGATCACCGGAACGCGGAAGTTCTCGGCCTTCGAGACCCATTTGAAATGACTCTGCAGTCGAAAGAGCACGAGGATGTCGAGCAGCGAGAGGTGGTTTGCGACGATCACCGCGGG
>JANMTD010000150.1:0-7400 GCA_031390075.1 Deltaproteobacteria bacterium | reverse complement strand
GATCCGCGCCGCGAGCTTCGAGGTCCGGCAGGCCTCTGCTCATGAGAAGACCCACGAGATCCTGCGGATTGCCTGGCCGGTGATGGCGAGCCAGGTCCTGCTCAACCTGACGGGCCTGATCGACCGCATGATGATCGGGCGCCTCGCGGACCCGGGCGGCGCCGCCGTACCGCTCGCCGCCGTCGGCTATGCGACGCAGATCTTCAACTTCGTCCACACGACGCTCTTTTCGGTCGGCCTCGCCTGCGTCGCGTTGATGGCGCGCTCGATCGGCTCCGGCGACACGCTCCGCGCGCGACACGCCCTCGCCGGCTCGCTCCAGGTCTCGGTCCTGATCACGCTCGTCTATTCGAGCGCGCTCTTCGTCTACAGCGAGGAGGTCCTGCGGGCTCTCGGCGCCGAGGAAGGCGTCGTGAACGTCGCGGCGCCCTATCTCGAGCTGACGGTGATCGCCGCCCTGATGCTCGCCTTCACGCTGATCTTCGAGAGCGCCTTCCGCGCCGACCGCGACACGCGGACGCCGATGTGGATCGCGCTCGCCGTGACCGTCGCGAAGCTCGCCGGCAATGCCGTCCTGATCTTCGGCCTGTTCGGCGCCCCGCGGCTCGAGCTCTGGGGCGCGGGGCTCGCGACCGTGATCTCCCAGGCGATCGGCTTGGCACTCTTTCTCGCCGTGCTGGCGCTGCGTCCCCGGGACGGACCGACGGCGGTGCGGCTGCGGGATCTCTTCGCGTGGAGCCCGATGACGCGGGAAGTGATCGGCATCGCGATCCCCGGCGTGCTCGAGCGCATCGTCCTGAACCTCGGGCTGCTCTCGTACTTCGCCGTGCTCTCGCGCTGGTACGGGACGCTGGCGGTCGCGACCTACACGGTCGGCGTCTCGCTGCTGTCGTTCTCGTGGATCCCGGGGACGGGCTTCGCCCAGGCCTGCTCGACCCTCGTCGGCCAGACCCTCGGCGCGGGCCAGCGCGAGGCGGCGATGAGCCTTGGACGCCGCGCCGTCGCCCTCGCCTTCTACACGTCGATCCCGCTCGCGCTGTTATTCGCCTGGCTGCGGGACCCGCTCGCGCGGCTCTTCACCGACGACGCCGCCGTGATCGGTGCGCTGTCGCCCTTCATGCTGACCCTCGCCCTCTCCCAGCCCTTCCTGCAGGTTCATTTCACGCTGGGCGGCGCCCACCGCGGCGCGGGCGACACCGTGACTCCGCTCGTCGCCGCCATGATCGGCAACTGGCTGATCCGCTTGCCCGCGGCGATCCTGATCGCGAGCCATTTCGAGCTCGACGTGATCTGGATCTGGGGGACGTTGGTGCTCGACCACGTCGCGAGAACGATCTGGCTCGGGCTGTCGTTTTTGCGCGGGCGCTGGAGAGATGCGAAGGGGATCGCGGTCTGAGGGCGCCCGGATTCAGTCCGGAAATCCGAACTTGAAAGCCCCCGCCTCGTCGACGTCGACCTCGACCCGCCCGCCGTTCTTGAGCTTCCCGAACAAGACCTCGTCCGTGAGCGGATCCTTCAATTCCTTCTGGATCAGCCGGCCGAGGGGCCGAGCCCCGAAATCCGGGTCGTAGCCCTTCTCCGCGAGCCGCTTCCGTGCCGCCGGCGTGAGCGCGACCGAGATCTTCCGCTCCTTGAGCTGCACCTCGAGCTCCTTCACGAACTTCTCGACGACCCGCTCCATCACCTCGGGCGGCAGCGCGTCGAAGCGCACGATCTCGTCGAGGCGATTGCGGAACTCGGGGCTGAAGAGCTTCTCGATCTCTTTGTTGCCATCTCCGCGCCGAGACTCGTTGAACCCGATCGCCCGCGCGGTCATCTCCCGGGCGCCGGCGTTCGAGGTCATGATGAGCGTCACGTGGCGGAAATCCGCCTGTCGGCCCTGGTTGTCGGTCAGGGTCGCGTGGTCCATCACCTGGAGCAGCACGTCGAAAACGTCCTGATGGGCCTTCTCGATCTCGTCGAGCAGCAGCACCGCGTACGGATGCTTGCGGATCTGCTCGATCAGCTGGCCGCCCTGGTCGTAGCCGACATAGCCCGGCGGCGCGCCGATCAGGCGCGAGACCGAGTGCTTCTCCATGTACTCGCTCATGTCGAAGCGCAGGAACGGCACGCCGAGGGTCGCCGCGAGCTGCTTGGCGAGCTCGGTCTTGCCGACGCCGGTCGGCCCCGCGAAGAGGAAGGAGCCCGTCGGCTTCTGATTGCCCGCGAGTCCCGCTCGAGCGCGTTTGACCGCCCTGGCGACGGTCTCGACCGCACGATCCTGCCCGAATACGACCGCCTTCAGATCCGACTCGAGTCGCCCGAGGCGCTCCGCGTCCTCCGAGATCGCCGTCTCGACCGGCACCCGTGCCATCCGTGCGACGACCCGCTCGACATCGCGAACCGCCACGGTCTTTCGCTTCTTCGAAGCCGGCCGCAGCCGCACAGCCGCCCCCGACTCGTCCATCACGTCGATCGCCTTGTCCGGCAGGAAGCGATCGTTGACATGGCGCACCGCGAGATCGACGCACGCCTTCAGCGCCGGCGCCGTGTAGTGGACTCCATGATGGGCCTCGTAGCGGGGCGCGAGGCCTTCGAGGATGCGCACACACTCCTCGGGCGAGGGCTCGTCGATATCGATCTTCTGGAAGCGGCGCGAGAGCGCGCGATCGCGCTCGAAGTGGCGGTACTCCTGATAGGTCGTCGAGCCCATGCAGCGAAGCGTGCCGTCGGATAGGCCGGGCTTCAGCAGATTCGACGCGTCGACGGTCGTGCCCTGGGCGGAGCCGGCGCCGAGGATGGTGTGGATCTCATCGATGAAGAGGATGAAGCGTTCGCGCTGGCGGAGGGCCGCCAGCAGCGCCTTGAAGCGGGCCTCGAAATCGCCGCGGTAACGCGTGCCGGCGAGCAGCGCGCCGAGGTCGAGGGAGAAGATCTCTGTCCCCACGAGATCTTCGGGGACGCGCCCCTCGTGGATGCGGAGCGCCAGGCCCTCGGCGAGGGCGGTCTTTCCGACGCCGGTCTCGCCCACGAAGATGGGATTATTCTTGCGCCGGCGCGCGAGGATGTGGATCGCGCGGTCGAGCTCCTGGCTGCGGCCGATCAGGGGATCGAGCTTCCCCTCCGCGGCCCGCTCGGTCAGGTTCGTCGCGAAGGCCGCCAGCGGGTCGGCGGGCACGCCCTCCTGCTCCTCGCCACCGAGGATCGGAGAGCCTCCACCGCCCGTGCCGGCCGTCTCCGCGCCGCCGAGCTTCGACTCGCCGTGGCTGATGTAACGCAGCAGATCCAGGCGCGAGACGCCCTGCGCCCGGAGCAGCGTCATCGAGTAGGCGTCGGGCTCCTGGAAGATCGCGGCGAGCAGATCGCCGATCTCGACCTCGTCCTTCTCGGAGCGCGCGGTGTGGTCCATCGCGTGCTGCAGGACGCGGTGGAAAGCGAGGGTCTGGAGCGTGTCGACGGGGTCGTCCCCCGGCACGCGCTCGAGATCCTCTTCGAAGAATTTCTCGAGCTCGAGTCGCAGCCGCTGCACGTCGGCCCCCGAATGGCGCAGGATCCGGGCGCCGTCCTCGTGGTGCAGCAGCGCGTAGAGCAGATGCTCGACGGTCAGGTAGGCGTGCCGCCGCACGATGGCCTCGCGTTGGGCCGCCTGGAGCGTCAGCTGGAGGTCGCGACCGATCGAGCTCATTCCTTCTCCACCCCCGAGCGAAGCGGGTAGCCCCGTTCCTCGGCCAGCCGCAGCACCATCGCCGATTTCGTCTCGGCGATCTCCAACACATAGACCCCGGCGACGCCCATCCCACCCCGATGGATCTGCAACATGATCTGGGTCGCCGCGGATGGGCTCTTGGCGAAGATCTTCTCGAGCACGTGGACGACGAACTCCATGGGCGTGTAGTCGTCGTTGTAGAGGATCACCTTGAATCGCGGCGGGCGCTCGACCTTGGGTCGCTGCTTCGTCGCGAGCCCGCGCTCGGCCTCCCGCGACGGATCGGAAGGCCGTGACGGATTGGAAGGCGGTCGCGCGGGCGGTCGCTTCGAAGGTGCCGGCGGGCCCTCCGGACCCGGCCCCGCAGCGCCCCTCTCGATCTGCAGCTCGCGCGCGCGCTCAATCATCTTGACGAGCATAGCCGCCGGGACGCCCGCGTCGCAGCGCGAGCTCCCACTGCTGTCGAATGCGCTGGCTACACTGCGCGCGCATGCCCGTACAGCCCGAACCCGCCTTCACGATCGCCCTCGAAGAGGGCGTGGCCGCCCTCGATGCGAAGCAGTGGAACGAGCTCGTCGGCGAGCAGTCGCCGTTCCTCGAATGGGAGTTCCTCGCTTCCCTCGAAGAGGCCGGCGTACTCGATGAGCGCTCGGGCTGGACGTCCCGGCCGCTGGTGGCCCGCGAGGATGGCCGCATCGTGGCCGCCTGCCCGCTCTATTTGAAGCGCAACAGCGAGGGCGAGTTCGTCTTCGACCACGCCTGGGCCGACGCGGCCCAGCGCGCCGGGATCGAGTACTACCCGAAGCTGCTCGTCGGCGTGCCGTTCTCGCCGGTATCGGGCGCCCGCTTCCTGGTTCGGCCCGGGGCGGATCGCGCGCTCTGGATCCTGCGCCTCGGCGGCGCGCTGAAGGAGATCTGCGCCGGCAACGGGATCTCGGGCGTCCACATCAACTTCTGCCTGCCCGACGAAGCCGAGGCCCTGTCGGCGATCGGCTTCCACACCCGCATCGGCCTCCAGTACCACTGGCAGAACACGGGCTACCGCGATTTCGAGGACTACCTCGGGGCCTTTCGCAGCAAGCGGCGGAACCAGGTCCGCCGCGAGCGGCGCGAGATGGGCGAGCAGGGCGTCGAGATCGCGACGCTCACCGGCGACGAGATCGGCCCGGACCTGCTCGAGCCCATCTACGCCTTCTACCGCACGACGGTCCGCGCCCACTCCTTCGGCCGCCAGTACCTCAACAAACGCGTCTTCGAGCTCCTGATCGAACGCTTCCGCCACCGGCTCGTCCTGATCGTCGCGTCGCAGGCGGGCGAGCGCATCGCCGGGACCTTCAACGTCGAGAAGTCGGGCGTGCTCTACGGACGCTACTGGGGCGCGACGAAGATGGTCCGTCATCTGCACTTCAACGTCTGCTACTACGCCGCCATCGAGCACTGCATCGCGCGCGGGCACGTGCGCTTCGAGCCCGGCGCCGGCGGCGAGTACAAGCAGCTGCGCGGCTTCGACGCGTCGGCAACCTGCTCGGCCCATTCCCTGGCGGATCGCCGCCTCGACGGCGCCGTCGAGCAGTTCCTCGCCCGCGAGCGCACGCAGGCCGCCAATGCCATCGACTGGTATCGCGAGCACAGCGCCCTCAAGGTCCCCGAAACGCCCAGCGCCGAATCGGATTAGGCGCCGCACCGGCTCGATCGGCGCGGCATGAGCGCGCGCCGAGCGCTTTTCGAGCGCGCGGTCCAGCCTTTCCCCGATACCCCCGCGCAACCGACTCCCCCACCCTGCCTGATCGTCGACCCCCCGATGCGGACGGCTGGACAGGAGATGCAGATGTCGGGTGACAAGCAGGGCTGGTCTCGGCGCCCGATTCCGTCGACCGCGGCGAGTGGCGCATCGGGCGGGGCGCTCCTCGACCCGGCTTCCGCCTATCTCGAGAAGCTCGGTCCCGGCTCGCGTCGGACAATGCGGGAGGCGCTCGACAAGCTCGCGGATTGGGCCTCCGAGGGGCGCTGCGGACTGCACGATCTGCCCTGGCATCTCCTGCGCCTGGAGCACACGGCGGCCCTCCGGACCCGGCTCTGCGCGACGCTCGCACCCGCGACGGCCAACAAACACATGGCGGCGCTCCGCGGCGTTCTCAGACAGTGCTGGCGCCAGGGGCGCATGACGGCCGACGACTATCAGCGCGTGACGGACCTGCCCCCGATCCGCGGCGAATCGCCGCGGCGGGGGCCGGCGCTTCGACCGGAGGACTTCGAGCGCATGGCGCGGATCTGCGGGGCGGACGAGAGCCCGGCGGGCGCCCGGGACGAAGCGCTGCTCTCGCTGCTGCACGCCTCGAGTCTGCGGCGGGCGGAGGCTGTGGCCCTCGACCTCGTCGACTACGACGCGGCGGCCGGCACGATCCGCGTCCGCAGCGCGATCCGCGACGAGGCGAGGCGACTCGCCGTGCCCTCGCCCACGCGGCGGGCCCTCGACCGCTGGATCCAGATCCGCGGCCGCGAATCGGGACCGCTCTTCAACCCCGTCAACAAGGGCGGGCGGATCGAGAGGCGGCGGCTCTCGGAGCAGGCCATCTACATCGCCTGCCAGAAGCGCGCGGGCGAAGCGGGGCTGCCGCCGACGAGCCCCGAGGATCTGCGCCGCGCCTACGCCGGGGGCTGAAGCTCGGGATCGTTCGCGGCCGCAGCGGCGACCGGGGCCACGGCGGCGGCGCGCGCCTCGCGCAGGCGGCGGAAATCCGCATCCGCGTGATACGACGAGCGGGTGAGCGGCGAGGCCGAGACGAGCAGGAAGCCGCGCGCGCGCGCCGCCTCGGCCAGGCGCTCGAACTCCTCGGGCGGGACATAGCGCTCGACCCGGGCGTGGCTCGGCGTCGGGCGCAGGTACTGCCCGACGGTCAGGAAATCGACCTCCGCCTGGCGCAGGTCGTCCATCACCTCGAGCACCTCGGCCTCGGTCTCGCCGAGCCCGAGCATGATTCCACTCTTCGTGAAGACAGTCGGCCGCATGCGCTTCGCATCGGAAAGCAGCCCCAGGGAATGTCGATAGTCGGCGCCCGGTCGAATGCGGCGATAGAGGCGCGGCACGGTCTCGAGGTTGTGGTTGTAGACGTCCGGCGCAGCGGCCAGGACGATGCCGAGGGCGCCGGGCTTGCGCCGGAAATCGGGGGTCAGGACCTCGATCGTGACGGCGGGCGACGCAGCCCGGATCGCCGAGATGGAGTGCGCGAACTGCGTGGCACCGCCATCCGAGAGATCGTCGCGATCGACCGACGTGATGACGACGTGGCCGAGGCCGAGCTCGGCGACGGCGCTGGCGAGGTGCGCGGGCTCGTTCTCGTCGACGGCGTCGGGGAGCCCCGTCGCGACGTTGCAGAAGGCGCAGGCCCGGGTGCAGACGGAGCCCAGGATCATCACCGTCGCGTGGCGCTCCGCCCAACACTCGGAGAGATTGGGACAGGCCGCTTCTTCGCAGACCGTGTGGAGGTCGAGGCGCCGCATCAGGGCCCGGGTCCGCTCGACCTCCGGATTCGCCGAGAGGCGAATGCGCAGCCACGGCGGACGCGGAAGCTCCGCCGCCGCCAGACCGCCGCGTCCCTCGATCTGAAGCAGGCCGCCGCTCGCCGTCTGCGCGTCGCTCGCCTGCCCTTCCGAACCCCGATCGCTCACTGCTCTCCTCCCGGACCCGCTCAGATGTCGATCGCCCGTCCGAACG
>JANMTD010000109.1:0-3855 GCA_031390075.1 Deltaproteobacteria bacterium | reverse complement strand
TGCTCGGCGCATTGCATGCGGCCGGAGTTCACTTCGTCCTGATCGGCGGAATGGCCGCGATCCTGCACGGCGATGCGGGCGTTACCCTCGATCTCGATCTGGTTCCCGATCGCGAGACCGACAACCTCGAAAAGCTTGCACGAGCATTGCGCGGCCTCGGCGCGCGAATTCGCGCCACCGACGCTCCCGAGGGTCTGGCTTTTGATTGCTCGACCGCATTCTTTCGGAATCTTCCAGCCGACGCGATCGTGAATCTGACGACCCACGCAGGGGATCTCGACCTCGCATTCCGCCCGAGCGGAACCGAAGGCTATTCCGATCTACGCCGCGATGCCGCCCTGGTCGAGGTCGCGGATGGAGTCGAGATCCAGGTCGCCTCGCTCGGCGACGTGATTCGATCGAAGGCAGCGGCGGATCGCGAGAAGGATCGACAGGCGCTCCCGCGCCTGCGTGCGTTGCTGGCGCGCATAGCGAAGAATTGAGCTCGGCATCGGCGTCAGCCGCGATTGGCCAGCACCCGCCGAAACCTCCGCAGATCCTCGACGAACTGCCCCGGCCGCTCGCCGTACCCGACCTCCGATCCAAGTCTTCACGATGCTCCGAAACCGGCACGTTCATCTCACCCCGTGGCGCGAAGGCGCTGCTCGGGGCTCTTCGAAGGCGCTCGGGACGAAGGCGGGGCCAGTCCGTCCAAAGTGCAGGCGGATTGCATTTTGGACGGAAAACGGCGGGGATGCCGCCCGCCGCCAAACGCCCTGCTCGACGCGCCGCCGGAGCCGCACCGCTGCCCCGTTTCGCGGCCAAGCCGATCGCGGCCGCGGCATTACGTCACGCTCGACGATCCGCTGGTCTTGCGCCTGGCGCGCGAAGACCCGGCGCTCTTCATCCAGAGCTACCCGCCGCCGGTGCTGATCGACGAGGTTCAGTACGCGCCGCAGATCCTGCCGCATATCAAGATCGCCGTCGATCTGCGGCGGCGTGCAGGTGATTTCTGGTTGACCGGCTCTCAGCCCTTCCACTTGATGAAGGGCGTGGCCGAGTCGCTCGCCGGGCGCGTCGCGATCTTCTCGCTGCTCGGCCTTTCGCGACGCCGACGTGGCGCCCAACACCGCCAAGGCCTGGCTGTCGATCCTCGCGGCCTCGGGTGTCATCAGCCTGCTGCAGCCCTGGCATACCAACGTCACCAAACGCTTCATCAAGACGCCCAAGGTGTACTTCCTGGACACCGGCCTGGCGGCCTACCTGACACAATGGAGCAGCCCGCAGACGCTCGAGGCCGGCGCGATGGCCGGCGCGATGTTCGAGACCTGGGTCTACGGCCAGATTCTGCGCAGCCATGCCCATGCCGGCTCCACCGCGTCGATGAGCTTCTACCGCGACAAGAACCAGCGCGAAGTGGACCTGCTGATCGAACACGACGGGCGGCTGCATCCTGTGGAGTGCAAGAAATCGGCTTCGCCGGGACGCGATGCGCTCGCGGGTATCCAGACCCTGGCGCGCAGCGGCGTGGCGCTGGGCCCGGGCGCGGTGGTGTGCATGGTGTCCGAGCCGGTGCCGCTGCTCCGCGAGCCGCGGATCACCGCGCTGCCGGCGTGGATGCCGTAGCGAGCGGGACGAACGAGCCGCCATCAAATCGTCAAGGCGGCGCGACCCCCGGCAGATCGTAGAAGCGCGCCGGGACTTCCTCCGGCGAGAGCTTCCGGATGTTCTCGGGCGCGTACATGGCGCCGTTCATGTAGCTGTCCTCGCCGACGAGCTTCGCGTTCTCGTCGAAGGGCCAGAGGATCAGAAGGCGGACGCGCAGCGCATAGACCGCGTCCTCGTCGTCGATCTTCGCCCCCCGTGCGGCGAGCACCTTGCCCGGAAAAAGCTGGTCGAAAAAGCCTTCCGTCACGACCGTGTCCTCGTCTACCACGATCCGGTCGATGTCCCAGTCGCAGACGTGGCGGCGCTCTCGGAACAACCCCTCGTAATGCGCCTTCACCGCGCCGCGCCCCTTCGGCCCATTCCCGAAGCCATTGCCCTCGACCCAGAAGTGGTAGTTCGGGTCCGCCGCGAGGGTGCCGAGCATCTGCTCGAAGTTGCCCTCGGCCTCGGCCTTCAGGTGATCGCGCACGCAGGCGAGCACGGCCCGTCGCCGCGGATCCCGGATCTTCGCCAGGTGCCTCTCGACGCTTTGCCAGCCGTGGTCGGGATTGATCTCGGGCACGCTCTGATTCCTCCATCCATCGGGCCCTGATGGCCGGCCGCGCGGCCACGCCCGATCGAGGCAAGGTAGAGCAGAATCAGAGCCAGTCTCGCGAGGGCGCGCTCAGCCTTCGGCCAGCACCTTCTCCACCGCCTCGAAGACCTCCGCCCCGAGGTCGCCGCGGGTCGCCGCCACGTTGCCCTCGACCTGCGACCGACACGTCGCCCCCGCGATCACGGACGAGACGCCGCGCTGGCTGGCGAGCCAGGAGAGCGCGAGCGCGAGGAGCGATCGCCCCGACTCCGCCGCGATCCGTTCGAGCCGCTCGACCCGCGCAAGCGCCGCATCGGAGATGAAACGACCGAACTTCCCCTCGCGCGCCTCGCTCTTCCCGAAGCGGCTCCCCTCGTCGAAGGTCGCGCCGCGGCGGTACTTGCCCGTGAGCGCCCCGCCCGCGAGCGGGAAGTAGGGCAGGATGCCCAGCCCGAATCGCTCGCAGGCCGGCACGACCTCGCGCTCGATCCCCCGCTCGAGCAGGCTCCACTCGTTCTGCGCGGCCACGAACCCGCGCAGGCGGCGATCCCGCGCGACGCCCTGCGCCTCCGCGATCTGCCAGCCGGCGAAGTTCGAGCACCCGAGATATCGGACCTTTCCGTCGACCACGAGTCGATTCATCGCGTCGAGCGTCTCCTCGATGGGCGTCTCGGGATCGGGGATGTGGAGGAAGTAGACGTCGATGTAGTCCGTCGCGAGCCGTCGAAGACTCTGCTCGCAGGCTGCGATCACCTGACGCCGGGAGGCGCCGCCCGGATACGGCCCCCGGCCCGTCGGGTAGCCAAACTTCGTCGCGATCACGGCCTCATGACGCCGGCTTCCGAGCCCACGACCGAGGAACTCTTCCGAGCGCCCGCCGCCGTAGACGTCGGCCGTATCGAAGAAGCGGATGCCCGCATCGAGCGCCGCATGCGCGACGTCGATGCTCTCGGCCTCGCCGATCCGCTGGCCGAAGTTGTTGCAGCCGAGGCCGGCCAGGGAGACCTTGAGCCCCTAGCGGCCGAGTGTCCTCTGCTCCATCGCGTCCTCCCTGATTTCCCCGATCAACCCGTCAAGACACGAGCGCCGGGACCCGTCCGCCCTACGGTACGCTGCGTTTCGCGCGCGATCCAGCGCGCGCAACAACCGAACTCCCAGGAGCGCGAGGTCCTCATGTCGGTTCCCATGAAGCCGGTCCGTCGAGTCGTGACAGGGCATGCCGCGGATGGCCGGTCGATCTTCCTATTCGACAGCGACGTCGCAGCGACGCCCACCAGCCCGGGCGTCACCCTCGCGGAGATCTGGTCGACGTCCGAGGCGCCGGCATCCAACGCATCGAGCGAGGACGCCGCGCGGCAGCGGCATAGCCTGCTCCCGGATCCCAGCGGAACGCTGCTCCGCATCTTCGAGGTCGAGCCGCAGGACCCGGATACGGATCTCGGATTCCATACGACGGATACGGTCGACTATATCTACGTGATTAGCGGGGAGATTCATGCGCTGGTTGATGGGGGCGCGGTGTTGCTGCGGGAGGGGGACGTGCTGGTGCAGCGGGGGACGCGGCATGCTTGGAGCAATCGGAGTGGGGAGACTTGTCGGATGTTGGCGGTGATGATTGATGCGGAGGGGGTGGG
>JANMTD010000091.1:0-4877 GCA_031390075.1 Deltaproteobacteria bacterium | reverse complement strand
CCGCCCGCCTTCGGCCGCCCCGAGCTCTACCTGCTCTGGCTGGGGGCGCTCTTCACGACCTATCGCCTGGCGCTCCGCATCCGTTCGATCGCGGAGCACGCGATGACGGGACCCCCCGAAGATCCGCTTCGCAACACGCGGACAACCCTCGTCCGCGGCTGGGAGCGCCTGCTGCTCGCGCCCGTCTTCGTGAACTACCACCTCGAGCATCATCTGTTGATGACCGTGCCGCATTACCGGCTGCCGAGACTGCACGCGATCCTGCGCGAGCGCGGACTCCTCGACGGCGCGCTCGTGACGGAGGGCGGCTACCGGGAAGTCCTCCGGCGCGCGACCTCCGCGGCCGCCTGAAGGCCGCCCAAGCGACGGACCCGTCCTCAGCGCGCCGCTTTCGGATTCCCCTCGAGCCGGAGCGCGGCATCCGCCGCCGCGAGCCGGAAGATCGGATCCGCGCCGAGCCGGTCCTCCCGCCAGCAAGCCTCCGCGAGCTTCACCGCGTGCTCTTCGAGGGAGCACGCCGCGCGGTAACGGACCTCGTCCCAGCTCTCCGACACGCGCGCGACGTCGTCGTCGACCGCCGCACGCGCCGGCGTCCCGCCCAATACCGCGTGCAGCGCCGCCACGGCCTGGAACGCGTACACCGCCCCCCGCTGCGCGTCTGTCGGCGAGAGACGCCCGGCGAGCCAGCGCATCGCACTCGGAATCGTGACGGCATGGACGTAGGCGATGCGGGCCTCGGCGTGCGCGACGTAGAGCGCCGCCGCCGCGCGGCAGGTCGCCGCGAGGAAGGCATCGACGTCCTTCTCGCCCGGCACGGGGACTCGCTCGATCGCGCCGCAAAAAGCCGCATGCCCGTCGAGATGCCGCACCGCCTCGTCGAAGGTCTCCCGCGCCTCGCCTCGCGCCGCGAGCCTCTGAATCGCCTGCAGGAGCGCGCCGGGATCCATTGCCGCCTCGGCCGTCGCCGCCCCACCGTGCTCCGTACACGCACCCGGCTCCCCCGGCAATCGCCGGAAATTCGCCGACCAGTAGGCCAGACCCCGCGCGAGCTCGCGCCGGCGGATCGGGTTGTCCACTCGCTCGAGAGCCCGCAGCGCGTGCACCGTGCGAAGCAGACCGTGCCCCGCTGCGGCGAAGAGTCCGGGGAGAAGCTCGGCGATCGCGGGCATCGCGACGGCCTTCCAGTCGTCGCCCGCGAGCGCCCCCTCGAAATCGGCCGCCCAATCGGCTGCACGCTCCGGCTGCCCGAGGGCGGCGCCGCGCTCCTCCGGCCGCAGGGTCCGGCCCTTCCGGGCGAGGGGAAGGCGCGGCGCGTAGCTGTCGACGAAGGCCGGGATCAGCGCCTGGTGTCCGATCGATTCGAGGGCCTCGACCGCCATGGGACCGTGGTTCGCGAGGCCGCCCGCGTACTCGAAGTCGACGAGCAGGAAACGCTCGAACGCCTCGTCGAGATTGCTCATCGCGTCTCCTCGGCCCTCCCGAACGGGAGCGGGCCGGACCCCGGGGCGGCGAAGCGTAGCCGCCGATCCGCGCGCGTCGCGGCGCAGGCCAGCTGCTAACCTGCGGGCTCTCCTCGAAAGGCCCATTTCCAAAGGCCCCTCCCTTGAAGGATTGCCCATGTCCCAGTCCGTGAGCGCCGGCCAGGTGCTCGACGCCCTGCGCCCCATCGTCGACCCCGATTTCCAGAAGAGCATCGTCGAGCTCGGATTCATCAAGGATCTCAAGATCGACGGCGGCAGCGTCTCGTTCGCGATCGAGCTCACGACCCCGGCCTGTCCGATCAAGGCCGAGTTCGAGCGCGCCGCCCGCGAGCGCGTCCTCGCTCTCGACGGTGTCGAGAATGTCGCCGTCACGATGACCGCCAACACGCGCCAGGCCGCTCGCGGCCAGAGCGCCGGGTCCCAGATGGCGAGCCTCCCGGGCGTCCGGAACATCATCGCCGTCGCCTCGGGCAAGGGCGGCGTCGGCAAGAGCACGACCGCGATCAACCTCGCCCTGACCCTCGTCGCCCGCGGCGCCAAGGTCGGTGTCCTCGACGCCGACGTGTACGGGCCGTCCCTGGCGTTGCTGACCGGCGTCCACGGCCGCCCCGATACGACCCCCGACCGCAAGATCATGCCGTTATTCGGTCAGGGCCTGAAGCTGATGTCGATGGCCTTCTTCATGACCGACGAAACGCCTGTCATCTGGCGCGGCCCGATGGTCCACGGCCTGATCAAGCAGTTCCTGACCGACGTGCAGTGGGGCGAGCTCGACTACCTCGTCGTCGACATGCCCCCCGGCACAGGAGATGCCGCGCTGACACTGACGCAGATGGCGCCGCTCTCGGGCGCCGTCATCGTGACGACCGCGAACGACCTCTCGCTGATCGACGCACGCAAGGCGCTCCAGATGTTCGACAAGGTCGGCGTCCCGATCCTGGGCATCGTCGAGAACATGTCGTACTTCACGCCTCCGGATCTCCCCGATCGCAAGTACTACCTCTTCGGCAAGGGCGGCGGCGAGCGCGTCGCGAAGGAGATCGGCGTCGAGTTCCTCGGCGAGGTCCCGATCGACCCGCGCATCGCGACGGACGGCGACGTCGGCAAGCCGATCGTCGTGGGTCAGCCGGATTCGCCGTCCGCAGCGGCCTTCCGCGACATCGCGGGCAAGGTCGCGATGAAGGTGGCGCGCCTCGCGGTGCAGAGCCCGCCGATCGCCGATGCGAACATCACGTGGGTGAAGCACTGACGGAGGATCGCCCGGATGCGTGTGGGTCGACCACGAGGCGGCGGTGCGGTGATCGAGCTCGAAACGAGTCGCCTGCTCCTCCGGCCCTTCGAAGAGTCGGACTTCGAAGCGGTCCACCGCTACGCGCGAGATCCGCAGGTCAGTCGCTTCGTGTCCTGGGGCCCCAACTCGGAGGACGAGACCCGGGCCTTCCTGGCGCGGGCGCGGGGTTCGAACCTGGAGACGAACGGCGGGGATTTCGAGCTTGCGCTCGTAGTACGCGAATCGCGTCGGGTCATCGGCGGGTGTGGTCTGCACGCGCGACGCAGCGAGCTCCGCGAGTTCGAGATCGGCTGGACGCTCAACCCGGAATTCTGGCGGCGGGGATTCGGATCGGAAGCGGCGCGCGCACTCGCCCGCTTCGCCTTTCGGGATCTGAACGCCCATCGGCTCTACGCGCTGATCGGCCCCGAGAACACCGCGTCGGTGAGGCTCGCTGAAAAGGTCGGGTTCCGGCGCGAGGGTCACCAGCGATTGGACCGGCTGGTGCGAGGTCAGTGGCGGGACTCGCTCGTGTTCGGGCTGCTGGCTTCCGATCTCGAGCTTCCCGTCGAGACGGGTACGTCGACCCGCTGACGCCTAAGGCTTTCCCCCGTGCAACAGGTCCGGGTACAAGATCGGCGCGGGGCCGCGAGGCTCCTTCGCGGTCTTCTTCTCGAACGCTGCGTATCCGAAACGCTCGACCGCGACGTCGCCGGGCAGCGTGAAGAACGAGGCGGGGATTTCGAGATCGAATCCCCAGTTCGAATAGTCGAAGGTCAGCGTCTGTGAGGATCCGCGCACGAAGGTCTCCGCCCGGATCGGGACGAACGGCTCGCTCTTCGAGACCCAGACCGTGCGGCGCCCGGTCTCGTCGGTGAGACGCCAGACTTCGACGAGGACACCCGACATCGTCGTGTCCTCGATCTTCTCGCCGCCCGCCCGCTTGAGCTCTTCGAGCTCGATCGCGAAGGGGCGGGGGCGGCCCTGATCCTGCGCGACCGCGGCGGGCGAGCGTTCGACCTCGAGCGCCTTGCCCGTCAGTCGATCGAAGGCGATGTAGCGGTCGCCGCGGACGATCGTCGTGATCGGGTGGCCCCCGATCAGCGTCTCGGCGCGCATCATCGAGCCGCTGGACCAGTAGTGGATGATCCGGTAGCTGCCGCCGCTCGAGAAGAAGACGGTCGCGTGCCAGGTCTTCGGAACGGTGGGCGCTTTGGGCGGGTCCTCCGCCCGGGATTCCGACGCGTACGAAGCGAGGAAGGCGACGATCAACGCCAGGACGATGGCCCGGACGCTTCCCGCCGATCTATCGCAGCGCGAGATCCCAGACGAGAGGGCGATCCGGGATTCATTCTCGATCATGGCTTCTTCGACCCCTTATTCGGTTCCTGCTTCAGAGCCTTCTTCAGGTCAGAGCGCTTGTCCGGGCGTGGGTCGATACGTGTCAGCTCGGGGATCGGCGGAGACTTCATCTGCGCCGGAATCGGAAGCCCGAGAAGCCGCAACACCGTCGGCGCGACCGCGAGCGACGAGACCCGGCCGAGGCTGATCCCCTGGCCGACACCGCGACCGTAGGCGACGAGCAGGCCCGCCATCTCGGGCTCGCTCGACGCATAACCGTGGAAGCCGTCGATCAGGCTCGTCGGGGTCACGATCGCCGTTCCGATCGGCGCACGCACGACGACGTCCCCGAAGCGGACGTCGCCGACGTGCCAATCCCGCGGCGCCGCCTCGCGGCGATGGGCTTCGAGACCCGCCGCCCGGGCGATCTCGACGATGCGATCGAGGGAACGCGCATCCCGTCGCGTCGGGCCCGCGTAGATCGAGGCGAAGCCACCGATGCCGATGACCTTGGTCCGCGCCCCGCCCTTTCGCAGCAGGCTCCCGAGGTTCACGCGGCGCAGGGCGCCCGCCATGCCGTGGTCCGAGACGAAGAGCAGCGTCGTCGACGCGAAGAGGCCGCGGGCGTCGAGCTCGTGGACGAGGCGCGCGATCTCCCGGTCCTGGGGCGCCAGCGACTCGATGGTTTCTGGCGCACCGGGGCCCTCGTCGTGACCCGCGTGGTCGGCGCCGTGGAACCAGGCGGTGATGAGGCGCGGGCGCTCTCCGGGGTCGGCGACCGTGAG
>JANMTD010000059.1:0-5881 GCA_031390075.1 Deltaproteobacteria bacterium | reverse complement strand
CCGTAGTTGACACCCATCGACGTGCCCTGCACCTCGACGAGCTGGGGCAGGAAGTAGTTCGCGAGCGAGGCCGTGAGGTAGCCGTGGGCGATCGGCGCACCGAAGGGGCCCTGCTTCGCCTTCTCGACGTCGACGTGGATCCACTGGTGGTCTCCGGTCGCCTCGGCGAAGAGGTTGATGCGCTCCTGCTCGATCTTCATCCAATCGGTCTTGCCGAGGTCCTTGCCGACCTGGGACTCGAGCTCGAAGGGGGTCTTGAAGACGTGCATCGGGATTCCTTCCTTTCGGCGAAGGGGAGCGGCGGGCTTCGTCGGGCGCGAGCTAGAGGCCGAGGGCCCGGGCCACGCGCTCGCGGTGGTCCGCCGGGGTGCCGAGCCAGCTCTCGCTCGCCCGGGCGCGCTTGAAGTGGAGGTGGGGGTCGTACTCCCAGGTGAAGCCGACGCCGCCGTGGATCTGGATGTTATCGGCGGCGCACTTGAAGTACGCCTCCGAGCACCAGGCCTTCGCGAGGGACGCGTTCGTCGCGAGGTCGTCGCTCTGGTCGTCGGCGATGCAGGCGGCGTAGTAGAGCGCCGAGCGCGCCGATTCGACGGCGACCAGCATGTCGGCGCACTTGTGCTTGATCGCCTGGAACGACCCGATCGGGCGGCCGAACTGCTGGCGCTCCTTTGCGTAGGCGACGGCCATGTCGAGACAGCGCTGGGCCCCGCCGACCTGCTCCGCGGCCAGCGCGATGGCGGCGAGATCGAGGGCGCGGGCGAGGCCGGGCCCCGCGGCCCCGTAGTCGCCGAGGCAAGCCTCGCGTCCAACACGGACATTCGAGAGCCGGATCTCCGCGAGGCGGCGGGTCTGGTCCATCGTCGTCAAGACGCGTCGGTCGACGCCGGCGGTATGGCCGGGGAGGGCGAATACGCAGATTCCGTCCTCGCCCTGGGTGCCCGGCTTTCGGGCGGCGACGAGGAGGAGATCGCAAGTGTGACCGTCGACGACCCAGGTCTTCACGCCGTCGAGGACGAAGCCGTCCCCCTCCGGCCGTGCCGTCGCTTCGATCGCGCTGGCATCCCAGCGTCCGGATTTCTCACTGAGGGCGAGCGTCGCGGTCATGCGGCCCTCGGCGATCGCCGGCAGGAGTTCCTGCTTCTGCGCCTCGCTCGCGACGGCGAGGAGTGTGTTCGCGGCGAGCGCGATCGTCGAGAAGAACGGGGAGCAGAGCAGCGCTTCGCCCATCGTCTCCATCAGGACGACGAGGTCGACATAGCCGAGCCCGAGCCCGCCGTAGGCTTCGGGGATGTGGACGCTCGGCCAGCCGAGCTCCGTCGCGATCTGCTGCCAGACCGCTTTGTCGTAGCCGAGCTCGGAGGTCATCGCGCCGCGGATCGCTTCGGGACCCGAATGGCTCGCGAGAAAATCCCGCGCGCTGTCGACCAGGGCCTGCTGCTCCTCGCTGAATCGGAAATCCATCATCAGCTTCCGTGGACCTTCTGCGGCGGCACCGCCTTCGAGACGAGCTCGAGCACCTTCGCGCCGATCTCGTCCGGCGCCCAGCGCGCCTTCTTGTCGTAGGTCGGCCCGTCGCGCCAGCCGTCGGAGACGCCGACGAGTCCGCCCTTCACTTCGAAGATCCGGCCCGTGACGCTCCGCGACTCGGGGCTGCCGAGCCAGACGACCAGCGGCGAGACGTTGCCGGGATGCGCTTCGTCGAAGGTCCCGTCCTGCGGCGGCTTCATGTCCGTGAAGATCGCCTCGGTCATGCGCGTGCGCGCCGCAGGGGCGATCGCGTTGGACGTGACACCGTAGCGGCCGAGCTCGGCGGCCTGGACGAGGGTCAGGGAGGCGATCCCGCCCTTGGCGGCGGAGTAGGTCGACTGTCCGATGCTGCCCTGGAGGCCGGCGCCGGAGCTCGTATTGATGATGCGTCCGTCGACGGCGGTGCCCGCCTTCGACTGATTGCGCCAGTACTCGCCGGCGTGGCGGCTCACGCAGAAGTGGCCCTTGAGGTGCACGTTGATCACGGCATCCCATTCCGCCTCGGAGGTCGAGACGAACATCCGGTCGCGCAGGAAGCCCGCGTTGTTGACCACGACGTCGAGGCGGCCGAAGGTGTCGATCGCCTGCTCGACCATGCGCTTGCCGGCGGCGAAGTCGGAGACGCTCTCGGTGTTGGCGATCGCCTTGCCGCCTTTGGCCTTGATCTCGTCGACCACCGTCTGGGCCGGTCCCTTCGAGCCGCCTTCGCCGGCGTTCGAGACGCCGAGGTCGTTCACGACGACCGAAGCGCCCTCCGCCGCGAAGAGCAGCGCATGTTCCCGGCCGAGGCCGCCGCCCGCACCCGTCACGATGACGACGCGCCCGTCACAGATTCCCATCGAAATTCCTTCCCTGCGGCCGCGTCGAACGGGGCCGGGTTCGTTCTTCTCGTGTTCAGAGCCGCTCGATGATCGTGACGTTCGCCTGGCCGCCGCCCTCGCACATCGTCTGCAGGCCGTAGCGCGCACCCGTGCGCTCCATCTCGTTCAGCAGCGTCGTCATGAGGCGCGTGCCCGTCGCGCCGATCGGGTGGCCCAGCGCCATGGCGCCGCCGTTCACGTTGACCTTCGAGAGATCCCAGTCGAGCTCCTTCTGCCAGGCGAGCACGACCGACGCCATCGCTTCGTTGATCTCGACGAGATCGATCTGCTCTTTCTTCATGCCGGCCTTGGCCAGCGCCCGCTTCGTCGCGGGGATCGGCGCCGTCAGCATGAAGATCGGATCGTCGGCGAGGACCGAGATGTGGTGGATGCGGGCCCGGGGCCGGAGGTTGTGCTCCTTCACGGCGCGCTCCGACGCGATCAACATCGCGGAAGAGGCGTCCGAGATCTGGCTCGCGAGCGCCGCCGTGAGCCGGCCGCCGGAGAGCAGGGGCTGCAGGCTCTGCAGCTTCTCGCGGGTCGAGGCCCGCATGCCCTCGTCGTTCTCGACGCCGGCGATCGGCAGGATCTCGTTCTTGAAGCGGCCCTCCTGCGTCGCGCGGATCGCACGGGCATGGGTCTCGAGGGCGAGCGTCTCCATGTCGTCCCGGGAGATGTCCCATTTCTCGGCGATCATCTCGGCCCCGCGAAACTGCGAGACCTCCTGGGTCCCGAAGCGATCGAGCCAACCCTTCGATCCGGAAAAGGGATCGGAAAAGCCGAGGTTCACGGCGCAGGTCATGGCCGACGAGATCGGGATCTGGCTCATGTTCTGCACACCGCCCGCGACGATCAGATCCGCCGTCCCGCTCATCACGGCCTGGGCCGCAAAATGCACCGCCTGCTGGGAAGAGCCGCATTGGCGATCGATCGTCACGCCCGGGACGTGCAGCGGTAGGCCGGCGGCGAGCCAAGAGGTGCGCGCGATGTCTCCGGCCTGGGAGCCGATCGTGTCGCAGCAGCCGAAGATCACGTCGTCGACGGCGCCGGGATCGAAGTCGTTGCGCGCCATCAGGCCCTTCAAGACGTGGGCGCCGAGATCGGCGGAATGGATGCCGGCGAGACCGCCGCCGCGCTTGCCGACAGGGGTTCGGACGCCGTCGATGATGTAGGCCTCGGCCATGGATGTCTCCTTGTGAATGCGCGAACGACCTAACGGGTACAGAGGACCGACGAGCCGTGGCCGAAGAGGCCCTGGTTCGCGGTGATGCCGACCTTGGCGCCGGCGACCTGGCGCTCGCCGGCCGTGCCCCGCAGCTGCCAGGTCAGCTCGCAGACCTGCGCGATCGCCTGGGCTGGGACGGCTTCGCCGAAGCACGAGAGTCCGCCCGACGGGTTTACGGGCACGCGGCCGCCGATCTCCGTCGCACCGCTGCGCAGCATGCCCTCGGCTTCCCCGGGCTTGCAGAGTCCGATGTTCTCGTACCAGTCGAGCTCGAGCGCCGACGAGAGGTCGTAGACCTCGGCCAGATCGACGTCCGACGGATCGATGCCGGCCTCTTGATAGGCGGCCCAGGAGATCGAGTCCTTGAAGCTCCGGTCCGGAGCGGCGATCCCCGCCGCCGAGTCGGTCGAGAAATCCGGCATGTCGATGGTCGTGTTCGGGAAGGTCGGCGAGACCGTCGAGACCGCGGCGATCCGGACAGGCTTGGCGATGCCCTTCTTCTTCGCGTACTCCATCGAGCAGAGGACGAGGGCGGCGCCGCCGTCGCTGGTGGCGCAGATCTCGAAGAGTCGCAGCGGCGCGGCGACGAGCGGCGAGGCCAGCACCTCCGCCTCCGTGTAGATCTGGCGGTAGCGGGCGTTCGGGTTCGTGAAGCCGTGCTTGCTGTTCTTGACCTTGATGCGGGCGAAATCCTGCTCGGTCGCGCCGTAGAGGTCCATCCGGCGCTGGGCGTAGAGGCCGAAGTAGGTCGGATTGGTGGCGCCCAGCAGGCGGAAGCGCAGCCAGTCCGGGTCGAGGGCGCGCTCGCCCTTGGCCGGGGCGAGGAAGCCCTTCGGCGTCGTGTCGGCACCGACGACGACGGCGACCTCCGCCATGCCCGCGAGGATCCGGGTCCTTGCGATCTCGATCGCCTGGGCACCGGTCGCGCAGGCCGCATAGCAGCTCGCGATCGGGATCCCCGTCCAGCCCATCGCCTTCGCGAAGGTGGCGCCCGCGACATAGCCGGGGTAGCCGTTGCGCATCGTGTCGCCACCGACCACGAAGTCGACGTCCTTCCACTCGATGCCCGCGTCCGCGATCGCGGCTTTGATCGCGACGACGCCGTACTCGACGAAATTGCGACCCCATTTGCCCCACGGATGCATGCCTGCGCCCAGGATGGCCACTTCGTTCTTGCTCATGTCGATCTCCTCTGACACTGGGGACGGGCACTGGGGACGGGCGCTCGCGAGGGCGCTGCGGACGGAATTCGGGTCAGGCCGAAACGGGCTTCCACTTCCAGACGATGTACTCGTTCTCGTCGTCCTCGTAGAGGGTCGCGAGGGTGAGCTCCATCTCCTGGCCGACTTCCATCGTCGTCGGATCGATCCCGTCGGCCAGCTGGCCGAGAATCACCATGCGCTCCTCGGTCAGCTCGACCGCCGCGACGGTGTACGGGACGAAGGGGTCGGAGGAGATGGCGGGCTCCGGCGGCTTGTAGTGATTCGTCGTGTAGGACCAGAGCTTCCCGCGGTTCGAGAGGCGGACCTCGCGCAGGGGGGTGTCGCTGAATCCGGGGGCTCGGCTGATGGCGACGTCCTTCGGAAAGAAGAAGGTTCCGGAGGCGTCGTCCTTGTAGCCGACCAGTCGCGGGTTCTTCGGATCGACGTCGATCCAGCCCTCGACGGCGGCGACGCGCTTCTTCGGTTTGCTCGTGCTCATGGGGGTCATTGTCCTTTTCGTGCGGCCCGGCGGGTCAGGTCGAAAGCGGCGGAGAGGGCGGAGAATACCCGCCCGGTCGCGCCGCAGCTTCCGGCGACCCGGGCGCCGGTCATGAGTGGGTCAAGAGCTGCTCGGCGTGAAGCCGAAGCTCTCGACGGGCAGGGTGTCGTCGAAGAGGGCGTCGGCGAGGCGCTTGCGGTGCCAGGCCGTCTCGCCCCAGGCGAGGTCGAGGGTCCAGGCCCGGCGCATCCAGACGTGCAGATCCTGCTCCCAGGTGTAGCCGAGGGCGCCGTGGACCTGGAGCGAGATCTTGGCGGCATCGAGGGCCGCCTGGCCCGCGGCGATCTTCGCCATCGAGACGTCCGCCGAGCGGGTCGGGAGACCGCGGGCGACCGAGTGGGCGGCGCGTTCGACGTGGCTGCGCGCGTACTCGAGGGCGACCTTGAGGGTCGCGAGATGGTGCTTGACGGCCTGGAAGCTCCCGATCGGGACACCGAACTGCTTGCGCTGGCTCGTGTAGTCGACCGACATCGCGATCAGCTGGTCGCAGGCCCCGAGCTGCTGCGCC
>JANMTD010000051.1:0-4278 GCA_031390075.1 Deltaproteobacteria bacterium | reverse complement strand
GTTTCCCAGCAGCTTCATCGTCGATGGAACCAGCACGCAGCGCACGATCGTCGCGTCGAGGAAGATCGCGACGACGAGGCCGACGCCGATCTCCTTCACGAAGATGAATTCGCCGAAGGCGAAGGCGCCGACGACGGCGATCAGCAGGAGCGCCGCGCGGGTGATGATGCTGCTGGTGTGCTCGAGGCCGATCGCGACGCTCGACGTGTTGTCGCCGCTCTTGTCGAACTCTTCCTTGATCCGGCTCAGCATGAAGATCTCGTAGTCCATCGAGAGCCCGAAGACGACGGCCAGCAAGACGACGGGCACCGTGACCTCGATGCCGCTCTGCGTCTCGAAGTGAAGCAGCCAGCGCAGATGTCCGTCCTGGAAGATCCACACGAGGGCGCCGAAGCTCGCCGCGACCGACACGATGTTCATCGCGATCGCCTTGAACGGGATCACGAGCGACCCGAAGGCGAGAAAGAGGATCGCGATGTTGGTCGCGACGATCAGCCAGAAGACCGTCGGGAGATAGTCGGAGAGGGCCTGGCGGCCGTCGAAGTTCTCCGCCGTGGGTCCGCCGACCCGGACCTCGAATCCCGGCGGCGCCACGGCGCGAATCCGTACGACGAGCTCGCCCGCTTCGTTCGAACGCCAGGGCGCCTCGCCGTAGACGTAGAGGAGCGCGAGATCGCCGCGGAGCGTATCGGAGAGGAAGTCCTGCTCCTCGCTCGAGAGTCTCGATGGATCGGCGAGCAATCGCGGCGCATCCTCGGGATGCGAGAGATCGCCCGTCGCGAAGGGGCTCTCCACGCGATCGACGCCGGGGACCGCCTTCAGCGCCTTCACGTAGGCGATCAGCTTCTCGACCTCGCCCGGGTAGGTCCAGTCCTTCGTCGAGCGCCCGGCGACCAGGATCGGAGTCAGCGGCTGGTTGCCGAACCCGCTCGCGTCCTTCGATTCGAGGATCTCGTCGACGACCCGGACCTCCGCGCCGGGCGTGAAGATCTTCGAATCGGGCATGGAGCTCTTCATGCGCAAGGCGGGCGACCCGAGTGCGAGCAGGAATAGCGTCGTCACGACCGTGAGGCTGACCGGCCAGCGCATCACCCACTGGGCGAAGACGCGCAGCTGCCGCGCCATCGGGGTCGTGGTGTGGGCCTGCTTCGCGACGAGCCGGCCCCCGTAGAGCGCGAGCAGCGCCGGCAGCAGCACGAGCGCGCCGAGCATCGCGAAGCCGACGACCATGATGCCCGAGATGGCGATCGAGCGGAGCACCATCAGCGGGAATACGAGCAGCCCCGCCAGCGAGACCGCCACCGTGAAGCCCGAGACGAGAATCGCGTGGCCGGCGGTCCGCATCGTGCGCGCGAGGGCGGCATCGGTCCCGAGGCCGAGGCTGATCTCCTCCCGAAACCGCGTCACGACCAGCAGCGAGTAGTCGACGGCGAGGCCGATTCCGATGATGCTCGCCACGTTCAGCGCGAAGACCGAGACGTCCATCAGGTGAGTGAGCGCGCGCAGGCCGGCCAGGGTCGTCGGAATCGCGAAGGCGGCGACGGCGACGGGCAGCAGCGTCGCCGTGATCCCGCGGAAAAAATAGAAGAGCAGCAGGATGATGATCGGCGCTGCGATCAGCTCGCCGCGGGCGAGATCGCGGAAGGCGGTCTCCTGGGCGAAGGACTCGGCCGGCAGGGTGCCGCCGAGCTGGACTTTCAAGGGAGAGCCGGCCAGGGTCTCGCGAAGGCCGGGCAGCGCCGCGCTCTTCGCCGTGTCGTCGCCCTTGAGCGCGATGAAGACGACGGCCTGCGATCCGTCCTCGGAGACCATCGAGACGAGGCCCGAATCGAAATAGGACGTCACCGACTCGATCGTCTCGTCCTCGGCGAGGGCTTCGAGCACGGGCTCGATCTCGTCGTAGAACTCGGTGTCGAGGGCGCTCCATTTGTCGCTCGTGAAGATCGCGACGACGTCGGGCGACGACACATCGAGGCCGTCCTTCAGCCATTTCTTCGCCTCGGTCGACTCGCTGTGCAGCGCGATCAGCCCGCCGGCCTTGAGCAGCGGCTTGACGCCGGCGCCGTACAGGGCGGAGAGGATGCCGCCCACGACGAAGAGTCCCATCACCCAGCTGGCGCGTCGGGTCAGGCGGGCGCGGTCGTTCGTCGGGTCGGACGGGCTCGCGGACATTGGGGGAGAGCTCCTGTTCGGCGCGCGGCCGACCCGCGGCGCGGGCAAACGATTAGCCCGGGATGATCCGTTTGGAGCCAGTTTTTTTCAAAGATCGTCCGGTCGAGCGCGGCTCGGGGTCACTCGGGCGCTTCGCGGCGGTCGAGACGCGGAGGGAATGCTCCTTCGAATTGCGCCCAGACCGCCATTTCCTCGTCCGGAGACAACGAACGGGATGTGTAGCCGTGGCCGGCCGCTCTCGTGCCCGTGTGAAGGCGCGTACGCGTGTCGCCCGAAGTTCCAGGACGCGACAGTCTCGTGACCGCTCACTTCGTCGCGTGGATTCGGTCCCGGCGGATGCCCGACCGTCGCCGACTACGCCCGCCACGAGCCCGAGAAGACCCTCCTTCATACCGTCGTCCGCGCGGAGCTCTTACCCTTCAACGCTTCGGGTCGGCACTGAACCTGACTCCCCACCTCCATACGCTCGGGCTCGACGGCGTCTCCATCGGGCCCTCGCATAGCCCCGGAGACTTCGCGGCGCTTCCTCCCCCTGACCGAGGATGTGGCGGTCCCAGCACGGGGTCGAATTCGACTCGAGCGGCTCTGTCGTTATGTCGCTCGCCCTCCGCTCGCCCTGGGTCGTCTCGAAGCGCTGTCCGACGGGCGGCTCGCCTATCGACTCAAGACGCCGTGGCGAGACGGGACAACGCATGTCTTGATGGAGCGGCGGGAGCTGCTCGAACGGCTGGCGCCGCTGATCCCGCCGCCGCGGGCGCATCAGGTTCGCTACCACGGTGTGCTCGCGCCGTGTTCGAGCGCACGGGACCACGTGGTGCCGGCTGGGCTTGCGGCGTTGGAGGCGGCGCTGTCTTCTGGTGAGGCGGATAGTGGGGAGATCGCAGCCTCCGACGGGAACGGGAACGGAGAGACGCTTGTCGCCCGTGATTCTTCCGCCTTACGAGCCGAACGAAGCGAATCGCTCTCCCATCGCATCGCGTGAGCTGATCTGCTGAAGCGGCTCTTCGAGGTCGATGCGCTTCGCTGCCCGGCCTGTGGCGGACGGATGAGACTGCTCGCCGTCATCACGGATCCGAGCGTGGCGCGCCGGATCCTCGAATGTCTGGCGCTCCCGCCTCGCGCTTCGCCGTTAGCACCCGCGAACGAGATCGATCTGGGGCCCGCAGTAGGTCACAGCGCGTTCGGGCCGACGCTGTCTGAAGCGCATGGGGATCCGGGCATCGACTTCGACCAGTCCCCGGTGGAAGACCGGTTCTCGATCGAGAGCTCCTGATCGATCGGTTCCGGAGACCCATCGAACGCTAAACGCGTGGGGAAAGGGGACAAGCTCGCCCACGGAAGGGCCATCCCGTGGGCACCGGCAAGTCGGCCAGACGGGGATCGGCGAGAAAGCTTGAAATCGCCCCCCGAACGGCCCGAGGCGGCGCAGGTGGCATCATTGGAACTAGCGGCGGTGCGGCGGCTGAACCTCCTATGCACGCTCGTCGGTGCACGAGGTGCGCGTCACGACCCACAGCGCGAGTGCGCCGGCGACGATCCTGGCGACGCTCTGGCAGCACGGCGAGCACACGCAGCTTGTGCCGTACCTGAAGCGGATCGACGTCCTGCGCGACGAGGGCGACACGCGCCTCGCGCTACTAGCAGATCCGCGTTCCGTGGGTGCGGGACCAGGAGCCGCAACCGGTTTAGGCGGGCGGATCCTTTTGTCGCGTGCGGGTCACGCCCATGGCGATGCCCAAGCCGAGGAGCACCAGCACGCCCACGACGATCCACTGGGTTGCGAGCCCGGCCAACGAGGCCCCGTACGCGAGACCGCCGATGAGGATGATGAACCCGACGATGTAGATCGCGAAGGACACAGCCCCTCCCTCGTCTTGTTTCCGGCTGGCCGTGAAGCCCAACGAGCCACACGCCACCGTTGACTGTGCCTGAATCGTTGCACGCCGTCGACCTCCTCCTTCTAGTCAACAAGGCCGAACTGCGGGTCGTGCTCTCGCGATACGACGGAAGCCTTTGACGGCCGAGGGCCATCGTAGAGATCGGGCGCGCGCTCCTAGACCTCGCAATGTTCGCGGCAAAGTACGAGCGGCGAGGAGTCGGGCCCCC
>JANMTD010000020.1:0-13273 GCA_031390075.1 Deltaproteobacteria bacterium | reverse complement strand
GACGGCAATCCCGACACCCGGGGCGACCCGACGTTCTCACCGCTCGGCGCCCCCGCGAGCAACCTCACGGGTCCGAACTTCACGCCGCCGTTCCCGGTCTATCCGTCGGGGCATGCGACCTTCGGCGGTGCGCTGTTCCAGACCCTGCGCCGCTTCTACGGCCGCGACGACATCGCATTCAGCTTCGTGTCGGACGAGCTCAATGGCGTGACGCGGGACAACGCGGGCAACGTGCGCCCGCTCGTGACGCGCCGCTTCGCGTCGCTCTCGCAGGCGGAGGAAGAGAACGGCCAGAGCCGCATCTATCTGGGGATCCACTGGTCGTTCGACAAGACGGCGGGCATCGCCCAGGGCCGCGCGGTTGCGGATACCGTATTCGACACGCTGTTCCCGCGCAGGCCGCTCAGCGTGAATTCGCAGTAGCACGGATCGCCGTCGCCGAGATTCGCGCTCCTACACCCGATCGCCTCGCGCGGGTGCCCCGTCAAGCTCACGACCGCGCCATCTCGGATTCGAAATGGCGCAGGAGTGCCGCGTTGAGGCGCCGCGCCGACACACCCGGCGGATCCGCTTCGTCGATGAGCTTGCGCAGATCCATCGGCTCACCCGCCCAGAGCCGGAATCGCATCAGGGCATTCGGCGTCGCATACCAGGGCTGGCCCTTCTTCAAGGCCGGCGGTTGGCAGTCGATGAAGACCGGCACGACGGGCCGCCCGCTCCGGATCGCCACGTGGGCCGCGCCACGCTCGAAGCGGCGGAAGCCGGACTCCGGGGACCGGGAGCCCTCTGGAAACAGCAGCAGCGATCGCCCGGCCTCGAGCCGCTCGACGCAGGCCTCGATCATCGCGGCGCCGTCATCGTTCGGCACATAACCGGCCGCGCGCACGATCCCGGCCAGTGCGGGATTGCGCCAGGCCGCACGCTTCACGACGCAGTCACATTGCGGAAGCCGCCCGAGCAGGAGCACCACGTCGATCAGTGTCGGATGGTTCGCCACGATCAGGGTTCCGCTGGCGCCGAGGTGCTCGAAGCCCGAGACCTCGACGTCCCAGATCCGGATCCGACGGCCGAGCTCGATGAAGATCGCGAACGCGCGGGAGATCCAGCGCTGGGCGATCAGGTCCGCCGGCCGGTCGGGGCGCGCTCGCAGGCGGGCTGCCGGGAGGAGAACTGCGGCGAGGAGGACCGCGCCGACGCCGAAGACGCTGAAGAGCAGTCCCGATCCCGCGCTGCGCGCGACGCGTTCGAGTGCGCGTCGAAAGCCCGGCCGCGGCGAGGGCGCGTGCGTTGCATGGGATCGAAGGGCCGGCATGGGGATCCTCGCGATTCGATGCAGTGGAAAACCGTTTACACCCCGATGCCGTGGCCCTATCGTAACCCGTCGTGTGGCTGGGCAACTGCGCCGAATCTGCGGTCGCCCCGTCCATCGGAGTCGGGATGAGTCAGGCAATCGAAAGACCGCTCACTCGCGAATCCGTCCTCGAGCGCGTGCGCGAGATGCTCGTCTCATCCTTCGAGCTCGAGCCCTCGGCCATCCAGCTCGATTCCCACCTGATCGACGACCTCGATCTCGACAGCATCGACGCCATCGACCTCGCGGTCGAGCTCGAGCAGGAGACGGGACTTCGCGTCGAGGAGCTGGAGCTCCGGCAGATCCGGCTCGTCAGGGACATCGTCGATCTCGTCTGCAACCGACTCGCGCTCGCCTAGGTGTGGGTGTTCAGAGGCCTCGCGTGGTCCCCATCGCCCGGGCGCTCCTGACGCTCGCCTATCCCGTCCTGATCATGCTGGCGCTCTCGTGGTTCGAGCCGCGGGGCGTGGCGCTCGTGCTGCTCGGCCTGCTCGGGCTGCGTTTCATCTGGCTCCCGACTGCGACTGCGGCGCTGCTCGTGCCGATCGTGCTCGTCGGAGTCGTCGCCATCGCGACGGCCGTCTGGAACGATCCGGTCGGACTCCTGGCCGCCCCGGTTCTCGTCAATCTGGCGCTCCTCGTGTCGTTTGCGGCCTCGCTCCGAAGCGAACCGATCGTTGAGCGGCTGGCGCGCCTGCAGGTCGATCGGTTGTCCGCGGCCGAGGTTCGCTATTGCCGGCGCGTGACGTGGATCTGGTGCGGCTTCTTCGTGGTGAACGGGGCGGTCGCGCTGGCGCTCGCCCTCCGGCGGGATCTCGCGGCATGGACCTTCTACACGGGATTCCTGGCCTACGTGCTGATGGGCGTGCTCTTCAGCATCGAGTACGTCTACCGCCATGCCCGTTTCCGACGTTATGTGGGGGCCGCGACGGATCCGCTGCTCCGCTGGCTGTTCCCCCCCCGCCTCGCACACGAGGTCGCCCGGGTCGATGCGAGCAGGCGAGCGGAGCGCCGTCGTGTCCATCTGGAGGTTCCGATGGGACTCGCCTGCTGGCCCGGGCATTTTCCCGGCGAGCCGATGCTGCCGGGAGTGGTCCAGGTCGATTGGGCGCTCCGGGAGATCGAGCGCTGGCGCGGGAGGCGTGCGCCGCTGGCTTCGATCGAGGGCCTCAAGTTCAAGCGGCCCGTGCTTCCCGGCGACGAGCTCGTCCTCGACCTCGAAGCGGTGATCGAAGAGCGCTCGCGGGCGGGACCCGGGGCCGATCAGGTGGTCTTCTCGTACCGGCGCGGCGACGAAATGATCTCGCAGGGGCGACTCAGTTATGCGGAGCCCGGCTCGAGCCGTCCGTCGCCGGTCGCAGGGCCGGGGGCCGGCGGCTTCGGGGACGCATACGCGAGGGGCGCGATCGCCTGGCCCGAGCCCGCCGTGCTTCTGCCGCACGCGGGCCTGATGGTCTGGCTCCGCTCGGTCGAGGGGCACGATGCCCGCGAGACCGCCTGCCTCGTCGCGGTGTCGGATCTCGGCGTCTTTCGCGATCCCGACGGTGGAGTCGGTGCCCACGTCGCGCTCGAGTGGATGGCCCAGTGCGTGTCGGCCCATGACGGCCTCGAACGGCGCGAGCGCGGCGCGGCTCCCAGCCTCGGCCTGCTGCTGGGCTCGAAGCGCCTCCGATTTGCGCGAGCTGCCTATAATCGCGACGAATGCTTCCGGGTCGTGGCGGTACGCGGTTGGGGCGGGGACCAGGGTCCGGCCTCCTTCGATTGCCGGGTCGAGTCGCTCGCGACCGGGATGTGCGTCGCGGAGGCGAGGCTCTCCTGTTTCGTACGGGAAGACGGGCTCGGGACGCCATCCATACTCATGACCGAGCTGGTTCGAGGGGGAAGCGGAATGGGTCGGCCGTCGGAAGCGGGTCGCGTCGGATCGCAGATCTCGTCGGGGCAGGGGCGATGAGGCGCCGGGTCGTCGTCACCGGCATGGCAGGTCTCTCGCCGATCGGATCCGATTGGAAGCATGTGTCGGAAGCGATTCGCAGCAACCATTCGGGTGTCGAGCAGGTGGCGGAGCTCGCGCTGATCGACGGGATGACCACGCGCCTCGCCGCCCGCATCCACGACTTCGAAGTCCCCGACGACTACTCGCGCAAGCGCACGCGCAGCATGGGCCGCGTCTCGCTGCTCGCGACGCGCGCGACCGAGCTCGCCCTCGCCGACGCGGGCCTGCAGGGCAGCCCGCTGCTCGGCAGCGGCCGCGTCGGCATCAGCTACGGCTCGACCTCGGGCAGCCCGCCCGCGATCGCGGTCTACGCCGACGCGATCGGCAACCGCCAGACGCTGCGCGGCATTCGGGCGACCGACTACGTCCAGTTCATGAGCCACACGGTCGCTGCGAACCTCGCGCAGTTCTTCGAAGTGCGCGGCCGCATCGTGACGACCTGCAGCGCCTGTACGTCCGGAAGTCAGGGCATCGGCTACGGCTTTGAGGCCATCGAGGCGGGCAAGCAGGACGTCATGATCACCGGCGGCGCCGAGGAATTCCATCCGATCGACGTGGCGGTCTTCGACGTCCTCTTCGCGACCTCGACCCGCAACGACGCGCCGCGCACGACCCCGCGTCCCTTCGACCGCGCCCGGGACGGACTCGTCGTCGGCGAAGGCGCGGCGACGCTCGTCCTCGAAGAGCTCGGGCACGCCCGGGCCCGCGGTGCGCGCATCCACGCGGAGCTCGTCGGGTATGGCACCAACTGCGACGGCCGCCACATCACGAATCCCGATCGCGAGGGCATGGCCGCGGTGATGCGGCTCGCGCTCGCCGAGGCGGGGCTCGCGAGCGAGGCGATCGGCTTCGTGAGCGCGCACGGAACGGCGACCGAGGCGGGCGACATCGCAGAGAGCCTCGCCATGCAGGACATCTTCGGCGAGCGCGTTCCGACGAGCAGCCTGAAGAGCTTCATGGGTCATACCCTGGGTGCGTGCGGCGCGCTGGAGGCCTGGATGACTCTCGAGATGCAGCGCGAGGGCTGGTTCGCGCCGACCTTGAACCTCGATGACCCCGACCCGCGCTGCGGGAAGCTCGACTACCTCATGGGTGCCCCGCGGCGGATCGAGGCCGAGTACGTGATGAAGAATAATTTCGCCTTTGGCGGCGTGAATACCTCCCTCATCTTCCGGCGCGTGGAAGGAGGGCTCGTGTCGTGAGCACGCGTTTCGGGACGGCCGAGGCGGAGTGGGACGTGATCGTGGCGGGGGCGGGCCCCGGCGGCTCGTCGATCGCGGCGATCCTGGCGCTGGCCGGGCGGCGGGTGCTCGTCGTCGAGCGCGAGGCGTTTCCGCGCTTTCATATCGGCGAGTCGCTGTTGCCGGCGAGTGGTCTCGTCTGCAGTCTGCTCGGGGTCGAGCCGAGTCCGGAGGTCTTCTTCTTCAAACGCGGTGCGCAGTTCATCGACGAGGCATCCGGTCGAATCCAGACCTTCGATTTCAGCGAGGCGCTCCCGGGGCCCCAGCGTTTCGCCTGGCACGTCGAACGGGCGCGATTCGACAAGCTTCTGCGGGATCGCGCGGCGGAGGTCGGTGCCGTCCTGCGCCACGGCTTCGAGGTCGAGGGTGTCGAGTTCGATGCCGAGGGTGTGAGCGTGACGATTCGCGTCGCGGGCGAAGGGGAACCCGCCGAGCGGACGACCGAACGGGCCCGCTATTTCATCGACGCGACGGGCCAGGACCGTTTTCTCGCCCGCAAACACGGTTCCGCGCGAGCGCTCGAGAAGTTCGGGCGCGCCGCGGTGTTCACGCATTTTTCCGGGCTCTCGCCCGCGGCCCAGGCGGAGATCGCGCCGCATAACGATATCCGCGTCGTCATCATTCCCGACGGCTGGTTATGGGGCATTCCGCTCGCGGGCAATCGGCTCTCGGTGGGCATGGTGAAACGCACGCCGGGGCTGCGGCGGAGCGACCTCGATGCGTACCTCGAGACGAGCCCCCTGTTCGGTCGGCTCGCCGGCGGCGCAGAGCGCCAGCAGACGCGCATGATCAGCAACTTCAGCTTCGAAAACGAACGCGCCTCGGGCTCCCGCTTCGCCTGCGTCGGGGATTCGGCCTGCTTCATCGATCCCGTTTTTTCTTCGGGGGTCTCGCTCGCGATCCTGCGCGCGGTCGAGGTCGCGGGGCGACTGATTCCGGCGCTCGAGGAACGCCGCGAGGGCGAGTCCGATCTGATGGCGCCGATGGAGACCCGGACCAAACGCGCCTACGAGACTTTCGCCTCCCTCGTCTACCGCTTCTACAACACGAATTTCGTCGACAACATGATCTTCGGGGCCCCGAGCGAGGGGCGATTCCGCGCAGGCGTGATCAGCGTGCTCGCCGGCGACGTGTTCCGCCACGACAATCCGTTCCAGGAGATGCTGCTTCGATCGCGGCGCCACACGATCCGGACGGCGCGCGACGGGGACGCGGGCGTGACGCCCGTGTCCACGTCGTAGGAGCAGTCGACGATGACTTCGCCGCCGCTTCCGATCACGGGATTCGCGCTCTGCAACGCACTCGGGAGGACGCGGGGCGCGGTGCGCGATGCGCTCTACGACGGGAGATGCGGGCTCTCCCCTTCGCCCATCGAGCTGCCCTTCGAGACGGTGGTCGGCGCCGTGCGGGGAGACCTGCCGGAGCTTCCGGCCGCGCTCGCGCCCTGGTCGACGCGGACGGCGCGCATCGCAGCCCTGCTGCTCGACGACCTGCGCGCCCCGCTCGAGGCGCTCCGCGGCCGCTGGCGGCCCGGCCGGATCGCGGTCCTGCTCGGCACCAGCACGGCGGGCGCGGATGTGACCGAGAACGCCTATCGCCATTTCCTCGCACACGGCGCACTGCCCCGCGACTACGATCTCTTCCGCCATCACAGTTACGGCGCGATCCTCCACGTCGTGCGCGTGCTCTCGGGCGCCGAGGGACCCGCCTGGGTGACCTCGACGGCGTGCACGTCGAGCGCGAAGCCCCTCGCGTCGGCGAAGCGCTTGATCGACGCGGGCATGATCGACGCGGCGATCGTGGGCGGCATCGACACGCTCTGCCGCATGACACTCCAGGGCTTCCGCAGCCTCGAGGCGCTCTCGCCCGAGCCGGCGCGGCCCTTCTCGGCCGAGCGCAGGGGGTTGAACATCGGCGAGGGCGGGGCTTTCTTGCTGGTCGAGCGCGAAGGGGATCCGATGGCGCTCCTCGAAGCGGTGGGCGAGAGCTCCGACGCCCATCACATCTCGGCGCCGGATCCGGCGGGCATCGGCGCCCGACTCGCGATGGAGCGCGCCTTGCTGCAGGCGGGTGTCCCCGCTTCGTCCCTCGATCACGTGAACGCCCACGGCACCGGCACGCGCCTCAACGACGTCTCGGAAGCCGCCGCGATCGAGGCGCTCTTCGGCCGCGACGTCCCGGTCGTCTCGACCAAGGGTTACACGGGCCATCTGCTCGGCGCGGCGGGGGCCACCGAAGCCGCGATCGCGATCCTGGCGCTTCGCGAAGGTTGGATTCCCGCGTCGCTCGGCGCACTGCCCGTCGATCCGAAAGTGACGGCGCGAATCGCGACCGAGCGCACGCACGGCTCGTTCCGGCGCGTCCTCAGCAACTCCTTCGCCTTCGGTGGCAACAACGTCAGCGTGCTGTTGGGAGCCGCGCGATGAGCGAGCGCGTGGGCGTGGCGGGCTGGGGCGTCTTCGTGCCGGGCTTCGCGAGCCTCGCGGATTGGCTCGCGACCAGGCCCTCGGCCGCCCATATGAAGCCCGAGGGCACTCTCGTGCCGCTCCGCGAACGCCGGCGGGCGAGCCTGCTGTCGCGGGCGTTCGCGGATGCCTTCGCGGACGTCGTCGCGAAGTCGGGGCTCGATCCGTCGCAGGTCGCGACCGTCTTCGGCTCGGCGCTCGGTGAAGCGTCGACCATGATCGGTCTGCTCGATCAGATGTGGCAGGAGCAGACGGCGCTTTCGCCGATGAAGTTCGCGACGAGCGTCCACAACACCGCGTCGGGGATGATCTCGATCGCCACCGGAAATCGCGGCTTCACGACGAGCCTCGGGGCCGACTACGACACGCCGGCGATGGGGCTTCTCGAAGGCATCGGGATCGTGCAGCGGGAGGGGCGGCCCGTCATCGTGTGTTGTGGCGACGAGGGGCCGCCGGGCGATCTCGTGCCGGGCGACAACGGCTGGTCGCTCGTGTGTGCGGCGGTGGCGCTGTGTCCGCTCGACGGGGCGAGGCGGGATCGCCCGCAGCTCTCGAGTCTCGAGATGGCTTCCGCGACGCTTCCCCCGGCGCCGACGTCTCCGTCCCTGGGTCGCAATCCGAACGTCGGGCTGCTCGATCTCGTCGTGGCGCTCGAGCGCGGGAGCGAGGGCGTGGTGCGCCTCGATCGGGGTGCCGGCCGGGGTTATTCGGTCCGGGTCCACTCTGAGCGGGCATGAGGCGTCCGCATGAGCGAATACCCGCCCATCGCGCAGCTCGTCCCCCACGGCGAGTCCATGCTCGAGCTCGAACGCCTCGTCGACTGGTCCCCGGGCCGCGCCGAGTGCGCGATGCGAATCGCCCCGACCTCGCGCTTCGTCGTCGACGGGGCGATCGAAACCGTCTTCCTGCTCGAGGCCATGGGGCAGGCCGTCGCGAGCTGTCTCGGCTACGAGGCCTATCGCGTCGGTGAGGGCGTGCGCATCGGCATGATCGTCAGCTGCCGGGCGTTTCGCGCCCATGTGCCGCGGGTGGCGGTGGGGACGGCGCTCCGGATCCGGGTCGTGCGCAGTCTCGGCAACGCGTCGACGAGTCATTTCGACTGCGAGGTCGACTGTGCCGGAACACCGATCGCGGCGGCGAGCCTGACCCTCGTGCACGGCCCCACGCCCGATCGTTCGCGCGCCGTCAGGCCAGGCGTTCCCGATCGCGGGGGCGGGGACGCGGCTCTGTGACGAACAGGCGCGCCGTCTCCGTCAACGGCTGGCTTTCGACGAGGCGAAGCCCCGCCCGCGTGAAGAGTCTTCGCAGCTCGGGCTTCGAGCGTTCGTGTCCCGGACCGCAGAGCACGAGCATTTCGAGGTCGAGCATGTTCGTGAGACTCCGCCGGCCGTCGCGGACGAGGATGCCCTCGATGACGAGGACACGCCCCGTCTCGCCGACTGCGCTCCCGCAGCGGCGCAGGAGGCCGACCGCCGTGTCGTCGTCCCAGCTGTGGATGATGTGCTTCAAGACGCAGACGTCGGCGTCACCCGGAATCGACTTGAAGAAATCGCCGACCCGCGCCTCGCAGCGCGACGCGAGACCCGCGTCCTCGAAGGCTTCGCGGGCCTCGAGCACGGCCGTGGGCCGCTCGAGCAGGATGCCCGAGAGGTTGGGGAATCCCTCGAGGAGCGCGAGTAGAAGACCGCCGCGACCGCCGCCGACGTCGAGAATGCGGCGGGCGCGGGAGAAATCGTAGGCGGCGGCCAGGGCGATGACCTCGCGGTGTGCAAAGGCGGCGATCGCGTCGTTGTAGAGCGCCGCCTCGGCGGGATGGCGGTCGAGGAACTCGAAGAGCGGCGTGCCGTGTCGCTTCACGAAGGAGGATTCGCCGGTGCGCACGGCATCGGCGAGCATGGACCAGGGGTCCCAACCGAGCGGTGAGCCGACATAACGCGCGAGGCGGCCGAGCGCCTCGCTACGAAGCAGCTGACCCGCCTCGAGCAGCTCGAACTCCCCATTCGCGTTCTCGCGCAGGAGCTCTTCGCCGACCAGCACACGCAGCAGGCGCGCCAGGGCGTCCGCCTCGCAACCGAGCTCCCGCGCCAGGCGATCGAGGGACTTGGGACCCTCGGCGAGGGAATCGGGGATGCCGAGGGTGGCCGCGGCGGAAACCGCGGCGCTCAGCCACTTTCCCGCGAGCAGTCCGAGGACGCGCCGGGCAGGATCGGAGGATCCTGTGCCGTCGTTCACGGGTTCGCTCGCTGCACGTCCGCCTGCTCGAAGGGTTGCGGCGTGAGGGGGATCGACGCGCTCGCGCGAAGCCCCTGCACGACGAGGGGGCCGAGTACACGGCGAAGCGTCGCTTCGTCGACCCGCCGTCCGGGCCTTCCGAGGGTCCGCTCGACGTCGCGGGCGAGGGGGCCGAGCGCTCGGCGGCGGCCGAGGCCGACGGCCTCCGTCGCGGCGACGCGCGCGTCGTCGATGCGGATGTCCCAGGCCCGCGCGCCGACCTTCTCGATCAGGGCCTCGGCGTTTTCCGGCCCGACCTCGTCGAGGGCGCGCAGGAGGATCTCCCCGAAGATCTCCTCGGCCTGGGCCAGGCGCATGCGCATGTAGTCGAGGGTTTCTTCGTCGTCCCAGCGATTTCGAAGCGCCATGTGGGCATCGATCAGGACCGACGGGTAGCTCGGCACGGCATGGAATCCGGGCCGCGTGGGCGCCGGCGCGAGCTCGGCCCAGGCGGCGAAGATCGATTGCATCCAGCCGCCGAGCTTCGCGAAGCGCAGGCCGAGCGGCATCAGCTCTTCGAACTCGCGCCCCGTCCGGCGGTAGAGGCCCTGCAGGAAGAGCTGACAGGAATACGACCAGTACGAGAAGTTGTCCCAGTAGAGCTTCGCGATCAGCGCGTTCGGATGGCCGTAGACATCGGCGGCGCGGGCGTAGAGGTCGATGCAGTTTCCGACGAGCGAGCGGTAGAGCGCGGACAATTCCCGAGCGCGCACGACGAGGTCCTCGCCCGCGAGGTCGCGGCGGATCATCTCCTCCGTGAAGACGTTCGCGAACGCGATGAAATCGCTGCCGGGGCTGTAGAGCGGATCCGCGAAGGCGCCGGCTTCGCCGACGAGGGCCCAGCGTTCCGGCGACCAGCCGCGCGCGACGTTGTGGCTGTAGTTCTTGAGGCAGCCAAAATCGAGGACTTCGTAGGCCTCGAGCTGCTGCGCGAGGACGGGCTCGTGCTCGCGCAGCCAGGCGAGGGTGTTGTCGAGATTGCGGACCACGGCGAAGGGGATGTGGCTGTCGTGGCCGACGAGGCCGATGCTCGTGTTGCCCGAGGAGAGCGGGATCACCCAGGCCCAATAGCCCGGCCCCATCAGGTGGTTGGTCGAGCGCCAGCGGTGCTTCGCCCATTCGACGCCGTGCCAATCCGCCACGCTCTCCGGGACGAAACGCGTGATGTCGACCTTGCCCTTCACGCGGAACCAGCCCGCGTTGGCGACGTGCTTCGAGCCGCGGGTCGATTTCAGGCGCTTGCGGAGCAGCGCGGCGCGCCCCGACGCATCGACGACCCAGCGACACGTCACGCGGCGCCGCAGCCCCTCCTCCGAAAGCTCGATCTCATGGGGCGCCTCGCCAGCGCCGAGATCGATCCTTGCGACCTTCGCACCCTCGACGAGGGTCGCGCCGGCCTTCGCGATCCGGTCGCGAAGGTCGTTCTCGAGCTTCCCGCGGTCGAGCTGGTAGGAGGGGACGATCGGCTCGTTCGCGGGGCCGATCTCGCAGCGCTCGTGGAGGGGCAGCGTTCCGCCGCCCGGGAAAAAACGCAGCCCGAACTTGAAGAGATGATTGTCCCGCAGATAATCCCGGAGCCCGAGGCTCTCGAAGTACTGGGAGCCGAGCTCGACGCTCGATTCACCGACCTTGTGGGCCGCTTCCGGGAGCGGTCGACGCGTCCGCTCGGCGACGAGGACGCGCAGCTCCGGTTGATTGCGGCGGAGCTGCAGCGCGAGCGTCAGACCCGAGAGTCCACCGCCGCAGATGACGACGTCGAAGAACGCGCCGTCCACAAGCTCTCGCAACGAGACGTCGCTCACGGGGCACCTTTCCCCTAGGTTCGAGGTCGGATGCGCGCGGCCAGCGCGGCATCCGACAGGTCAACGCGATGGACACCCGCATGCGAGCGTGCGGGACAGAGATAGCCGACGTGCCTTCCGCTCGCTTCGCGCAGAGCCTTCGCAGGAACCTTCGCCGAGCCGGCATCGTGCTCTGCGTCGGGACCTACTTCGCCGCGAGCCCCTTTGGCTACGCCCTGTTCGCGGTTTGGAGCGCTCTGCCGACACGGGACCCGGCGCGCCGGGCGCGGGCCCTGCGCGGAATCGTGTCGACGGCCTTCCGGTCGATGCACGCCTTGCTGCGCTGGACCCGGATCGTCGACTTCGATCCCCGGGCCCACGCCGCTCGGGTTCCGGCGAGCCCTTGCGTATTGGTGGCTAATCACCCCACTATGATGGACATCAGCGCTCTCCTGGCGGCCGATTCGAACCTCGTCTTTCCGGTGAAACCGAGGCTTTTCAATCGCTTCTGGGCTCGGCCCTTGTTCCGGCAATCCGGTCAATTCGAGGGGGCAGGCCAGGATCCGCTGCGCATCGCGCAGATGATCGAGGCGGCGGTCGAGCGCCTCGAGGCGGGCCAGCGGGTCATCATCTTTCCAGAGGGCACCCGCTCCCCGGAGCGCGGCCTGCATCCCTTCGGCCGCGTCGCCTTCGAGATCGCGCAACGCGCGGCGGTGCCGATCGTGCCCCTCGTGATCCACTGTGCCCCGCGGTATCTCGGCAAGACGAACGGGTTTCGCCGGCCGCCGGCGGATCTACCGCGTCTGCGGATCGAGGTGCTCGAGCCGATCGACCCCTCGGCCCCCGGCCTGGCGGGGTCGTCCAGCCGCACTCTGAGGGATATAGTGGCCCAGCGTATTCGCACGGAGCTCGAACGGGTCGAGGGTGCATAGACCAAAGGCCAACATGCAGCAGTCTCTCGAGGATCAACTCAAGCACCTGATCGTGGACGCGCTGGCGCTCGAAGACGTCGAACCGGACGAGATCAAGACCGACGAGCCGCTCTTCGTGGATGGGCTCGGGCTCGACTCGATCGACGCCCTCGAGCTCGCGCTGGCGATCCAGGAGAAATTCGGCGTCGCGACGTCTCCCGACGACGAACGGAACCGCGAGATCTTCTACTCGGTGAAGACCCTGGCGGAATTCGTGCGCGGAGTGACCGGGGCGTCGCCCGCCGCGGCCTCCGTTACGACGTAGATACGGCGTGAGCGATCTCGCGCTGCTCGGACGTCATGCGGGGGATACGCCGGTCGCGTTCGGTGGCGCCGGGACGAAGACGGCGGCCGATCTCCTCGCCGATGCCGCTCGCGTGGCCCAAGCGCTGCCCGAGCCCGGGCCGGGCTCCCATGTCCTGCTGATTTCGGGTGGCGACCGCTACGCGATCGCGGCGGCTTTGCTGGGCGCCCTCGAGCGCGGGCATGCCGTCTCGCTTCCGCCGAACCTGCGGCGCGACTCGATCCTCGCCGTCCAGCAGCGGCCGGAGACCGTCGCCGTCCTCCACGACACCGACGCCGGGATCGCGATTCGCCTCTCGACCCTGCTGGCCGAGGCCGACAGCGGATATCCCCTCGCGGCGCCGTTCGTGCCCCATGCGGGCGTGATCGCGACGGTGTTCACGTCGGGCTCGACTGGACCGATGCTGGCTTCGAAAAAGACGAGCGCGGCGCTGCTCGGCGAGGCCCACGCCCTCGCGCGGATCTTCGGCATCGTTCCCGGCGACCGGATCGTCGGGACCGTCCCGCCGGTCCACATCTACGGGCTGCTCTTCACGCTGCTCCTGCCCCTCGTCTCGGGCGCCGCCTTCGCCCGCGAGACGCCGCACCACGCCGAGGCGATCGCCCACTGCATCGAGCAGCATGGCGCGACCCTGCTCGTCAGCGTGCCGGTCCAGATCCGCGCCCTGGCGGCCCTGCGCGCGGGCGCGCTGGCGGGCCTGCGCCGCGCGATCTCGTCGACGGGGCCGCTCCCCGATCCGGTCGCGCAGGCGTTTCGCGAGCGCCATGGACTCGCGGTCTCCGAGGTCCTCGGCTCGACGGAGACCGGCGGGATCGCCCGCCGCGAACGCACGGCGGAGCCGGCCGGGACGTGGCAGCCCATCGAGGGCGTGCGCATCTCCCTGGTCGAGGGCGACC
>JANMTD010000011.1:0-1911 GCA_031390075.1 Deltaproteobacteria bacterium | reverse complement strand
TCGGCCCCGGCGCAGAAGGCTCGGCCGTTTGCCGTAATCAGCAGCGTCCAGACGTCCTCGTCCGCTTCCGCGGCGTGGTAGGCCTGCCGGAGCTCTTCGACCATGCGGGGGCTCAAGGCATTCAGCTGGTCGGGGCGATTGAACGTGATGATCGCCGTGCGATCCTTCACTGCGTAGAGAATGGTCTCGTATGCCATGGTTAACGGCCCTTGAATTCGGGTTTTCGGCGTTCGCGGAAGGAGGCGAGCCCCTCCCGGAAATCCTCGCTGCGCGACGAGAGCTCCAGGGCGAAAGACTCCGTCGCCATGGACTCGACGAGGGAGGCGCCGGCGGCGCTCTGGATCGCCTTCTTCGTGAGTCCGAGCGCGACCGTCGGGCCGTTTGCCAGGCGGGCGACCAGCGCGTTGGCCAGATCGTCGAGGTCGGGCTCTGGGACGCTCCGGTAGATCATTCCCCAATCGGCTGCGCGGGCTCCGTCGATCTTTTCGCCGAGCATCAGGAGCTCCTTGGCGCGGGCGATGCCGATCAGCCGGGGCAGCATCCAGGAGGCGCCGCTGTCGGGCGTGAATCCGCGGGCGATGAAGGGTTCCCAGAAGGTCGCGTCGTCGGCGGCGATCGCGAAGTCGGCGGCGAGGGCGATCTGGCAGCCCAGTCCGGCGGCCCAGCCGCGGACGCTGCAGACGATCGGGAGCTGGAGGGTGGTCATGACGTCGATCAGGCGGTGGGCCTGGATCGCCGTTCGGCGCTGAATGCTGCCGACGCGTGGGCGATCGCGCTCGCCGCCCTCGTCGCGGGCGTTCGCCAGGACGACATCGGCTCCTGCGCAGAAGTCCGGTCCGCTCGACTCGATCGACACGACCCTCGCGCCGTCGTCCGTCGCCACCCGCTCGAGCGCCTCGATCAGCGTGCGGATGGATTCCGGGGTGAGCGAGTTCTTGTGATCGGGACGATCGAGCACGAGTCGCAGAACGCCGTCGGCCATCTCTACCCGCACGGATTCTCTGGTCACACCATCTCCTCCGCATAGCTGTCGCTGATCGTGAGCGCCTGCCGACGCGGTGTCCCGAAGGCGTAGTCCAGGGCGATTGCGCGCTTCAGGAAAAAGTGCGGGGCCATCTCCCAGGTAAAACCCATCCCGCCGAGGACCTGGA
The DNA here is from genome assembly GCA_031390075.1 of Deltaproteobacteria bacterium. Taxonomy (GTDB): domain Bacteria; phylum Myxococcota_A; class UBA9160; order UBA9160; family UBA4427; genus UBA4427. The sequence continues at coordinate 760 of JANMTD010000011.1, read as the reverse complement.
CCGCAGCCTTGCCGTTGTCCACGGCCGCTTCACCGGCGAGGAGCTTTGCACCGGCGAGACTTCGCACGACGTGGCCGACCTCGGGATCGTCGAGCACCGCCGCCGCCGCGTAGGTCGCGCTCCGCGCCAGGCCGACTCGGACGTACATGTCCGCCATGATGTGCTTGAGCGCCTGGAAGGAGCCGATCGGCACGCCGAACTGCTCGCGCTCGAGGGCGTACGCGACCGCGACGTCGAGCGTGGCTTGCGCGATGCCGAGCTGAAGGGAAGCGGTCAGCAGGGTGCCGACTCGCGTGAGATGCTCGGCCTCGCGTCGGCCCCCGATCGCTCGGCCATCCGGGATGGCGCGCAGGGCATCAGTGGCGGCGAGGGGATCGAAGGGTTCGTCGATCGGAGTCGAGTCGATGGCGTCGCGCTCGACGGCAGCGACGCCGTCGGCGCGCAGCACGATCACGAGATCGGCGAGCGGGAGATGTTCGACGAGATAGGGCGCGTCGGCTCGTGCGTCGATCCCCGTGGCGACGACCGCGCCATTCGCCACCTCCGGGATCAGCAGCGCCGCGAGCGTCGACCAGAGCAGCGGCCCGGGAACGAGATGGCGACCCAGTTGCTCGAACGCGATCGCGCCCTCGACACAGCCGAGCGCGAGTCCCCCGCTCGCTGCGGGGGCCAGCAAACCGGGTAATCCGAGCAGGGCGCACTCCGCCCAGGCGCTGCGGTCGAAGGCGTGGACCGACCGATCGGCGAGCCCCTCGATCGG
>JANMTD010000617.1:0-9846 GCA_031390075.1 Deltaproteobacteria bacterium | reverse complement strand
GGTCGCCGAGACGCTGGCGGGGACGTAGACCCTCGCCGAGGCCGCCGAACGCGTCGGCGCCCAGGACTCGGTCTTCTTCTCGAGCCGCTTCATCGTGCCCCGGCCGCTGATGCAGGCGATCACGTCGGAGAAGCCGACGCTCTTGCTGGTCGACGAGGTCGACAAGTCGGACCCCGAGTTCGAGGCCTTCCTGCTCGAGATCCTGTCGGATTTCCAGATCACGATTCCCGAGATCGGGACGATCGTGGCGAAGACCCATCCGCTCGTGTTCTTGACCTCGAACGACGCGCGCGAGATGAGCGATGCGCTGAAGCGCCGCTGCCTCCACCTCTGGATCGACTACCCCTCCGAAGAGCTCGAGGTCCGCATCCTGGATCGCAAGGTGCCGAACATCGACAAGCGGCTCGCGGAGGAGGTCGTCCAGCTGATGAACCGCATCCGTGCGCTCGACCTCAAGAAGACGCCTTCGATCTCGGAGACCCTCGACTGGGCGCGGGCGCTCCTGGCCCTCAACGCCGACGAGCTCGAGGACCAGATCGTCTCGGATACCCTGAACGTGATCCTGAAGTACGAGGGAGACGTCGAGAAGGCCCAGAACGAGCTGTCGAAGCTGATCAAGAAGAAGACCGCAGAGCAGGCGGCCGAGCGACCGCAGGTCGCGCCCGAGCCCGCCGCGGCCGCCAAGAAGGGAATCCTCCACTGAGCATGCAGAAGAAGGTCATCGCGTTCACCAACCTGCTCCGCAAGAGCGGGATCCGCGTATCCGTCGCGGAGGGGATCGATGCGTTCAACGCCCTCGACGAGCTCTCGCTCGACGACCGCGAAATCTTCCGAGACGCCCTGCGAGCGGCGATGGTGAAGCGGGGCGACGACATCCCCGCCTACGACGAGCTGTTCGAGCTCTTCTGGTCCGGGTTCTACGACAATCTGCGCCAGGCCTTCGACCAGATGGAGGGAGATCTCGGGTCGATGGGGCTCGACCTCGACCAGCTGCTGCGCCAGCTCGCCGAGATGATGAAGAACATGGACGGCGAGCTCGATCTCTCCGAGCTCGCGAAGGCGCTCCTGACGCAGGACCTCTCCCAGCTCGAGAACATGATCCGCCAGGCCGCCGAAGAGGCGGGCACCGGGCGCATCGAGAACATGCTCCAGGTCGGATTCTTCAGCCGCCGAACGGCCGAGCAGCTCGGCCTCGAAGGCGCGTCACAGGAGCTCGAGAATCTCGTCGAGCGCATGCGGGCGATGGGGATGGGCGATCCGCAGATCCAGCAGCTGCAGGAGTTGATGCGCAAGCTGCTCGAGACGGTGCGCCGCTCGGTGCGAAACTTCACCGAGCGCGAGCTGCAGCAGCAGAATCACAACTACATGGAGAAGTTCCGTCGCGAGATGCTGACGGAGAAGAGCTTCTACCACCTCACGGAAGACGAGATCGCGCGCATGCGCGAGGTCGTCTCGCGCCTCGCGCAACGCATCAAGAACATCCTCTCGATCCGCAAGAAGCGGCTGAAGCGAGGCAAGCTCGATCTCCACCAGACCCTGCGCCGCAACATGGCCCGCGGCGGTATTCCCTTCGAGGTCATCTACAAGACCCGCAGGAAGGACCGGCCGAAGCTCGTGATCCTGTGCGATGTGTCGTCGTCGGTCGCGAACGTGTCGCGCTTCATGCTGCAGTTCATGTACTCGTTGCAGGAGGCCTTCACGAAGATCCGCTGCTACGTCTTCGTGGCGGAGCTCGGCGAGGTCACCCAGGTCTTCCAGGACAAGGACATCAGCGGCGCGATCGAGAAGGCCCTCGACGGGGGCGACGTCATCAACGTCTACACCCGCAGCAATTTCGGCTACGCCTTCCACGAATTCTGGAAGAATCATCTGGCGACCGTCGACAAGAAGACGACCGTGATGATCCTCGGCGACGCGCGCAACAACTACAACGACGCCAAGGCCTGGTGCATCCGCGACATCCAGAACAAGGCGAAGAACGTCGTCTGGCTCAATCCCGAGAGTCCGTCGGCCTGGGGCTTCGGGGATTCGGTGATGGACCGCTACATGCCCTATTGCGATATCGTCGAGGAGTGTCGGAACCTCCGGCAGTTGTCGCGGGTCATCGACCAGATCATTCTTTGAGGAACCCGCTTCCCCGGGAACGGGCCACGCGAGAGAGGACCTCCGCCCATGACGTCTCCGCATCCGGAACTGGATTCCGAACGGTCCGAGAGGCCCGCGAACGACGGTGCGACACGATCCGAGTCGCCGGGCGCGGACGCCGGCGGCGGCTACATGCCGCAGCGCAAGGTCGCCGCCCAGGACGAGGCGAGGCTCTCGCTGGTGGTCCTGCGCGACGTGGCGGTCGTGTCGGTCCTGCTCTCGATCTTCGCCGCCGCCGAGAGCTGGGCCACGGTCTCGCGGCTCGGCTTCGCCACTCTCTTATCGGTGGTGGATGGACTTCTCGTCGGTGCGGCGACCAACGCCCTCGTGCACGAGTGGGGCCATTTCGTCGGTGCGCGGCTCGCAGGCGGACACGCGCCGCTGAAGCCCCTGGCGAAGTTCCTGCCGCTCTACGACTTCGACTACGCGAATAACGAAGGGCGAGCCTTCCTCTGGATGAGCTACGGCGGCAACCTCGCGCACGTGGCCCTCGTGCTGGTCTATCTCGCGTTCGTGCACACCGCCGGCCGCGAAGGCACCGCGGCTCTCGTCGCCGGTGCCTTCGGCTTCGCGGTGTTCTCGAGCCTGGTGGAGATTCCGGTGATCCAGCAGGCGCGGCGCGGCGTGCCCGGCCTCGAGGCGCTGGCCGTCATCCCGAAGGACTTCGTCACGCGCTATCTGCCGTGGGCGCTCGGCGCGGCCTTCCTCGCCTATGCAGTCCTCTGAGGCAGTCCTCTGATCCGCGGCTCTGATTGCGCGCAGGCTGCGCGCAGTGCCTGAAACGAAAAACGCCCCGTCGGTCGAGCCGACGGGGCGTTTCGTCAGGGGGAGGGGCGGTGGACTCATTCATTGGGGGGTGAGAGGTTGGACATTTCGGAAGAAATGGCCAATCCACCGCCACTCCGAAAACCCGATGACTTTTGAGCATTATGCCGGGCGAGATTCGCTTGTCAATCGCGATTTTTGAATTCCCTTGATGTTTTCCCGAATGCTTCAAAACCAGTTGGTTTTGTCAGCTTTCGAGAATCTTCTCGAAGTCTTGAGCGCGGCGGGCGGCGAGCCCTCCGGTCCGCGTTCGATCGACTCTGCGCTAGGCGTCGGGTACTTTCCGCGCCGCCTGTCCCAGGGCCCTTCACATGTCGAGTGGCGCGTCGAGCCGCCGGCGCCCATCCGAGCCGACGCCCGGCTCGTCCCCGATTGGAATTCCCGTGCCTGCTCAGCGATTTAGCGTCCGAACCTACGGCTGCCAGATGAACGTCCACGACTCCGAGAAGGTCGCGGCCCTGCTGGAGGGGGCCGGCCTCGTCGCGAGCCCGAGTGAGCAGGAGGCCGACCTGCTCGTGATCAATACCTGCTCGATCCGGGACAAGGCCGAGCACCAGCTCTACAGCGATCTGGGCCTGCTCCGGACCTGGAAGGCGGAGCGCCCCGGCCGGATGGTCGCGGTCGGCGGATGCGTCGCCGAGCAGCTGGGCGACGGGCTGCTCGGCCGCTTCTCGCATGTCGATTTCGTCTTCGGCACGCATCACCTGCGGAGCGTGCCGGCGCTGGTCGAAGCCGCGCGGGCCGGGCGCCGATCGGTCGAGGTCGGCGAGGACCGCAGTCCCACGCGCTTCGATCTCCCGATGGCGAGCCGCTCCGAGCCGGGGCAGGGCATCCGCCGCAAGGCCTTCGTCACCGTGATGGAGGGCTGCGACATGTTCTGCAGCTTCTGCATCGTGCCACTCACCCGCGGCCGGGAGATCAGCCGCGCCGCCGCCGAGATCGAATCGGAGGTGCGGAGCCTCGTCGAACGCGGGATCGCCGAGGTGACGCTGCTCGGGCAGACGGTGAACGCGTACGGCCGCCACGACGTGCGCCGCGGCCAGGCCGCAGCGGCGGGCACGATGCCCTTCGCAGAGCTGCTCGCGCACCTCGACGGGATCCCGGGCCTCGAGCGGATCCGGTACACGAGCCCCCATCCGCTGTTCTTCGACGACGCCCTGATCCGCGCCCACGGCGAGCTCGAGCGGCTCTGTCCGCATGTGCACCTGCCGCTCCAGAGCGGTTCGAATCGGATCCTCGAGGCGATGCGCCGGCGCTACACGCGGGAGCGCTATCTCGAGATCGCGGCGGCGCTCCGCTCGGCGCGGAGTGATCTCGTCCTGACGACGGATCTGATCGTGGGCTTTCCGGGCGAGAGCGAGTCCGATTTCGAGCAGACCCTCTCGATCGTCGAGGAAGCGGGCTTCGTCGACAGCTTCTGCTTCAAGTACTCGCCGCGCCCGGGCACCGGGGCCGCAGAGATGCAAGCCACGGTCTCGGGCGAGCTCGCCCAGGAGCGACTGCTGCGATTGCAGGCGCTCCAGAGCGCACGCACCCTGGCGTACCACCAGTCCCGAGTGGGGCAGGAGACCCGCGTTCTCGTCGACGGCGCGAGTCGGCATGGCGGCCTGCAGGTCTCGGGACGGGACCCCCAGCAACGGGTGGTGAACCTCGATCCGGGGCCCGGGGAGGTCCTGCTGCCGGGGGATTTCGTCGCGGCGCGGATCGTCGAGGCCCAGCCCCATTCGCTGCGGGGCGTTTTGATCGGGTCTCGGATCGGATCTCGGGTTGGATCTCGTCTGAAGTCGGGCCGCGCGCAGGCCGATGAGGGCGAGGCGGTGGAGCGTGCCGGGGAGTTCGCGGGGGACCGTTAGCGTGTCCTTCGGGTCCACGGCGGCGCACATGCCGCTCGAAGGACCTCCGAGGGAAGATGGGCAAAGCGCGCATACTGGCAGTCGACGACCAGCGCTATTTCCGCGAGCTGATCGAGGGACTCCTCTCGGAAGCCGGCTTCGACGTGCAGACCGCGGCCTCCGGCGAGGACGCGCTCCAGCGCCTCGAGCAGGACGACTTCGAGATCGTCCTGACGGACCTCGTGATGCCCGGCATGGACGGCACCGAGCTCGTCCGCAAGATCCGCGAACGCCTCCCGCAGCAGGACGTCGTCGTCGTGACCGGGGTCGTCGACGTCAAGACCGCCGTCGACGCCATGAAGCAGGGCGCGACGGATTACATCCTGAAGCCCTTCGATCGCGACGCCCTCGTCGAATCCGTCTCGAAGCTCGTCGACCGGCGCCGGCTGCGCGTCGAGCACGCGCGGCTCGTCGAGGAGAATCTCGAGTACATGGGCGTCGTGTCGCTCTTCGAGCGGGCGACGGGACTCTTTTCGACGCTCGCGGTCGAGCCCCTCGCCGAGCGGCTGCTCGAGGGTTTGTGTCTCGAGACGCGGGCGCAGACGGGTGTTCTCTGGCTGGCCGACGAGGTCGGGAGCGAGGCGCTCTCGCTCGTCGGCGTGCGTGGCCTCGTGCGGCTCGAGAGCGAGCCGAAGGCGATCTCCTTCGACGAGGTCGAGTCGGCCTGGTGTCCGGGGCTGCGGGGGGCGAAGTCCGTGGTCGCAGTCCTGCCCGAGGATGCGGAGGCGAGCGAGGCGTTGTTCCTGCCCCTGCGTGCGGGCAGCGAGGCGGTCGGTGTCGTGCGGCTCTCGGATCGCCTGCACGGGGAACCGTTCCCGCCCGGCGATCGGGTGATGGCGGAGAAGTTCGCCGAGCTCGGGGGCGTCGCGGTGGGGAACGCGATGCGATTTCGCGCCCTCGAACGGCGCTCGCTGCGGGATCCCGAGACGCGGGCGTACTCGCGCGCCTATCTCGACGACGCGGTGCGAAACGAGATCCACAAGGCGAATCGCTTCGGGCATCGTTTCTCGCTGCTGCGCATCGATCTCGAGCTCGCCGTCGCCGCGTCGCGAGAGACGAGCTCCCCGGTACTGGCGGCGGGCGAGGCGCGCGAGCTCGTGCGCCAGGTCGAAGCGGCGCTGCGCGGGACGGATCTGCTCGCCTCCGATTCCCAGGGCACGCTCTTCGCCCTGTTGCCGCAGACGGATGCCCTCGGCGTCGGCGTTCTCGTCCGGCGCATCGAGCGGGCCACCGCCGATTGGGGTGCTGCGCATCCGGGTCAGTCGATCCGCTTCGCGGCCGCGACCTTCCCGTCGGACGGAAGCCAGCTCGATGCGCTCCACCGCGTGCTCGATCAACGCCGCGAGGCCGCGCGCCAGAGCCTGCTCGTCGCCCATCCCGAGCTCGTCCGAGTCCCGACCGTCGAGGCGGCATTCGACCGCATGCTCGAGCTCGGTTCGGTCGAGCCGATCGGCGTCGAAGCAGAGGTCCTGAGATTCGTGCTCGAGGACGTCTACCGAAGGCCCGACGACCGGGGAATCCTCTTCCTGTCGCCGGGCAGTCGCTGGCTTCCGGAGCTGCTCGAGGTGCTCGACGAGCTCCAGGGACACACGACCCGCACCGAGATCGTGATGCTGGCCGACGGCGTTGAGCGGGAGCAGAGCCCGGCGATCCACTTCGTGAAGAAATCGCCCCTCGACGCACGCCGACCCTTCGCCATCTACTTCGGCGACGGCCCGGCCTACGCGATGGTCGGGCAGGTGAACGTCGTGGCCTCTCGCGCGCCGATCTTCCAGTCGGCGGATCGCTGTCTCGTCGAACATCTGGCATTCCAGCTCCAGCGCGAGCTGGGCATCCTGGTCTCGGTCTAGGGCGGGGCGGCGGAACATGGCGAACGACCTGATCTTGATCGCTGACGGGGACGCAGCCCGGGTCGAACGGATCGGCCAGGCGCTGACGGCGTCGGGATCGCGCTGCCGCACGGCGGTGAACGGGGTGTCGGCCCTCGAGATCGCCCTCTCCGAGCCGCCGCGATTGATCGTGGTCCACGCGGATCTGCCCCTCGTCGATGCGTCCAAGTTGGCGGAGATCTTGCGCGCCAATCCGCGCACGCGGGGTGTGCAGCTCCTCGTGCTCGGCCGCGAGGGGCGACGCGCGCCGTCGGCGGGGATCGGAGACGAGTGGCTCGAAGCGAAGGCTTCCGACGAAGAGGTTCTGGCCGCGGTGGCGCGGCTGCTCGAACGCCAGGCGCGGATGGAGCGGCTCGACCTCGGTGCCCACACCGCGAGCGCGCTCGAGGGGAGCCTCGTCGACATCCGCCCCGCCGAGCTGCTCCAGCTGCTCCACGTACGCCGGGCGACGGGGCGTCTTTCGGTCGACGCCGGATCCGATGCCAGCGCGCGGGGGACGGCGCAGGTCCGCTTCGCCGCGGGGGAGATCCAGGCGGCGGAGATCGGTCCCGTGCGCGGCGAGAAGGCGCTCTTCCGCCTGCTCGATCGCGCGCAGGGCAGCTTTCGTTTCGAGCCGGGCCCCGTCGACGGACCCGTCGAGATCAAGCTGCCGACCCGTGCTCTGCTCGCCGAGGGCACGCGCCAGCTCGAGGAGTGGCATCGCCTCGCGCCGAAGCTCCCGCCCATCGAATCGCCGATCCGGATGAAGATCGCCCGCAGCGAGCTGCCGCCCGTCCTGCATCCGCTGACGCAAGAGGTGATCGGGCTGATCGAAGAGGCTTCGCGGGTCGGCGACGTGATCGATCTCTGCAGTCAGCCCGACTATCAAGTCCTGCGCACGCTCCACACGCTCGCCGAGCGCGGGATCGTCGAGCTGGGCCGCGCTCGCATCGCACCGCCCGATGGCTTCGGAAACGCGCTCTTCAACGACGCGCAGTGCCGACGACTGCGGGGGTTCGTCCAATCGGAGCGCGGCACCGGCGCGCCGCTCCCGGACGCGAAGCTCCTCGTCGTGGCCGCGAGCGAGGTGGCGACCCGACGCTTCGCGGATCTGCTCGCCAAGGTCCCGGGCGCCGAGCTCTCACCCTCGTTCGAGCGCCGGCGGGACGAGCGGCTTCCGCTCGGGGTGCTCGCCCGGATCGACGTGGACGACGAGTTCGCGATCGAGCTGATCCACCTGCCTGAAGAAGCGACCTTCGCGCCCCTCTGGCCGTTTGCGGCCCACCGCGCCCTCGGCACGATCTTCCTGCTCGACGCAAAGATGGGCGGCAGCGCCTCGGCCCTCGTCGACGTCGCCGCCGCCCTCGGCCGGCAGCCGGGCGCGCGGACCTTTCACGTCGTGATGATGGGCGAGGGCGAGCGCGTCTCTCCGGACGAGCTGCGCGAGAATCTCTCGCTGCTCGATTCGGCGAGCCTGTTCCTGCTGCCGATCGATCCCAGGAAGGACCCGAGCTCGCTCCTGCGGAGCCTCTTCGCGAGGATCGTTCCATGAGCCCCGACGCGCTGAAACGCCATGCGCTCTTCGCCGAGCTGACTGAGGAGGAGCGAGAGTTCGTCGTGTCGCTGCTCGAGGAACGCAAGCTCGGCGACGGCAAGAGCGCGTTTCGCGAGGGCAGCGAAAGCGACGGTCTGATCCTGTTGGAGTCGGGTCGGCTGAAGGTCCGCAGCCAGCGCAGTCCGGGCGTGATCGGAACCCTGGAAGCCCCCGACCACCTCGGTGCGGCCTCGCTCTTCGCGCTCGGCAAGCGCGAGGTGACCGCGCTCGCCGACGGGGCCTGCACGGTCTGGATCCTCTCGCGCTCGGCGCTGTCGCGACTGGTCGACGACTGTCCGCGCGCCGCCTTCCGGCTGGCGGAGGCGGTGGCCTCGGAGCTCTCCGGTCTCGCTCGCCAGGGGCTCGACACGCTCGTCGAGCGGGAGCGCGGCTGAAGCGGGGCCGATCCCGCTCGGGGACATTCGGTTGACCGGCCTCTGAGCCCCGATTATGCTGGGCTTTTCAGAGGGAGGCGTGCATCGCCGATGAGCCAATCGGAGATCCGCGAGGGACTGACCTTCGACGACGTACTGCTCGTCCCCGCCGCCTCGGCCGTGCTCCCCTCCGATGTGGATCTTCGCACGCAGCTGACGACCGAGATCCATCTCAACACGCCGCTCGTCTCCGCGGCGATGGACACCGTCACCGAGCACGAGACCGCGATCTGCATGGCCCGCAACGGCGGCATCGGCATCGTCCACAAAAACCTCCCGATCGCCGATCAGGCCGCCGAAGTCGACAAGGTGAAGCGCTCGGAATCGGGCATGATCGTCGACCCGATCACGATGCGCCCCGAGCAGAAGATCCGCGAAGCACTCGAGGTGATGAGCCGTTTCCGGATCTCCGGCGTGCCGGTCACGCGCGATGGCAAGGCCGTCGGCATCCTGACCAACCGCGACCTGCGCTTCGTGAAGGACGTCTCGGCGGACATCTCGACCGTGATGACGAGCCGCAATCTCGTGACCGTCCCGCCCGGAACGACGATGGACCGCGCCCAGGAGCTGCTCCACGCCCACCGGATCGAGAAGCTCCTCGTTGTCGACGAGGCCGGAATGCTCTGCGGGTTGATCACGATCAAGGACATCGAGAAGACCGAGCGCTACCCGGACGCCTGCAAGGACGATTTCGGGCGGCTCCGCTGCGGGGCTGCGCTCGGGGTCGGGCCCGACCGGCTCGAGCGGGCGCAGGCGCTGGTCGATGCGGGCGTCGACGTTGTCGTCGTCGATACGGCGCATGGCCATTCGGCAGGCGTGCTCGAGTCGATTCGCGAGCTGAAGGTGCATTTCCCGAATCTGCCCCTGATCGGCGGCAACGTCGCGACGGCCGAGGGCACGGAGGCGCTGATCAAGGCGGGCGTCTCCGCCGTCAAGGTCGGGGTCGGCCCCGGTTCGATCTGTACCACGCGGGTGATCGCGGGGGTCGGCGTGCCGCAGTTCACGGCGATCCGCGACGCGGCCGAAGTGGCCGAGCGGGCCGGCGTGCCGGTCGTCGCTGACGGCGGAATCAAGTACTCGGGCGACGT
>JANMTD010000650.1:0-2775 GCA_031390075.1 Deltaproteobacteria bacterium | reverse complement strand
GCTCGCCGCGCACCTCCGTCCCGAAATAGCTCGTCTCCTTGTCGTACGAGAGCTTCAGGTTCTGGCGGGCGACGGCCTTCTTGTCGACGGCCTCGATCTCGGTGATGCGGGTCTTGCGCGGGTAGCGCGGGCCGTACTTCTTCAGCATCCCCTCGAGATAGAGGATGGTCGTCTTGACCATGTTCTCCAGCTTGCGGTCGATCTCGGCGATCTTCTTGTCGATCTCCTCGATCTCTTTGCGGTTCTTCTCGATGTCGTAGGCCGAGATGCGGCGGATGCGCAGGTCGAGGAGCCGCGTGATGTCCTCGTCGACCATCGGGCGCACGAACAGCGTCGAATAGGCCTTCATGCCCGTCATGACTGCCGCGCGCACGGCCTCCGACGTGGTTTTGTCCTCGATCTGCTTGTAGACGCGCTTCTCGACGAAGATCTGCTCGAGGGTCAGCCAGTGCTTGCGGTCGACGAGCTCGCTGCGGTCGTACTCGAGCTCGCGTTTCAGCTGGTCCTTGAGGCGCTCGGTAAGGCGCTGCGTGATATCGGAGACGGTCAACAGGACGGGCTTGCGCTCGTCGACAACAAGGAGATTCGAGCTGACCGAGACGGAGCATTCGGTGTAGGCGTAGAGCTGGGGGATCACCTCGTCGGACTCGACGCCGCGGGCGAGCTGGAGCTCGATCTCGACCTTCTCAGTCGTGTAGTCGTTGATCGTCACGATCTTGACGCGGCCCTTCGCGACCGCGGATTCGATCGACGCAATCATCGACTCGGTCGTCGTCCCGAACGGAAGCTCGCGAATGACGACGGTCTTGCGATCACGGGCGTCGAGCTTCGCGCGGACCTCCACCTTGCCGGCGCCGTCCTGGTAGGCCGAGACGTCCATCAGGCCGCCCTGCTGGAAATCGGGGTAGAGCTCGAACTCCTCCTTGTTCAGGATCGCGATCTGCGCCTGCCAGATCTCGGGAAGGTTATGCGGCAGGATCCGTGTCGACATGCCGACGGCGATGCCCTCGGCGCCGGTCATCAGGACGACGGGGAGCTTCGAAGGAAGCGTGACCGGCTCTTCGTTCCGGCCGTCGTAGGACGGCACGAACTCGGTCAGCGCCGGATGAAACATCGTCTCCAGCGCCAGATCCGTGAGGCGGCACTCGATGTAGCGCGGGGCCGCGGCGGCGTGGCCCGTCAGCAGGTTCCCGAAGTTGCCCTGCCGCTCGATGAAGTAGTCCTTGTTCGCGAGCACGACGAGGGCGTCGCCGATCGACGCATCGCCATGGGGATGCAGCTTCATCGTGTCGCCGATGACGTTCGCGACCTTGTGGAAGCGGCCATCGTTCATGCGGAAGAGCGTATGCAGGATGCGGCGCTGGACGGGCTTCAAGCCGTCGCGCAGGTCCGGGATCGCGCGATCGAGGATGAAATAGCTCGCGTACTCGATGAAGTGGTCCTTCATCAAGGATTCGAGGCGGCTCATGACAGCACGTCCGTCGCGAGGTTGTCGATGATGAAGTCGCGGCGCTCGGGGGTGTTCTTGCCCATGAAGAAGTCGAGGCTCCGCACGACCTCGCCCATCGAGCCGACGTCGACGGGCACGAGCCGGATGTCCTTGCCGATGAACTGCCCGAACTCCTTCGGGCTGATCTCACCGAGCCCCTTGAAGCGCGTCACCTCGGGTCCCTTGATCGCCGCCATCGCCGCGTCGCGCTCCGACTCCGAATAGCAGTAGCGCGTCTCCCCCTTGTTGCGAACCCGGAAGAGCGGGGTCTCGAGGATGAAGACGTGGCCCTTCAAGACGAGGTCCTCGAAATAACGTAAGAAGAACGTCAGCAGCAGATTGCGGATGTGCATCCCGTCGACGTCGGCATCGGTCGCGAGCACGACCCGGTTGTAACGCAGCCCCTCCATGCTGTCCTCGATGCCCAGCGCCCGCATGATGTTGTAGAGCTCTTCGTTCTTGTAGATGGCGTCGCGCTTGAGGCCGTGGCAGTTGAGCGGCTTGCCCTTCAGCGAGAAGATCGCCTGCGTGTACACGTCGCGGGTCGGGACCATGACGCCCGCCGCCGAATCGCCCTCGGAGAGGAAGATCGTCGTCTCGTCCCGGCGCTTGGTCGTCTGCTCGTCGTAGTGGTATTTGCAGTCGGTGAGCTTCGGGATCCGGATCGCGACCTTCTTCGCGCGGTCGCGGGCCTCCTTCTTGATGTTGGAGAGCTCCTTCCGGATGCGCTCGTTCATCGCGACCTTTTCGAGAATGACCTTCGCGTCCTCGGGATGCTCGTGCAGGAAACGGACGACCTTGTCGCGCACCGCCGGAACGAGCCAGCCGCGCACGTCGACCGAGCCGAGCTTGTTCTTCGTCTGGCTCTCGAAAACGGGATCCTGGAGTTTCACCGCCACCGCCGCGATGAGTCCGTCGCGCACGTCCTCCCCCGCGAAGCTCTTCTTGAAATGCTCGTTGACGGCCTTGAGCATGCCCTCGCGGAAGGCGCTCTGATGAGTCCCGCCGTCGTTGGTGTACTGGCCGTTCACGAAGGAGAAGTACGACTCGCCGTAGGAGTGGCCGTGGGTGAAGGCGAACTCGAAGCGGTCGCCGGAGCAAGAGGCGATCTCGTAGAGGGGCTCGGCGTCGCCGATCTCGTCGGCGAGCAGGTCCTTCAAGCCATTCTTGCTTTGATAGGTCTCGCCGTTGTAGCCGAGCTTGAGCCCGCTGTTGAGATACGCGTAGTAGCGCAGGCGATGGGCGATGAACTCTTCGTGCCAGGCGTATTTGCCGAAGATCTCGAG
>JANMTD010000496.1:0-5022 GCA_031390075.1 Deltaproteobacteria bacterium | reverse complement strand
GGCCAATCATGGAGTCATCACGCCAGGCCATCGGACGCATCCTGCTGGCGGCCGAAGTGATCGACGCCGAGCAGCTCCGCTATGCCGAGCGCGTGTGCAGCAAGCTCGCCACGCCGCGTCCGCTGGTGGACGTGATCCAGGAGCTCTTCGGCGTCACGCGTGAGCGCATCGTCGAGGTGATGCGCGGTCACCGGGAGAAGCTTCGGCTCGGCGACCTGCTGGTCGAATTGGGTCACCTGCGCCCGGACGATCTCCAGATGGCGTTGGCGCTCCAGAACGAGAATCCGGAGCAGAAGCGTCGCCTGGGCGACGTCCTCGTCGAGCACCACTTCGTCGACGAGAACCAGCTGGTCCAGGTGCTGTCCGTCCAATTCGGATTTCCGATCGCCGATCCCGAGTTCGAGCGCATCGACAGGGAAGTCGTCGCGCGGGCTCCGCTCAAGTGGTGCCAGCAGAACGCCTTCGTGCCGATCAAACGCGACGGCGAGCGTTATCACGTGGCCTTCGCGGACCCCACGGACGAAACGCGCATCGAAGCCGCGGAGCAGGTCTTCGGGCGCGGCAACGTGATCCCCTGCATCGCCCGCCGCGCCTCGATCGAGGCCGCCCTCGTGCGGCTGACGGGAAGCGGGGGCCGCCGCGACGTCACGGTCGACGAGCCCGATGCCGTGGGCCTGGTCAGCGAGATGCTCGGCGCCGCGCTGGAGCTCGGCGCCTCCGACATCCACATCGAGCCGCGCTCGGACCGCATCTCGATCCGCTTTCGAGTGGACGGCGTGCTGATCCCGTGGCGCGACCTGCCTAGCTCGCTGGCCTCGGCGCTCGCTGGCCGCATCAAGGTCCTGGCCAAGGCCGACATCGCCGAGCGCCGCCGTCATCAAGGCGGCCGCTTCTACTTCGAGAAGGACGACCAGCGCATCGACCTGCGCGTCTCCATCTACGTGACGGTCAACGGCGAGAAGATCGTGCTGCGACTGCTCAACCACGATCGCCGTCTGCTCTCGCTCACCGAGATCGGAATGTCGTCACGCATGCTCGAGGGATTCAGGGAGGACGCACTGCTGCGGCCCAGCGGCGTGATCCTGGTGACGGGTCCCACCGGTTCGGGCAAGACGACCACGCTCTACAGCTGCATTGCCGAGATCCAGAACGACTCGACCAGCATCATCACCGCCGAGGATCCGGTCGAGTACGTAATCGACGGCATCACCCAGTGCTCGATCAACCCGAGCATCGACCTCACCTACGATGAGACCCTGCGCCACATCGTGCGCCAGGACCCCGACGTGATCGTGATCGGAGAGATCCGGGACCAGTTCTCGGCTTCCACGGCAATCCAGGCCGCCCTCACGGGCCACAAGGTGCTGACCACCTTCCATACCGAGGACACCATCGGAGGCCTGCTGCGCCTGCTCAACATGGAGATCGAGGCCTTCCTCGTCTCCTCCACCGTGGTGAGCGTGGTGGCTCAGCGTCTGTTGCGAAAGGTGTGCAATGACTGCGCGGAGCCCTACACCGCCACGCCCGCCGATCTGCGCCGCATTGGCTACACGGCGGAGGAGTTCGCCGGAGCGACGCTGCGCGCGGGGCGTGGCTGCCAGAACTGCCGCTTCACCGGCTTTCGGGGCCGCATCGCCGTGTTCGAGCTCCTGGTGCTGGATACCGCCGTGCGCGACGCCATCGTCGCGCGCAAGACCTCCGAGGAGATCCGGCGCATCAGTCGGGAATCGACCGGCCTCGTGAGCCTCTTCGAGGATGGCGTGGCGAAGGCCGCCGCCGGCTTCACGACCCCCGGCGAGGTCTTTCGGATGCTCCCGAAACTGCATGCGCCGCGGCCGCTCTCCGAGCTGCGCCGCCGGCTCGGAGTCTAGACATGGCGAAGCAGTCTCTCGGCGAAATCGTGACGCAGCTGATCGCGTCGGGAAAGGCGAGCATCCCCGTCTTCGACAAGACCGCCGCGCAGGCGCAGGAGATGCTGAGACGCGGCGAGTTCAATCTCACCGAGCTCGAGGAGCTCGTGTCGAGCGACCCGGCTCTCACCAGCGGACTCCTGCGCGCCGCGAATTCGAGCTTCTATGGCGGTCTCGACAAGATCGTGCGCGTCCGCGATGCGATCGCGCGGCTGGGAACCCGCGACGTCTCCCAGGTGATCGTGATGGTCACCCAGAAAGAGCAGTATCGGCTGCAGGATCCGAAGCTCGCGGTGATGGCTGGCCAGCTCTGGCGCCACGCCGTGGCCTGTGCCGCCGGCAGTCGCTGGCTGGCGAAGCGACTGCGCATGCCCGAGGTGGAGCGGGAGGCAATGCTCGCGGGCCTGCTCCACGACGTGGGCAAGCTCTTCCTGCTGCGCGTGGTGGACGACCTGATCCAGGCCAAGCAGCTGCGCGACCCTTCTGCCGAGCTCCTGCAGGAGATGCTGGGGCGCATGCATTGTGAACAGGGCGAGGCGCTGCTGGCCGCCTGGAATGTCCCCGATCCCTACCAGAGCATCATCCGTCACCACCACGACGCGGACTTCTCCGAAGACGACATGCTGCTGCTGGTGGTCCGCCTCGCGGACCACGCCTGCAATCGGTTGGGCATGGGGGTCACGTCCATGCCGGACCTGGTGCTGGCCTCGACCGCCGAGGCCCAGGTCCTGCGCGTTCCGGAGCTGATGCTGGCAGAGCTCGAGGTGGCATTGGAGGACTCGAAGAGTCTCGCGCCCTGACCTCCCTCCCGGGATCTGTCCGACGCGCGCGAATCAGGCGCTCGTCCCCATGCCCGCTTCGATGATGAGCCCCGTGCCAAGCTCTCTCGCCGTCAGCTCGATGCCGTCGTAGCCGAATCTCTCGGCGAGGGTCGCCGCGACCACGAGGCGCGGCAGCGCGCGGTCGAAGTTGTTTTTCTGCGCGAGAGCCGCGAACGCCGCGGCGTCCGCCCCGGCGATCTCAGCGACTCTCTGCTGGAGGACCGCGAGCGGGATGAAGCGTCCCTCGGTCGCTGCGGGCGAGAAGTGAAACTCGGCCATCTCCTCGAACTCGACTCCGACGAGCCTCGAGTGACCCGTCATGAATGAAGCGTTCGCCGTCTCCTGATTCAACCGTCCCTGGAAGGCAGCGATGGCAGCCCCGGGATCTTTGGCTCCCGCGAAGAACTCCGCGAAGGCGACCCGATAGCCGAGGTTGAAGACCGAATAGCGGATCTTTCGACCGGCGTCCTTCGAAGCCAGCTCGATACTCCGACTGCCATTGTCGATCACGGCGTAGCCGTCCCGGCCGAGGGAGCCGACGAGGTAGGCGAGCCTCGATTCGCGTTCTTCGCTCGCGATCTCCATCGGGATTCCGAGCTTCGCCGCAATCTCGACGACGTGTACCCCGTTCGGCGCTTCGCGAAACGCCGCTGTGCCGATGGCGAGAGCCCGCCGTGTTCCATCGCTCGCACAGGCCGCCTTGAACTCGGCGAGCGTCTGCTCGATCTCGGCGAGCTTCGGGTCGCTGATCCGGCCGTGGCGTGCGAGGTCGTCCCCCACGCCCAACGTCTTCTTGGTCATCCCGCGCTGGACGTATCGCCCCTCGTCGAAGGCGCCGACTATGCGCTTGAAGCTGTTGCTTCCCATGTCGATCACGCAGATGTTCATTCCAGCTTTCCTCTCGACGGCCTCGGGCGAGCACGCGCAACGTCTGTGCGCGACGGTAGAGCTCTGGACCGTGCTGATCGAGCCGCGTAACGTCGGACCTGGGCCACAGTCGAGCGCAGCCCTGGGCTGCTTGCGGCGCGAAGGAGTGAAGGTCGTGACGGGGAAGCCGGGCGAGTTGCCGTTAATTGGAAAGACGTCGGTAGCGGGCTTCGATCCGGAAGCCCTGCGCGCGCGGTACCGCGAGGAGCGCGAGAAGCGGCTGCGCAGCGACGCCAACGACCAGTACGTCGAGATCGCGGGCCGGTACGAGGACTTCGAGCACGACCCCTGGGTCGAGGGCGAAGAACGGCGGGCGCCGGTCGCGGACGAAGTGGATGTGGTCCTCATCGGCGGCGGATTCGGCGGGCTCCTGACCGGCGCGCGCCTGCGCCAGCGCGGCATCGAGAGTCTCCGAGTCATCGAGAAGGGCGGCGACTTCGGCGGGACCTGGTATTGGAACCGCTATCCGGGTGTCGCCTGCGACGTCGAGTCCTATGTCTACCTGCCGCTGCTCGAAGAGGTCGGCGGTTTGCCGACGGAGAAGTACAGCCGCGGGGCCGAGATCTTCGAGCATTGCCGCGCGCTCGCGCGGCGGTTCGACCTCTACCGTGGCGCGCTCTTCCGGACCGAAGCGACGGAGGTGCGCTGGGACGAGGCGTCCGCGCGCTGGATCGTTCGAACCGATCGAGGCGATGCGATCCGCGCGCGCTTCGTGGGCATGTCGATCGGCTTCCTCGAGAAGCCGAAGCTGCCCGGGATCCCGGGGATCGAGACCTTCGAGGGCAAGCGCTTCCACACCAGCCGCTGGGACTACGCCTATACCGGCGGCGATGCGAACGGTGGCCTGACGGGCCTGGGCGACAAGGTCGTCGGCGTGATCGGGACCGGGGCGACGGCGGTCCAGTGCATTCCGCATCTCGGGGCCAGCGCAAAACAGCTCTACGTCTTTCAGCGTACGCCCGCCTCGGTCGACGTGCGCGGCAACGGCCCGACGGACGTCATGTGGGCGAAGTCGCTCGCGCCCGGCTGGCAGCGCCGGCGCATCCAGAACTTCCAGATCCTGACCTGTGGTGGCTACGAGAACGAGGATCTCGTGGCCGATCAGTGGACCGATGTGCCCCATCGCCTGTATGCCGCGATCGCGGCCACGGGGCGGGGGGACCTCCCGCACGCCGAGCTCCTCCGCCTCGCCGAGCTCGTCGACTTCGCCAAGATGGAAGACGTGCGCGCCCGCGTCGCGGCCGTCGTGAAGGATCCGGCGACCGCGGAGGCGCTGAAGCCGTGGTACCGGCCCTTCTGCAAACGGCCCTGCTTCCACGACGAGTACCTCCCGACCTTCAACCGCCCGAACGTCACGCTGGTCG
>JANMTD010000450.1:0-1517 GCA_031390075.1 Deltaproteobacteria bacterium | reverse complement strand
GGGCCAGGGGGGCGGGCCGCGAATAGCGCAGGAAATCCCCGATCAGGTCGTTGAGGCGGTCCACCTCGCGCACCACGATCCCCATCAGCTTCGCCTGAGCCGGGTCCGATCCCGCCGCTGCCCCCGAGCCCTGCAGCAGCTGAACCGACCCGGAGATCGAGGCCAGCGGGTTTCGGATCTCGTGCGCCATGCGCGCCGCCATTTCGCCGACCGCCGCCAGACGCTCCGAGCGCCTCAGGTCGTTCTCCATCGAGACGACCGAGGTCACGTCCTGGAAGATCACGACATGGCCGAGACCTTCTGCGCTCGCGCCGACGAGCCGCGAGGTCGCGAGGCCGACGAAGAGATCCTGGCCGCGTGGGCTCCGATAGGCGATCCGGTCGCGCCCTGCCCGGGACCCGCGATGATCCCGCGCGTCGCGGGCCGCGATCACCGCGGCGGCGCCCGGCATCAGCTCCTCGAGGCTTCTCCCCGCCGCCTCGGCGGCAGAGAGGCCCGTGATGCGCTCGGCCTCCGGGTTGAATGATGTGATGCATCCCGACGGATCGATCGTGGCGAGGCCGCTGCCGATGCTCTCGACCGTCAGGCGGTGCAGGTCGCGGAGATGCTCGAGATCGCTGGTCTTGCGATCGAGGGCGTCGCCGGTCCGGCGCAGCTCCGCCGCGAGGGTGTTGGCGAGCATCCCAAGCATCAGGAGCGCGCCGGAATAGAACCCCCAGTAGGCGCCGAGGACGATCGGGGGATGTTGCCGTCGCGCGGCACCGAGCTCCGGCAGCCAGCCGAGATCCGCACCGAAGAGCACGAATCCGTAGCCGAAGCCCGCGAGCCCGACGCTGAAGGCGACGCCGCCCCGATCGAGCAGGAGCGCGCCGTACAAGACGACGAGCGCGTACAGGAACGTGAAGACCGAGTCGCGACCCCCGGAGAAGTAGACGAGCGACGTGACGATCGCGACGTCGAAGGCGACCTGCACCGTCGCGAAACGCGCCGGATTGCGCGTGCGCCGCATCTGCAGCGCCGACACGATCGTCGCGACGAAGGCCGTGACGATCGTCCAGTAGACGCCCCAGATCCCAGGACCCTGCGCGCCCTCGAGCCGATCGACGGTGGCCGCCAGCCCGAGACTCATCCCCGCCAGCAGCAGGCGCGCACCGACGAGCCAGCCGAGACCCGCTCCGGTCCGCGGATCCGGTCGATCGCCCGCCTGCGCGCCCACCGGCGCCGAGCCTCCGACCGGCCTCAGCCGATCGTGTCCGCGATCGTGAAGATCGGCAGGTACATCGCGATCAGGATCGTTCCGATCGAGCCGCCCATGAAGACCATCATCAGCGGCTCGAGCATGGCCGTGAGCGCGGCGACGGCCGAGTCGACCTCGTCGTCGTAGAAATCGGCGATCTTGTTCAACATCACTTCCATCGAGCCCGTCTCTTCACCCACCGCGATCATCTGGACCATCATGCCGGGGAAGATCTTCGAGCCCTGGAGCGGCTCGGCGATCGTCTTGCCCTCGGAGATCG
>JANMTD010000416.1:0-3549 GCA_031390075.1 Deltaproteobacteria bacterium | reverse complement strand
GGCTATTTCGGCTGGAGTTTTTCGGCACCCTCTGACCAGAAGACGGATCAGAAGACGGGTCAGCAGTCCGAGTAGACCGAGTCGTCCGAGTAGACCGGAGAAGGACCATCGCATGAGCAAGCTCGAAGACCTGCGTCGGCGCATCGATTCGCGAGAGGCGCGCATCGGCGTCATCGGACTCGGTTACGTCGGCCTCCCGCTCGCCTTGGAGCTCGCGAACGCCGGCTTCCGCGTGACCGGCTTCGACATCGACGGCGCCAAGATCCGCTCCCTCGCCCAGGGCCGTTCCTACATCGGCGACGTCGACTCCGCGGCCGTCGCGAAGATGATCGAGGCGAAGCGCTTCTCGGCGACGAACGATTTCGACCAGCTCGGCGAGATGGACGTGATCAACATTTGCGTGCCGACCCCGCTGCGCAAGACCCGCGACCCAGACGTCTCGTTCATCGCGTCGGCCGTCGACGAGATCCGCAAACACCTGCGCGCCGGCCAGCTGATCATCCTCGGCAGCACGACCTATCCCGGAACGACCCACGAATTCGTCATTCCGCTGCTCGAGGACGCGGGCCTCACGATCGGCAAGGATTTCGCGCTCGCCTTCGCGCCGGAGCGCATCGATCCGGCGAATACCAAGTTCAAGGTCAAGAACGTGCCGAAGGTCGTGGGCGGCGAGACGCCGCTCTGCACGCAGCTCGCCAGCCAGGTCTTCGCGACGGTCTTCGACACGATCGTGCCGGTTTCGTCGACGCAGGCGGCGGAGATGGTGAAGCTGCTCGAGAACACCTTCCGCATGATCAACATCGGCCTCGTGAACGAAGTGGCGCTGATGTGCGAGAAGCTCGACCTCGACGTCTGGGAGGTGATCGACGCCGCGGCGACCAAGCCCTACGGCTTCATGAAGTTCACCCCCGGCCCCGGCCTCGGCGGCCACTGCATCCCGGTCGATCCGGCCTACCTGTCGTGGAAGATGAAGTCGCTGAACTTCCCGGCGCGCTTCATCGAGCTCGCGACCGAGGTCAACTCGGCGATGCCCGATCACGTGGTCGATCGGGTGGCCGACATGCTGAACGAGGACCGCCTGGCGGTGAACGGTTCGCAGATCCTGGTCCTGGGCGTCGCCTACAAGGCGAGCGTCGACGACATGCGCGAGTCGCCGGCCCTCGACGTGATCGCCGGGCTGCGCGCCCGGGGTGCCGACGTCCGCTACCACGACCCGTTCGTCGCCGAGTGCGAGATCGCGGGGGAGCGTTTCAAGTCGATCGACCTGACGGACGAGGCGCTCGAGAGCTCGGATCTCGTGGTCGTCCTGACCGACCATCCCAACGTCGACTACGACCGGGTCGTCCGGGTGGGGCCGCGGGTCTTCGATACGCGCAACGCGACCAAGGGCGTGCAGAACGACCGGGAGAAGATCACGCGGCTCTAGCCCGTGGGCCGGTGGGGACCCCGGCCAGCCGGGCCTGGATCGGTCCGGACCGGGCGCTTGACGGGCGTACGGCCCTCGTTTAAACACTGGTGCCCGAGCAGCCGTACCAACCGGCAGCCCAGGGAAAACGATTTCGATGCACGAGTAGCTCAGTTGGTAGAGCATCACGTTGCCAACGTGAGGGTCGCCAGTTCGAATCTGGTCTCGTGCTCCAGTAAATAGCAGCCCCGGCAAGAGTTTTTCTTGTCGGGGCTGTTTGCGTTCAGGCCTCGGCAACATCACTTGTCCGCCGCTTGCCCTCGAAATCCCAGCCGTAGACGGTTCGGAGGACGTCGAGTTCCCTGTCTGCGGGCTAGTGGGGGTCGGGGACGTGAACGCCGACCTGGATCCGAGGAGCGAATCAGCGCAGCGCGCCAGCGGCGAATGGCTTCCGGATCGCCCCACATCTCGTCCTCGGAGCCTGGCTCGGGCGGGTGGAAGAACAGCACGCCCCACAGCCAGTTGATGCTCTCGCCGACGACGGCCTTCGCACCGGCGCCGGTCTGCCACCAGGTCTCGACCTCGTAGTCGAGTGGCTACGCAGGGCGAATGCCGACCGTTGCGTTGTCGCCGAACTCGAGCTGGTACATCAGCCGCGTCCGTCGGCTGTGGACGCCGCCAGAGAGCACGTCGAGCTTGCGCGGCGGCCCAGTCTGGTCCCGTGCCCACATCCCCCCCTTCACCGCGCTGAGATAAATCCGATCCTGGGCAGAATCCGGTGTGGGGACGGCGATCACGTCGTCGGCCTCCAGTCCCCGCTCGATCGAGGACTGCCGGGCGAGCGCGGCGTAGCTCGATTCCCCGATTCGCTCGCCCCGGAGCCGGACCCATTCGCCGGTCGTGACGACCAGGCGGTCGGCCCCGGCGCGCACGAGCGGCAGGAACTCGCGCAGTGCGTCGGGTCCGACCCAGCCCTCGACCACGAGCACTTCCGCGTTCACCAGGTCGTTCACCGCGAGGTCCTGCGGTGGCTCGGCGGGATCGATCATGTGCCTTTCGCGCGGGCGTTCAGCGCAGCGATCTCGGCGTCGACGAATTCCCGGAAGCTCTCGCCGAAAGATGCGCGCCCCATCTTCTTCCACCACGCTCGGCCGCCCGGGCGGTCGAGCCAATAATGAAGGACCGTTTGGCTCTCATACCAGTCGTCCTCGGTCAGCGTCCCCATTCGGTACTGGAAGTGGCCTGCGGAGAAGAACCAGAACGCCTTCAGGCCCATGTTGGAGAAGCGGTAGTAGTCGGATTTCGAGAGGGAATCGGGGTCGGCGAGCCCGCGGAGGAAGAGGTCGTTGAGCTCGGGCTTCTGGATCAGGTTCTCGACGAAGTCGGTGAGGAGGCGAGTCGACTGCAGCTTTGACTCGATGGCAGATGCGCGCGTGCTCGCCCGGACCTGGGTAGCGAGGTAGAGCAGGGAAGCGATCACCCCCAGCGCGCCAATCGCCTCCGCTACCGCACCGAATGCTTCCCAGCTCATGAAACCCCCCGCCGTTTGAGAGAACGGGCATGACCCGGCGCCGAACCTTTAGCCTCCTTGGCCCCGGATGGGAATCGTCGCGCGAGTCGCTCGACCCCGGCCGCTGCGAGAGCGCTATCTCCTCGGCGTTCGACGGACGGGCGAGGGTCTCGGGCGATGGCCTGCTGCGCCCCCATCAGCGTGATCGGGTTCTGGGCGAGACCCCTTCGGCGCCTGTTCGTAGAGCCAGGGCATCTCCGCGCCCGATGCAATGCCCGCCGGCTGGAGCAATCGGGTCCCGGCGTAGGCCGTGTCGAGGTGCTCGTGGATCTCGACGATCACGCCTTCGCGAATCCAGAAGAAGAAGGCGTAGAGATTGTCGTAGGCCTCGCCGGTCCGGGCCGAGCGGCCGCGGATACGGACCTCGGCGACGACCCGGTCGTCCTCAGCGGTCGAATTCAGGATCTCCGGCTGGATCCCGACGGCGGGGTCGTAGAGCTCGCCCAGGTTGTGGCGGATGTCGTTGGCGAGGGCGGCGAAGGAGTCGAACTCGACGAGGCCATTCGTTCCGCCTCCCCCGGCGCAGACGACCCGCACGGCCGGGGCGAGGAGCGACGCGAGCGCTTCGAGATCG
>JANMTD010000411.1:0-11842 GCA_031390075.1 Deltaproteobacteria bacterium | reverse complement strand
GCCATCACCTCGCCCGAGGCGAGCTTCGGGAGCCAGAACTTCTTCTGCGCCTCGGTGCCGCCGCCCATCAGGGCCTTCGTCAGGATCTCGGGCCGCGTGATCAGCGAGCCCGCCGCCGCGAGCGAGGCGCGCGAGAGCTCCTCGGTCGTCAGGATCATCGCGAGGTTTCCCATCTCGACGCCGCCGTAGGCCTCGGGAATCGAGAGTCCGAAGAAGCCGAGCTCGGCCATCTTCTCGATGAAGGATTCGGGAATCGTCTCGTCGCTGCGGTGGATGTGTTCCGCGTGGGGTGCGATCTCTTCGCTCGCGAACTGGCGGACCTGGTCGCGCACCTGCTCGTGGGTCTCGTCGAGGGCCCAGTCGTTGGCGCCCCGGGTCGCCGCGGCGTTCGCGCCGAGCTCGCGCAGGAGGGCCTCCGAAGTCGTCCGCCGGAGCGCAGTGCGAACGTTCACCGGAAAGCAGCGCTCGACCGCCGCATCACCGATGCCGAGGTCGTCGGCGGCGCCGGAGAGCCGCACGCAGAGGTTGTTCATCAGCTCGCCGACCGCCGCGATCGAGGTTTTCTCGCGGATCGGCGTGGCCTTGCCGTCGGCGCGCCAGCGTTCGAGCTCCGCCAGCACCTCGTGGGCGGCGACGGCTTCGGTCGCGGCGTAGGCGACGCGTTCCGTGATCACCTGGTGGTCGTCGATCCGGGCGCCCTCCGCGGTCAGGCGTTTAGCGGCTAGCACGGACTCGGCGAGCAGCTTCGATCCGGCTTCCAGGACGAGGCGGGCGTCGTCTTCGCGGACGGTCATGGACGGTCTTCTCCTGGTGTCGTCATGGGCCGGTTTTCGGGCGGCCGGACCATAGCGCGCAGAACTAGCGGCAGCCGCGTGGGCGGACGGCGACTCAGACTCAAAAGAGCCGGCCGAGCTCGTCGACGATCGCCGGGTTGCCGAACACGAGGTCGAGCTTCCGGCCCGCCTCCCGTTCGCGGATCCAGCAGGTCCCCCCGGCCTCCCCGGCGAGCACGCGGGTCGCCGCGGCGTCCCACGGATTGAGGTCGCAGTCGACCATCGCCTCGGCGGCACCGGACAGGACGAGCAGGTGGCCGAAGGCGTCGGTGTAGCCGCGGAGCTTGGGAATCTGCTTCGCCATTCGCTCGTGGAGACCGCGGAGCCCGGCGCGGTCGAAGCAGAAGAGATCGCCGTGACACACGAGTGCGTCCTCGAGCCGAGAGACGTTCGAGACGGCGAGGCGCTCGCCCCCGCGGTGGACGCCGCCGCCGCGGTAGCCGCCGATGCGATCGCCGACGGCCGGGAGATCGATCATGCCGACGACCGGCTCGTCGTCGACGAGCAGCGCCACGATGGTCGTGAAGAGCGGGATGCCGCGGGTGAACGCGATCGTGCCGTCGATCGGATCGACGACCCAGCGTCGCCGCGCCGTCCGTTCGCTCGCCCCGAATTCCTCGCCGAGGATCGCGTCGTCGGGGAAGGCCTCGCCGATCACGCGCCGGATCGCGCGCTCTGCCTCGCGGTCGGCGACGGTGACGGGGGAGCCGTCCTGCTTGGTCTCGACGGTGGTCTTTCGGTAGCGCGGGAGGATCTCGGCGCGCGCCGCGTCACAGGCGCGCGCGGCGACGGCCAGCGCGTCGCGCAGCGCGCGCTCGTCGATCTCGGCCTCGCTCTTGCGGGCGACACGAAAGCCCTGGGGCAGGGGAGAGCGCGTCAATGCAGCCTCCCCGCATCCGGCGCCCCGGGCACGGCGGCGGCCATGCGTCGCAGGCGCTCGAAGGGGTAGATTCCGGTGCTGTGGCCGTCGCTCCATTCGATCTGGATCGCATAACGCCCCACCGATTGGATTCCGACCGGCGCCACGTCCTGCGGCACTTTGGCCGATGCGAGCCGCACCTCGCCGCTCCATTCGTCCACACACTCCGCGCAGGCGCAGGCGAGCCGAAGTGCGCGGACGTCGAAGAGCGACGTCGCTCCGTCGGCCCACTCGATGGCGAGGGTACGGGGGTCGTGCTGTGCGATCCGGGTGGGCGTGTGCTCGGGGGCGGTCGACATGCTGGGCTGAGGATAGGCTTCTTTGCGAGTCCAGGCGGGGGACGACGGCTGCGTCCCATGAATTCGAAGCTAGAGTCCTGCGCCATGACGACGCAAGACGAGACGATCGCGATTCTGGGTGGGACGGGAGATCAGGGGCTCGGCCTTGCGCTGCGCTTCTGCCGGTCGGGGCGGCGGATCCTGATCGGTTCGCGCAAGGCGGAGCGCGCCGTGGAAGCGGCTGTGCAAGTGCGGAGCCAGGTTTCCGGCGCGCAGGTGGAAGGCTTCTCGAACGAGGAGGCCACGGCCGGGGCGGAGATCGTGATCCTCTCCGTGCCCTTCGAGCACACGGCCAGCACCCTGAAGGCGATCAAGGAGTCGCTGCGTCCGGGGCAGATCGTGGTCTCGATGACGGTTCCGCTCGCGACGGCGATAGGCGACGGCGCGGTGCGCACGGTCGGGATCTGGCAGGGCTCGGCCGCCGAGCTCGTCGAGTCCCTCGTGCCGAAGGGCGTCGAGGTCGTGTCGGCGTTCCAGAACGTCTCTTCCCATCGCCTTCAGCATCTCGCGGAGCCCGTCGAATGCGACGTCGTCGTCTCGGGGGCCAAGGCGGCGCGGGAGAAGATCATGGCGCTGTGTCCCCTCGTCGAGGGATTGCGTGCGCTCGACGGCGGCCCGCTCTCGAACGCGCGCATCGTCGAGGCGATGACCGCGCTCATCATCGGCCTGAACGTCCGCCACAAATGCCCGGAAGGCCTCGGCATCCGGTTCACGGGTATCTGACCAACTAGCGACTCTTGGCCGACTGACGGCCCGTGGCATGCGAGCCATTGTCCGCTCGGTGGCGCACGGTCAGCGCTGCAAGCCCCTGGAGCGCTCGATCAATCGCCGGGCGTCGTCGGCGCCGATCCCGGTCTTCAGGGTGGTGAGGAGGAGCGGGAGCGGGCCGCCGATGAGGCGCGCATCGCGGTCGCTTGACGGTCCTGCTCGTCGAGCAGAAGCTCCCGCTGGCCCGCCGGGTCGCAGATCGCTTCCACATCCTCGACAAGGGGCGCTCGGTCGCCTGCGGGGCGATCGGGGAGCTCGACGACGACGTCGTCCGGCGGTTCCTCACCGTCTGAGCCGGCTGGCTCCGGGCCCGGCCGGGTCTGGCCGAGAACACCGTTTGCGGGCCGTCTGATTCATGTTCAGAAACGCGTGATTGGGTCAGCCTGGCGACGCAGTGGGCGAGGTCGTACCCACTAGGGCTTGTGGTACCTGAGGTCGGTAGCCGCAAGATTTTGTGGATTTTTTCGTTGACGAACGCGATGGCAACGGGCAAGTTGCCGAACAACGGGGATGTGAGTTTCCTCCTGTAGCCTGGGGGGGTCGCAACTGAGTAGTTGCGGGGAGGAACACGAACTCGAGTGGGTTTTCGCGAGGCCGCAGTCTTCGGAAGGATTGCAGCGGTCCGGTGCGAGCCAGGCCAGTGTCCTGGATGGGACGCGGCTCTGCGAAGACCATTCATGGTTCGGGGGGCGTCGGGAGGATTCCCGGCGCCCCACTCATCTAGACCATCATCACACCACGGCCAGGCCGCCCCGCTGGGCCCGGGCATGGACGGAAAATGAACGCGCCCTGCGGCGTCGGGGGGATCATGAAGACGGATCGGCAGCAGGATCGAGCCAAGGATTCGGTCGGGGACTCCGCGAAGGAATCGGTCATGGAATCGGTCATGGAATCGACAGTCCGGGCGGGCAAGACGCACGCTGGCCTGCACATCGAGCGCCATTTCACCGACGGCAAGGTCAGCCCCTTCGACACCGTCGAATGGGAGCTGCGCTCGGCCGCGATCGCCAACGAGAAGGGCGAGTCCGTCTTCGAGCAGACGGACGTCGAGATTCCGAAGAAATGGTCCCAGCTCGCGACCAACGTCGTCGTCTCCAAATATTTCCGCGGCCACGTCGGCACGCCCGAGCGCGAGTACAGCGTCAAGCAGCTGATCGGCCGCGTCGTGCGCAGGATCTGCGAGTGGGGCGAGCAGGGCGGCTATTTCGCGACAACCGCCGACGCCGACGCCTTCAGCGACGAGCTGACCTACCTGCTGGTCCACCAGAAGATGGCCTTCAACAGCCCCGTCTGGTTCAACCTCGGGGTCGAGGGCACGTCGCAGCAGGCCTCCGCGTGCTTCATCAACTCGGTGAACGACACGATGGAATCGATCATGGACCTCGCGAAGACCGAGGCCATGCTCTTCAAGGGGGGCTCGGGAACGGGGAGCAATCTCTCCTCGATCCGCTCGTCGCGCGAGCTGCTCGCGGGCGGCGGTGTCGCGTCGGGTCCCGTCTCGTTCATGCGCGGCTTCGACGCCTTCGCCGGCGTCATCAAGTCGGGGGGCAAGACGCGGCGGGCAGCCAAGATGGTGATCCTGAACGTCGATCATCCCGACGTGATGGACTTCATCCGCTGCAAGGCCGACGAGGAGAAGAAGGCCTGGGCGCTGATCGAAGAGGGCTACGCCGGCGGCTTCAACGTGCCGGGCGGTGCCTACGACTCGGTCTTCTTCCAGAATGCGAATCACTCGGTGCGGGTGACCGACGAGTTCATGCAGTGTGCCGGGCGGGGCGACGCGTGGGCGACCAAGTCCGTCACGACCGGTGAGACGGTCGATACGCTCAAGGCCGACGAGCTGCTGCGGACGATGGCCGACGCGGCCCACGTCTGTGGCGATCCCGGCATCCAGTACGACTCGACGATCAATCGCTGGAATCCGGTCAAGAACTCGGGCCGCATCAACTCGAGCAATCCCTGCTCCGAGTACATGTTCCTCGACGACACGGCCTGTAATCTCGCGAGCCTGAATCTCATGACCTTCCTGGACGCGGAAGGCCGCTTCCAGGTCGAGGACTACCGGCGGGCCGCGGGGCTCACGATCCTCGGCCAGGAGATCCTGGTCGACTTCGCCGACTACCCGACGAAGAAAATCGAAGAGAACAGCCATCTCTACCGGCCGCTCGGCCTCGGCTACGCGAACCTCGGCGCGCTCCTGATGGCCTTCGGTCTGCCCTACGATGGCGACAAGGGCCGCAATCTCGCCGCGGCGCTGACCTCGCTGATGTGCGGCGAGGCCTATCGCATGAGCGCCGAGATCGCGGCCGCCATGGGGCCGTTCGTTCGCTTCGAGGAGAATCGCAAGCCCTTCCTCGAGGTCATCGAGATGCACCGCGACGCCGCCTACATGGTGCCGCCGTCGGGTGTCCCCGCCGACCTGATGAAGCTGTCGCGGCGCTCGTGGGACGAGGCGCTCGAGCTCGGGACCCAGCACGGCTACAAGAACGGGCAGGTGACGGTGCTCGCGCCGACGGGCACGATCGCCTTCATGATGGATTGCGACACGACGGGCGTGGAGCCCGACATCGCGCTCGTGAAGTACAAGAAGCTCGTCGGCGGCGGCTTCCTCAAGATCGTGAACCAGACGGTGCCGATGGCGCTCGCGAAGCTCGGCTACGACAAGGCCGAGGTCGAGGCGATCATCGCCCACATCGACACGCGTGAGACGATCGAAGGCGCGCCCGGGTTGAAACCCGAGCATCTGCCGGTCTTCGACTGCGCGTTCCGGGCGCAGAATGGCGTCCGCTCGATCGAGTGGATGGGCCACATCCGCATGATGGGTGCGGTCCAGCCCTTCCTGTCCGGGGCGATCTCGAAGACGGTCAACATGCCGCCCGACGCGACGGTCGAGGACGTCATGCAGGCCTACAGCGAGGGCTGGAAGCTCGGCCTCAAGGCCCTCGCGGTCTACCGCGATGGCAGCAAGCGGACGCAGCCGTTGAATGCGGGTCGGGACACGAGCGAGAAGAAGTGCGTCTCGGTGCCCACGAATCTCGTCGAGCTCGATCAGTACCGGCCGCGACGCCGCAAGCTCGCCGACGAGCGTTTGGCCTACACCCACAAGTTCTCGATCGCGGGCCACGAGGGCTACCTGACGACAGGCCTCTACGACGACGGCCAGCCCGGCGAGATCTTCCTCAAGATGGCGAAGGAGGGGAGCACGGTCTCGGGTCTGATGGACACGATCGCGACCATGACCTCGATCGCGCTGCAGTACGGGGTTCCGCTCAAGGCCCTCGTCGACAAGTTCAGCCATACGCGTTTCGAGCCCTCGGGCTTCACGAACAACAAGAAGATCCCGATCGCGAAGTCGGTGATGGACTACGTCTTCCGCTACCTCGGCGATCGCTATCTCGCGATCGAGGAGGCGAACGAGGGCGGTGCGGAGGATTCGTCGCTGACGGCTCCGATCGCGCTGCCGACGGCGACTCGGCCGAGTCTCGTCGCTTCCTCTCTCCAGACGGCGGTCCAGACCCCGGCCCAGGCGGCGGGTGCGGTCGCGGGGGGCTCGGGGAGCGCCACGACCCAGGCGTCTTCACAGGCGGCCCAGTCCTCGACGGGAAAGCTGGTCTCGAGCTTCGTCAACCAGGCGGACGCACCGTCCTGCATGGACTGCGGATCGATCATGATCCGCAACGGCGCCTGTTATAAGTGCCCGAACTGCGGGAGCACGAGCGGCTGCAGCTGAGCGCCGTCATGACCCGGGTGAAACGACTGCAGAGCCAGGCGAGGGCGCGAGGAGCGACCCACGCCTGGCTCTCGTCGTTCCTGGTCGCCGCTGCGTCCCTGACTGCGGGTTGCGTCACGATCGACTTGCTCGGCGGTGGCGAGGACGCAGCCCTGGTCGAGACCGTGGTCCGCGGTGTCGACGGCAAGAAGATCCTGCTCCTCGACCTCGACGGCGTGATCGGTGGCCCGGATCTCGCGGGCTCGTTCTTCGGCAGCGCGATGCTCGGCTCCGCCGCCCGCGTCGTGGAAATTCTCGACCGGGCGCGCCAGGACGAAGAGGTCGCGGCGGTCCTGCTTCGCATCGATAGCCCGGGCGGGACGGCGACGGCGAGCGAGCAGGTCTACGAGGAGATCCTGCGCTTCAAGAACGAGCGGCGAATTCCCATCGCGGCCCAGTTCATGGGGACGGCCACCTCGGGCGCCTACTACGTCGCGATGGCCGCAGACACGATCCAGGCCCATCCGACGACGGTCACCGGCTCGATCGGTGTGATCTTCACGAGCCTCTCCTTCGCGGGGCTGATGGAGAAGCTCGGTGTCGAGGACCAGACGCTGACCGGCGGCGAGTTCAAGGACGCGGGCTCGCCCTTCAGACGGCTCTCGGCGATCGAGCGCCAACAGCTCCAGGCGATCGTCGACGATCTCCATGGCCGTTTCCGCGAGATCGTCGGCCGCGGTCGGCCGAAGCTCTCGCAGGATCAGATCGCGACGCTCGCGAGCGGCCAGGTCTTCAGCGCACGGCAGGCGCTCGAAAATGGCCTCGTTGATTCGGTCGGGTCGATCGAGGACGCGGTGCGCGAGCTCGAGCGGCGCCTCGGCGTCTCGCAGTCGCGAGTCGTGTCCTATCACAGGCCGCGGGAGATCCGGCGCAATCTCTACACCCGCTCGGCGGCCGGCTCGGGCTTCGACGGTTCGCTCGCAGGTGCGCTCGGCGGGGCGGAGGGCACGCTCGCGCTACAGCGTCTCGAGAGCCACGCCTTCCGGCCGGGCTTTCACTATCTCTGGTGGCCCGGAGTCTCGTGGCCCGCAGTCGGCGGACCGTCCGGATTGATGTCGTTGTCCGGTGTCACCGGCTCGGATGCAAGCAGCGCGCCGAGCGCCATGCCCTTGACGAACATCGCCGACTGATCACCGACGTAGACGACCTGGCCCTCCTGCAAAAAACGGAAGGCGTAGCGGATCACGATCCGCCGGCTGCCGATCCGCGTCCGCGTCTGCTTCGACTCGAGCACGATCGGCGGTCCGATCGTCGCCAGGCGTTTCCAGTCCGCGCGGTGGACGCGATTGCCGAAGCCTGCCCAGCCCTCGTCCCAGCGGCAGCCGTGGAAGAGATAGGCGTGGAGACAGCCGAGGCCGCCCGTCGCCATCAGGAGCTCGGCGGCCGAGACGTGGGCCGGGTGGAATGCGCTCGTGCGCTGACAGCGCGCGAGGGGGAACGCGCGCGTCGTGTCGAGGAGCCCGTCGAGGGCGCGGGCATCGGCGTCGAGGCGCGTGATCTCGTCGACGAAGAGCGCCTCCGAGGTGTAGAGAAACGTGTCGACGAAACGCTGGAGGAGCTCCGGCGCGACGACGTCTCGACTGCGGGCGGCCAGCGGCGAGAGAAGCGCAGGGGCCAAGCTGGATTCCGGATGCGGCGCGATTTCAGGGCTGGGGCAGGGCGACGCGCAGGATGCGGTCCCCGGTGAAGGAGCCGATGAAGAGCTCGTTGCCGACCTGGAGGCCGACGGTGCCGCCGCCCATCGGGGTCCCCGTGCTCTCGTAGACGGGACCGAGGGCCGTCATCGTCTCGGCGTCGACCGCCTGGATCGAGAACGGGATCGGACACGCGCCCCGCGGCAGGTCGACGCAGACCGAGAAATTCGCCGTCTCGAAGCCGTGCAGCGACGCGACGAGCAGGCGCTTGCGATCCGGCGCCCAGGTCACGTTGTCGGGCATCCTGACGGACGCCGTGGCGAGCAGCTTGCCCGTCGCGACGTCGATCTTGCGGACCTCGCTCTGCATCGTGACGTTCAGGAAGAGCGTCTTGCCATCGGCGGAGGCGGCGATGCCGTTGGGCATCACGCCGTCGGTGCCCTCGATCTTCTTGTAGCCCCCGGCAGCGCTCCAGACGAAGGCGTGTCCCGTCGGCTCCGTCGGAATCCCTTCCGTGAAGTCCGTCGCGCCGGCGAGGGACGCCATCTTGGTCGTGTAGAAGTCGCCGTTGGGAAGAGCCACGACCTCGTTGAGCGACGCATCCGGCGGTGCCAGGACACAGCCCTTCCAGGCGACGGTCCAGGCCGTGCCCGCGCCCTTCAGCTCGAAGAATTCGACGGCCTCGCGGCCGAAATGCTGGACGACGAGAAGTTCCAGCCGGCCGTCATCTCGCTTCACGAGATCGATGCCGTGGGCGTTGAACTTGTCCCTCGGCGGCGCCGGACAGATCGGGTCCCCCCAGCCGGCCTCGGCCTGGTCCGCGTCGCTGCCGCCCGCGTAGATCGTCGTCGGCGTCTCGTCGGCGAGCGAGAAGAGCACGAGCCCGCCCGGCGCGCGCACTTCGCCCGACGCTCCCATCGCGCCGTAGGCGCTGATCAGGAGCGCCTCGTTGCCCGGGAGCGGCACGATGTCCTCGGGGCTCTGGAACTTGCAGATCGGGCGCGCGTTGTCCTTGGCCACGCAGTCGAGAACAGGGCCCGGGTGGGCGGCCTCGTCCCCGGTCGCAGCCGTGCTCGGGTCGTCGGCGCTCGCATCCATCGCCTCGCTCGGGCTTGCGGCTTCTTGCGGCGCCGGGTCCTGTCGATCGCAGCCGAGCGCGAGAATCGTCGCGAGGGCGAGAGCGGCGAGGCACGCCGAGGACATCGACGTTCGGTGAAGGAGCGTTCGCGGGGCGGTCGATCGGTGCATCGGGTTCCTCGGGTTCTCGTGGCTTGGGTTCTCGATGGGGGACGCAAGCGGGACGAATGGAGCATGCATGCGGCGTGCGCGGACGTCGAGAGTTGTAGTGGACGCGCCGCCCCATCGGAAGACCCGATCGGGCTTGGACATGCGTCGGCGCGGCCGCCGGTGGGAATCGATCGACCGCCCGCTAAGTCGGGCGGGCACCCGGGGCATCCGCCAATTGCCGGGCCCCGAGCAGCGCCTGGGTGCCGCTCCCCGCGTTCACCATCGCAGCCAGCGCGAGCGACCAGCGAACCGCCCCGTCGCCGAGGCTCCCGGCGAGCAGATCGTTCGCGATCCCGACGAGAGTCGGGCCGAGGCCGGACCCGACCAGCGTCAGGATCAGGAGGTTCAACGCCGACGCGGTCGCGCGCGACGCGGGCTCGGCGAGCTCCTGGGTCGCGGCGTGCATGCCGGGGATCGCGATCCCCGACAGGAAGGCCGAGGAGGCGAGGCCGACAAGGGCGAGGTCGCGGTCGGGCGCGAAGAGGAAGAGCAGCGACAGCGGCGCATAGGCGAGGCTCGCGAAGCCGGGCAGGCGCAGCAGCCAGCGGCGATCCGCCGCGGCGAGGCGATCGGTCACGATGCCGCCCGTGATCACGCCGAGCGCGGCGAACGAAGCACTGCCCAGGGCGAGGAGCGTCCCGATCTCGCGCGGGGCCATGCCGTGGACGCGGGCGAGATAGCTTGGGTTCCACATCGAGGCGGCGCTGTGGGCGAGGGAGTGGAGCGCGAAGGACGCCAGCACGAAGCGATAGGCGGGCTGGGCGAGCAGGCGGCGGAGCGCCTCGCGCGTCGAGAGCGGCGTCACGGGCTTCGTCTCGAATCGCCCGCGCCGCGGCTCGCGCACGGTCGCGCGAACGAGGAAGGCGAGCGCGATGCCCGGTGCACCCAGGGCGAGGAATACGCCCCGCCAGCCCCAGATCTCCTGGATGAAGCCGCCGATCAGATAGGCGAGGATGACACCCACGCTGGCCCCCGCGGAGTAGACCGAGAGAGCCCGCGCTCGGCGTTCGGGGGGGAAGTAGTCGGCGATGAGCGCGTGGGCGGTCGGTGTGCCCGCGGCCTCGCCGACCCCGATCGCGAGCCGCGCGACCACGAGCTGGGCGAAGCTCGTCGCGAAGCCCGAGGCGAGGGTCAGCGCGCTCCAGACGCCGAGGCCCGCAGCCAGGATCCCGCGCCGACTGCCGCGGTCGGCGAGGCGCGCGATCGGAAGCCCAGCGGCGCCGTAGAAGAGCGCGAAGGAGAGTCCCGAGGCGAGGCCGAGCCAGGTATCCGAGACGTCGAACTCCTGCTTCAGCGGCTCGATCAGCATCCCGAAGATCTGCCGATCGACCAGCGCGAAGACGCCGACCAGGAAGAGCACACCGAGCACATAACGGGCGTAGGCGGGCGACGCGTCCTCGAACGAGTCGGCATCCGGCTGCTTCGGGCCGACGGGGGCGGGTTGGGTCACGCGTTCGGGATCTCACGCACCCCGAAGGTTCAGGCGGTCGTTGCGCATGTCGAATCCCTCCCTGCTCGAACCGGCCGTCCGGACCCTCGACAGCGAACCGCCGACCCGATCCCGGGACGGCGCCCTCGAGCATAGGGAAACGAGGACAGGGAAGAGAGGGGCGATCAGGCCTGCACGGGGTCCGCTTGCTCACATCTGGGTGTAGTCGGGCCCTTCGCCGCCCTGAGGCGTCGTCCAGGTGATGATCTGGTAGGGATCGGCGATGTCGCAGGTCTTGCAGTGGACGCAGTTCTCGTGGTGGATGAAGAGCTCCTTCGCCCCGGGCTTGCCGACGACGTCGATCATCTCGTACACCGCGGCCGGGCAGAACTTCTCGCACGGATTGCCGTAGTCGGTCCGGCAGGTCGTGGCGCAGACGTTCGTGTCGGCGACCTTGAGATGCGGCTGCTGATCCGACTCGTGCTGCGTGCCGGAGAAGCCGACGGCGTGCTCCTTCGAAAAGGTGAGCACGCCGTCGGGCACGAACGGCGGCCGCTCGCGCAGCTCCTTCGGGAGCTCCCAGATCTTCTTCATCGCCGCGTGGGATGGGTGGGTCTTGATGAAGGGGATCAGGCCGCGGCCCTTCGTGATCAGCATCAGCGGGATATTGACGAGCATGCCGAAGAGCGGCGCGATCTCGTTCGAACCCGTGAAGTTGCGACCCTCGAGATGCTCCTGATAGGCCCAGCTCTGCTTGAAGCGCTCGGCGTAGTCGCCGAGGGTCTTCGCGCTGAAGTCGCGCTGCTGGAGCGCGTCGAGCAGCGTCTCAGCCGCGAGCATGCCCGACTTGATCGCCATGTGGATG
>JANMTD010000405.1:0-14236 GCA_031390075.1 Deltaproteobacteria bacterium | reverse complement strand
GCGAAGGCCTACAGGCAGACGAAGGTCGCGCCGAATCAGGCGACCAATCGAGACAAGGAGTGGGCTTGGGCGCGCGATATCGTGAGATGGAGATTCGAACGGCGACCCCCGAGATGGTGATCGTCAAGCTCTACGAAGGCGCCATCCGCTTCATCCGGGCCGCCCGCGCGCACCAGGAGGCGGGCCACATCGCCGGCCGCGCCTCGTCGATCGCGAAGGCCCTCGCGATCGTCAACGAGCTCCAGCACAGCCTCGATCTCGAGCGCGGCGGCGAGATCGCACGCAATCTCGATTCGCTCTACTTCTTCGTCACCGATCGCCTGCTCGAGGCGAATCTGCGCGGCACCACCGCGCCCCTCGACGTCTCCGCCGGAATCCTCTCGACGTTGAACGAGGCCTGGGTCGAGATCGCACGTCGCCCCGCCGACGCCGGTGTCTCCGACGCCGTCGCCGAGGCCAGCCAGTCCGCTCGCGACAAGGCGCTTTCCGCGGGCTGAAGAGGCGGGGCTGAAGCGAGCCGGACGACGCTCCGCGAAATGCGCCCTTCCATCTTGAAATGGCGGTCGGCAAGATCGTCCGTGGAGGCGCCGTGGCGCAGCCCTCTATTCGTGCAGACGCCCGGCGCGTGTTGCCTGTCGTTGGCATCGCAATTGCTTAGTCGTCGCACGTGGGATGGACACAGGCGCGGCCCGCGCACGAGGGCAAACGAAAAGGGGGAGTGGCCGGCTGCGGTCGGGCGCTCAAGATTCTCGTCACCGGCGGGACGGGGTCCTTCGGCCAGGCGTTCGTGCGCCGGGTCCTCGCGGATCGCGACCAGTGCACCGTCCGGGTGTACAGCCGGGACGAGCTCAAGCAATACGACATGGCGCAGACCTTCGGCCATGATCCGCGCCTGCGCTTCTTCATCGGTGATGTGCGCGATCGCGAGCGGCTCGTGCGGGCGATGCACGACATCGACCTGGTCGTCCACGCCGCGGCGCTGAAGCACGTTCCGATCTGCGAGTTCAATCCCGCCGAGGCGGTGAAGACCAACATCCAGGGATCGCAGAACGTGATCGACGCGGCGATCGACGCCGGCGTGCGGCGCACGATCGCGCTCTCGACGGACAAGGCGGTCAATCCGGTCAATCTCTACGGCGCGACCAAGCTCTGCGCCGAGAAGCTCTTCGTCCACGGCAACGTCTACGCGGGCGCCCGCGACATCCGCTTCTCGTGCGTGCGCTACGGAAACGTGATGGGGAGCCGCGGCAGCGTCATCCCGCTTTTCAGGAAGCAGGCCGAGACGGGGATCCTCACGATCACCGATCGGCGCATGACGCGATTCTGGCTCTCCCTCGAGCAGGCCGTGAACCTCGTCCTGCAGGTGGCGGGCGAGATGCGCGGGGGCGAGATCTTCGTGCCGAAGATCCCGAGCATGCGCGTCACGGACCTGGCCCGGGCGATGGCGCCGACGGCGCAGATCGACGAGGTCGGCCGCCGGCCCGGCGAGAAGCTCCACGAAGTGCTCCTCACCGCCGAGGAGGCGCGCAATACCCAGGACTACGGCAGCCACTACGTGATCGAGCCCGACCACGGCAGCCGCCGCGACGCGTCGCACTCGGAGCGCGCGCTGCCGGACGGCTTCGCCTACGCGAGCGATACGAATACGGAGTGGATGACGATCGATTCCCTTCGCCAGCATGTAGCGCTGCTGGTCGGGGGAAACGAGACGACGCCCGCCCGGTCCCACGACGCGGGACCGCGGTACGAGAAGGTGGCGGCGCTGAGCCAGCCCTCGTGATCCCGTACTCCCAGCATTCGATCCGGGACGAGGACCGCGAGGCCGTCTCGAAGGTCCTCCGCTCGGCACGGCTGACCCAGGGGCCGATGGTCGCGGCGTTCGAGTCGGGCCTGCGCGAATGGACCGGTGCGCAGCGTGCCGTCGCCGTCTCGAGCGGCACATCGGCGCTCCAGATCGCGCTCCAGGCGCTCGGGGTCGGCCCGGGCGACGAAGTGCTCGTCCCCTCGCTGACCTTCCTTGCGACGGCGAATGCCGTGCTCCTCGCCGGGGCAAGGCCCGTCTTCGTCGACGTCGATCCGGCGACATTGGCGCTCGATCCGCAGGATCTCGAGCGCCACCTGTCGGACCACACGCGCGGTGCCATCGTCGTGCACTACGCGGGCCACGTCGCCGACGTCGAAGGTCTGCGCGCGCAGCTCGGGCCGAATCGCTTCCTGCTCGAAGACGCCTGTCATGCCCTGGGCGCCAGCGACCGGGGTCGACCCGTCGGGAGCGTCTCCGAGGTCGCTTGCTTCTCCTTCCATCCCGCCAAGCACATCACGACCGGCGAGGGCGGCGCGATCGTGACCCGTGACGAGCGGATCGCCGACCGCTGCCTCCGCCTGCGCGAGCACGGCATGGAGCGGATCCCCACGAGCTTCCAGGGCCTCGGCCTTCCGGGGGCGGTCCGCGCCGAGGAATCGGGCGGCTGGGTCTACGAGATGCAGAGTCTCTCGGGCAATCACCGGCTCCCGGATTTCGCCTCGGCGCTGGGTCTGTCGCAGCTCTCCCGCCTCGGCGAGAACCTCGCCTCGCGCCGTCGGCTCGCGGCCCGTTATGTCGAGCTCCTGGCAGGCGAAGGCCGCGTCGCTGGGCTCCGCGAGGCGCCGGGGACCGAGTCGGCCTGGCACCTCTTTCCGATCCTGCTCGACGTCGATCGAATCGAGGGCGGGCGCGCGGCCGTCTACTCGGCGCTGCATGCCGAGGGGATCGGCGTCCAGGTCCACTACATCCCGATCCATCTCCAGCCCTACTACCGCGCGCGCCTGGGCACGCGCTTCGGCGACTTCCCGAATACGGAAGCGGCCTATCTCCGACTGCTCTCGCTGCCGATGTTTCCCGACCTCGAGGACTCCGCCCAGAAGCGAGTCGTCGAGGTCCTGCGCGGAACCCTCGACAGGCTCGCGCGCTGATGGCCCCGCTCCGGCTCTTCACGGCGTTCCACGCCAATCTCGACTTCTCGGCGCTGCCCGACGCCGACCGCCCGCTCGTGATCGCGCGCTGCTATTGGCCGCTGCTCCGGATTCCCGAGGAGCTCGGCATCCCGATCGGCTTCGAGCTCTCGGCGCGGACGTTGCGCACGCTGCTGGCCGAGGATCCCGAGTGGGTGAAGCGCTTCCGCGGCCTCGCCGAGCGGGGGCTCGTCGAGCCGATCGGATCGGGCTGGGCGCAGATCGTCGCCCCGCTGGCCCCGGTCGAAGTCAATCGAGCGAACCTCCGGCTAGGCCGCAGCGCCTACGAGCAGATCCTGGGCTTCGCGCCCGACACCTACTACGTGAACGAGCAGACCTTCGCGGATGGGCTGGTGCCCCTCTACCGGGAGATCGGCGCTCGCCGCGTCGTGATGGAATGGAACAACCCGGCGAGCCGCCAGCCGGCGCTGCGCGCGCTGCGCTGCCGTCCGGCGCGTCTCGCGGATCCGTCGTCGACCTCGGGAGAAGGGCCGGCGCTGCTCTGGAACGACTCGATCGTGTTCCAGAAGGTGCAGCGCATCGCCCATGGCGAGATTCCCTTCGAGGATCTCTACGCGTTGCTGGAAAGACTGGCCGGTGCGGAAGGGGCCGATGCCCTGTGCCTCTACGGTGGCGACGTCGAGATCTTCGACTATCGCCCGTCGCGGCGTCTGCCGGGCGGAGTGCTCGACGCCGCGAGCCGGGAGTCCGATCGCCTGGTCGCGCTGTTTGCGCGCCTCGCCGAAGATCCGCGCTTCGCTTTCGCACTGCCGTGTCAGATCGTCGATCCCGGGGCACCGCTCCCGCAGGTCGAGCTCGGGAGTGCGGCGGATCCGATCCCCTGCAAGAAGCAGCCGCGTTACAACCCGACGCGCTGGGCCGTTTCCGGTCGCGATGGATTCGGCATGAACACACGCTGCCACGAGCTCGTCCGCACGGAGCTCGCCGCCGCGCGACTCGCACCCGGGAGCGCCGGCGAGAACCGCTCGGAGGATGTCGTCGACCTCTGGCGCAGCGACTTCCGTACGCGGGCGACCGAGGAGAAGATCGTCGAGTTCGAGACGCGGATCGGGATCGCGCAGGAGCGAAGCCGTTCGCGACTCGCGCGCTGTGTCCCGCTGCGGGACGAGGGTGAGGACCTCCTGCTCGTCAATCCCGATCCGACGGCCTGGTCGCGGATGCCGGTCGAGATTCCCCTTCGCCTCGCCGCCGGGCGTTTCGAAGCCCTCGAGGTCCGGACCCGGCGAGGGATCGAGCTCACGCCGTCGCAGGTCCAGATCGAAGTGGTCGGACTTCATCGCGACGGCAGCCTGCGAGACGTCCTGCTCGTGCTCGAGCCCGAGCTCGCGCCGCGATCGGTGTTGGGCCTCGAGCTCGTCGCCGCGCCGCGCCAGTGCTCGACGTCGGCGAGCCCCGCGCCCGTCACGCGGATCTCGACCGAACGCGTCGCGGCGAGCTTTCTCGCCCCCCGCGGAGCCGCCCTCGAGACCCTCGTGTTTCCGACGCTGTCGGCACAGCCGCTGCTCGGCACGATCGCCCACGGCAGCTTCGATGCGATCGAGTACACGCCGGATTTCTACTCCGGCCACGTGCTGGCGGTGCTCGAGGACGGGAGCAAGCGGACGGATCTCCGACCCGCGCGCCTCGAGCTTCACCCGGAGGCGTCGGGAGCCGTCCGGACGACGCTGGTGACGAGCTTCGAGACGGATCTGGGACTCTGGCAGAAGATCTATCGCGTCTACCACAACCGCGAGCGGATCGATGTCCTCCACGACCTCGCCTACCACGACGCCCGCATCGCGAGCCTGCGGCTCGGGATGTTCACGCTGCTGCCCGACGCCTGGGACGACGAGACGCTCCGTTACGGCACCGTCAACGGTGGATCCGGGGCCGAGTGGCGACGGCTCTCCCGGGATACGGTGCTCGGACAGTCGAAGCCCGTGTCCTCCGCCGTCTCCGCGACCTCGTGTCTCGGCGCGACCGAAGGCTGGGTCGCCCTCGCCGATGCCCGCCACGGGGTCCTGATCCAGGGCGATCGCGGGCAGGCGGCGGTCGCGCCGATGCTCGACTTCGAAGCGGTCGACGACCGCTTCTTCTGTCGCCTCTCCCACAGCGGGGCCGAAATCGACGAGACGCGGGCGATCTTCCTGCGCGGGCGACGGCGCTTCGCCTTCTCGGTGGAGGGCTTCGCGGCGACTGACGCCGGCGTCTTTGAACGCGCACGCCGGCGTCATCAGGGACTCATCTATCGAACGGAGGCAGGCGTTGGACTCTCGACCGGTCTTTGAGCAGAACCGGGCGGCCCTCTCCAGGCGAGACCGTGCGCTCGTGGCGCGGCTCGAAGCGGAGACGGGCGAGGGGGTCGAGATCGTCGCCGGGCCGCGGGGCGCTTCGGTCCTGCGCGAGCGCGGCGTCTTGCTCGGGTCGGCCTACGATCCGAAGCGCGATGGCCGAAGGCTCGCGGAGCAGATGGCCGAGTCGCCCGCCGACATCATGGTGGCGATCGGGTTCGGGCTCGGCGAGCAGTTCGAGGCCTACTGTGAGCGTAATCCCGCCGCGTTGATCATCTTCGAGCCGTCTCTCGCGCGGCTCAAGGCAGCGCTCTCGCGGCTCTCGATCGCCAATCTCCTCGCGACCCACCGCGATCTCCAGATCGTCTGCGACCTCGACCAGTTCACGACGGCCCTCAATGCGCGTTATGTGCCGGGTCTGTGCGTGCGGGTCTTCCCTCATCCCGCCGTCCTGCGTCTCGATCCGAGCGGCGTCGCGGCGGTCGTCGAGCGGACCAAGCGCGTCAAGGATGCGGTGGACACCCGGATCCAGACTTCGGTCGGTCAGCTGATGCCCTGGGCCTGGATCGTCGCCGGAAACGGCCGCCGGATCGCCGAGTCGGTTCATTTCGGCCTGCTTTCGGGCGCTTTCCGCGGCAAGCCCGCGGTCGTCGCCGCCGCGGGTCCGTCTCTCGACAAGCAGCTCCCGCTGCTGCGCGCGCATCGCGATCAGGTCGTCGTGATCGCGATCGGCCAGACCTTGAAGGCGCTCCGCCAGGCCGGGATCGAGCCCGACCTCGTGCACGTCCTCGAGAGCAAGGACGTCTCGCAACAGCTGACCGGGGCAGGTGATACCCGCGACCTCTGCGTCGCGCTGACGCCCGACGTGCATGCCTCGATCTACGATGTGCCGACCCGCGCGACCTTCACGGCGACGACGGGCTCGAGCCCGATGGGAACCTGGATCGCCAAGGCGACGGGCGAGTCCCGCTTCACGATGGGCGGTGGGACCGTCGCCCAGGGTGCGGTCGGTCTCGCGGTGATGATGGGCTGCGATCCGATCCTCTTGATCGGCCAGGATCTCGCCTTCACCGACGGCCGCGCCTACGCCACCGGCTCGGCCTACGACTTCGTGAAGATCGAGATGTCCGATGACGACACCGTGGCCTACACGGGAATGAACCAGAAGGACAGCCTCATCCCGGGCGAGAAGCGTCGAACAAACGACGACCGGGTCGGGAAGGGGCGGATCACCTGGGTCGACGGCTGGAACGAGGGCGAGCGGGTTCCGACCTGGCGCGCCTATGCGGCGTTCATCGAGCAGTACCGCGACATCGGACTCGTGCTCGCGCAGTCGGGGATCCGCCTCGTCAATTGCACCGAGGGCGGGGCGCGCATCCCGATGATCTCGCATCGCCCTTTCCTCGAGGTCCTGGAGGAGCTCGGGTCGGAGACGATCGACGCGCGCAGTCTGCTGCTCTCGACCTACGATGCGGCGCCTCGCCATACCCTCGACGACTACGCCGGGGCGATCCGGAGTGCCCGTCACCGCCTCGACGCGCTCGAGAAAGAGGTCGAGCGGGCTCGGGAGCTCGAGCGGAGCGCCCGCGAGCGCCTCGCCTGGATGCGCGGCGAGCAGCAACAGGTCGAGATCCTGCGCGGCATCGCGCGCGGCGAGAAGAAGATTCGCGCCCAGCTCGAGCGGGCGCCCTGGCTCGACGCCCTGGTCCAGCCGGAGATCTACGCCGCCCTGGCGGCCCAGCGAAAGACGGAGTCTCGGGATCCGTCGATCGAGGATCTGTTGGCGGAATCGAGCTTCTTGATCGAGGCCGCGGGGAACGGGGTCGTGCGCGCGCGGAGCTGGTTCGAGCTCTTCGAGCAGTCCTTCGACGAGAGGGCGATCGGCGAGGCGGCCATCGGCGAACCGGCGCGCGGGGCCCGCCCGCCGGCGGACTCACGCTGGGAGAGCGCGGCTCGCGTCCTTCGCTACACCGGATCGCCGACCTAGCAGAGGTGCCTCGCGGGCGATCGCCGCGAGTCGATCGAGGATTCGCTCGCAGCCGCGTCCGCCCTCGATCGCATCGAAGGCCCTGCACGCACTCTCGATCTGCCAATCCGCCTGCGTGAGCGCCGTCGCGAGCCGCGTCACGACGAAGCTCGGATCGAGCGCGCCCGCGTGTCCCAGCCAGCCGCCGATGCCCCGTGCCTCGAGGCGCCGGGCCCAGGCGATGTCCTGCTCGTGGTGGGTGACCGAGAGGTGCGGCGTGCCGTGCCAGGCGAGCTCCGTGAGACTCGTTCCGAATCCCATCACGGCGATCCGCGCCTCGGCCATCCGCTGCGCCATCGCCGCCGGCTCGAGGCCGCGCTCGATCTGCCAACCGGCCGTCGCGAGCTCGGCCGCGACGCGTCCGTCGGGATCGGCGAAGGCCGGGCCGAGGACGGCGCGGCGAATCCGAATGCCGTGGGCCGGGCCGACGGCTTCGAGGGTGCGGGCGAGGATCGGGGCGATGCGCGGGGTGACTGCGTGGGGATCGGCGCCGCCGAGGGAGAGGAGCAGGGTCTCGCGCTCGTGCAGGGGTCGATGCGGTGTGTCGCGGTGGGCCAGGGCCAGGATCGCATAACGCGGTCCCCGCAGTGTCGGGCTGGCCGGATCGTCCTCGGGGTTCTCGCTGGCGGCCTCGGCTTCGGCGTCGGGCATGTGGTGGAGCGCGGGATTGATCGTCAGGCGGGCCCGGCCGATGGCGCGCACGTCGTCGAGGACGATCGCCCGGGTCCGGTCGCGGCGGCATGCGTCGATCCAGCGGGACTTCGCGAAGGGATGATCGAAGACTGTCAGCGGAGCGCTCGCCGAGGCGCGCCAGGCCGACCAGGGTTCGAGGGCGGACTCGGGACAGCTCGCGCGCCAGCGCTCGTCGGCGACGCGATCGCCGGCCAGGAACGCACGCACCCGCCCGCCGCGCCGCGCGACCGCTGCGGCGAGGGTGCCGCTCCGCATCACGTGGCCCATGCCATAACGCGCACCGCCGGCGATCACGAAATCGATGTCGGGACGGAGATTCAAGGGCCGGGCGACCAGTGGGCGCGCAGACCGAGCAATGGGCGCAGTCCGTCGCTGGGATCGGCGCGCCAGGAGCGCTCCGCCTGCTCGATCGCAGTCGGCGCCTTGTGGCCGTCGCCTTCCGCTTCGAATCCGGCGCGGATCTCGCGGATGGCCTCGCCGATCGCATCCGGCAGCCAGCAATGGCCGGTCTTGAACTCGTCGCCGTCGCCGTCGAGATCGAGGTGGAACTCGACCAGCGAGGTCGGATGGGCGTGGACTGCGCGGTGGAGCACGGCCTTCGACACCGTGTGGTCCGACCAACCGGCGCGAAGCCGAAGCGATGAGCCCGGGCGCGCCTGCGCTGCGAGCGTGTCGATGGCGCGCAGGTTCGCTTCGCCGACGGGTGCGGGATAGCCCGACACGCAGTGGAGTAGC
The DNA here is from genome assembly GCA_031390075.1 of Deltaproteobacteria bacterium. GTDB lineage: Bacteria > Myxococcota_A > UBA9160 > UBA9160 > UBA4427 > UBA4427. The sequence goes on along the minus strand of JANMTD010000405.1, from coordinate 5,500 downwards.
GTCAGATCACGACCCCCGGCGGCTTCGATCGTGGCGACCGCGTGGGCGACCTCGGCGAGATTTGCCATGCCGGTCGAGAGGATCAGCGGGCGCCCGGTCCGGGCACAGGCGACGAGCAGATCGTCCCAGAGCAGCTCGTAGGAGGCGATCTTCATGAAGTCGACGAAGGGGGCGAGGGCCGCGACGGCTTCGAGGTAGAAGGGCGTACAGCCGAACTCGATGCCGCGCTCGCGACAGCGGCGGGCGAGGGGGGCGAGGAAGCTCTCGGGGAGCTCCCAGGCGCGGCGGGCGCGGTGCATCTCGCTCTTCTCGAGGATCTCCGGCGCAAAGAGCTGGTCGATGCGGAAGAGCTGGAACTTGACGCCGTCGCAGCCGATCGCCGCCGCGCGATCGACGAACTCGAGGGCGCGCGCGAGATCCCGGTGGTGGTTGCTCGAGACCTCCGCGATGAAGCGCACGGGCGCTGCGCCCCGCGCGGCCTGCGCACTTCGATTCGAAACGTCGCCTTTCAAGTCGAAATCCTCCGCGTCCCCCACCGCGCGCTCGCAGCCCGTGGCGGGACGCCGTCGCTGATGCGTGGAAATGAGTGCAAGTCGCATGCCCCGTAGCTGCCGCTCAGCGTGCGGCGGATCCGAGCGGGATCCCCCGTCGCGACGGAGAGATCGCGCCGTCGCCTGCCGCTTGGCACATGGCTTGCTCTCGCCGCTCCAGATGCGGGCCCCTTCCGATGAACGAGAGCGGCGAGGAGAAGTGCGGATGGACCTGATCCTGAATGGTGAGCGGACGCCGATCGACACGAGCGACTGCGCCAATCTGGCCGAGCTGATCGCCCGCGCCGAGGCGCTCGACTGCGCGAGCGAAGCCTGTGTCGTGGTCGCGATCGAGGTCGACGGCGAGGCGCTCTCGCCCGAGGAGCTCGGCGTGCTCGAAACGCGCCGGATCGACAACGTCGCGCAGGTCTCCGTCGTTCGGCGGCCGTCGCGGGAGGTCGCGCGGGGCATCCTCGAGCAGGGCGCAGGTTATACGGAGCGGATCGTCGAGGCGATCGGCGCGGCCGTGGACGACTATCGCGCCGGCCGCAGCGAGCGCGCGAATCGCGTCCTGGCCGACATCCTCGATTCGCTCTCCGTCCTGACCGGCATCACGTATTCGATCGCCGGCGTGTTGGCCGACGAGGCGAAGGCGCTGGGAATCGTTCAATCCGAGATCCATCCCTGGCTCGAGGAAATGCTCGATGCACAGACCGGTGAAGACCCGATTCGGATCGCCGATGTGCTCGAGTACGAGATCGCGCCGCGCATCGATCGCTGGGGCGTGGCGATGAGGGATCTCTGCGGCGGCTCAGCTCACCTCGCGGCCGGCCGATAGACCTCGGTACACGAGGGGCAGCGTCCGCCTTCGCGAGGGAGACATCATGGGCACTCGAATCTCGGGTCGTGCGACCTTCGGCGGACTCGCGAGCGGCCTCGACACGAATGCACTGCTCCAGGGACTGCTCGAGATCGAGCGGCAGCCCCTCAATCGGATCGAGGCGCGCCGCGCCGAGGTCGACAACCAGCGCAGCCTGATGCGCCAGCTGAACTCGAAGCTGCTCGCCCTTCGCGACGCCTCGCGGGCCCTCGACAATCGCAATACCCGGCTGACCGACAAGTCGACGAACGAAGAGCTCCTCAAGTACACCGGAGCCTCGACCAACGACAAGATCGTCGAGGTCACGGCGGGAGCCGGCGCGGCGCCGGGCGACATCCAGATCCTCGTCGAGCAGCTCGCCCGCGGCTCGCGCCGCTTCTCGACGACCTTCACCGCCGAAGACACCGATCTGGCGATCGCCCTCAGCGCCGGCCAGAGCATCACGATCGCGCTCCCCAATGCGGACCCCGATGCAGTCCCTCCCTTCGAGGCGACGTCGATCACGATCGCGGCCGATGCCGGTCCGGTTTCGTTGTCGAGCCTGCGCGACCGCATCAATGCCTCGGCCGAAAACGAGGGCAATGTCCGCGCCGACATCCTCCAGGTCAGCGAGGGCAACTTCCAGCTCGTGTTGACCTCGACCAAGACGGGCTCGGACAACGAGCTCCAGGTCACCGGCGATCTCGCGCTCCAGGCGGCCAACCCCGACGGTTCCGACACCGCCCAGTCCGCCCGTTTTCGCCTCTTCGGCCAGAGCATCGAACGCCAGTCGAACGTCGTCGAAGACGTCTTGACGGGCATCACGCTGAATCTGAAGGGAATCGCCGAGCTCGACGAGAACGACCTGCCGATCACGGAGACCGTGACCGTCGCCGTCGACTTCGAAGCGATCGCCACAGCCTTCCAGGGCTACGTCGACAGCTACAACGACGTCGTGTCCTTCCTCGACGGCCAGTCGAGGTACAACGAGACGACCAAGACGGCCGGGCCCTTGTCCGGGGATTTCATGCTCCGCGAGGTCCAGCGGCGGCTGCGCGAAGCGGTGAGCGGGGCGTACGCGTTCGGGCAGAATCCGAATAATCCCTACGCGCCCGGCGGTCGGGATGAGAACAATCGGCCCGATCCCGGTGGCGCGATCTCGGGGATCGGGATCGAGGTCGCATCGGGCGGAAAGCTTCGACTCAATCGGGAGCGACTCGAAGAGGTCCTCGCCGAGGATCCGATCATGGTGAAGGAGTTCCTGTCGGGCCGGACGCGGGATACCGTCGAGAATCAGGACGAGATCGACGACGCGAACGCGTACAACGTGGCGGCGAATGCGTACAACGCAGCCCTCCCGCCGGATGCCGAACCAGGCGATCGACGCGCGCTTCGCGACGTGCCCGAAGAAGATCGCTGGGACGCCGGCTTCTTCACCGAGATCGGCGAGCGGCTCGAGGCGATCGTCCGCTCGGGCGATGGGCTCTTCGCCGAGCGCGACAAGCAGCTCGAGAATCGCCTGAAGCAGTTCGACAGCTCGATCGCGCGATTCAACACGCGACTCTCGTTGCGCGAAGAGACCCTGATCCAGCGCTTCAGCGCCCTCGAGCGCATCGTGTCCGGACTCCAGAACCAGCAGGGCTTCCTGTCGAGCCTGCGCTGAGGAGGACGACGATGGAGAGAGCCCCCCGCGTCGACCCCCTGGAGCAGCCCGTGTTCGAGCTGCTCGCGGCGACGGAATCGCTCTGGACTTCGCTTTCCGAGTCGCCTTCGCCCGAAGACTGGGCGCTCCTCCTCGAGCGTAGAAATGCGGCTTTCTCGGCGCTCGAGCGGGCCGCTGCGGGCCCGTCCGATGCACGACCTCCCGTCACCGCCGCGGCACGCACTTGCCTCGAGCGGATCGCCGAGCTCGATGGCGCGATCCTGCGTGCGGGCGCGGAGGGCCTCGGCCGGCTCCAGAGAGAACGGCTCGCCCTGGGCAACCGGAGACGGGCCGTCCACGCGCACGGTCTCCAGGAGCGCGAGGCGCCGCGCGCCATCACGGTCAAGGCCTAGCATGGACGGGCGCAGCCGTGAGTGAGGACGCGGAAGAAGAGGTGCGGTCGGGGCTCGTGGTCATCGACCCCGACGCGAGCTCGCGCACCCAGGCCGAATCCCTCGAAGAGGCGCTGGCGCGGCCGATCCTCGCCGTCGATCCGAGCGAGTTCAAGCCGGCCGAATCCGAGGAGATCCAGGGCGCTGCGGGCTTCGTCGTCTGCTGGGATCTCGGTTTTCGATCGGGCGCGGAGCTGCTCGAGGAGATCCGCTCGGACGAGGCGTTGAAGGACCGGAAGGTCCTGATCTCGATGGACGCACCGACCCGCAGCCGGGTCCTGCTCGCGATGCTGCTCGGGGCCGACGGGGTCTGTCATCGGCCCTACGACGAGAGCGAGCTCGCGAGCTTTCTCGAGCGAGTCGGCCTGGGGCGTTCCGCGGCCGCCGAATAGCAAAATCGCTCGGCCGCGGGCGATCGCGTCGGCCGGCAGTTGCTTCCCTCTCGATTTCGAATCGCGACCCCGCTTCCCAGAATGAAACGTCTCTCCGCTGCGCAGGCCCCCTCTGGCCGGATTCGCTGGCATGCCGCTTGCGATCACGCGAGCTGCACACGGTCGATCGGAGCGGGGAGCCAGGGCGATGTGGCAACGAATCATCCGGAGCGGGGAACGCATCGCGGCCCCGCGATCCGAAGCCGGGACGGGCGCCCGGGATCCGCGGCGCGCCTATTATCGCATCCAGGCCTGGGTGCCGGTGCGGCTTGCGAAGCTCGCCCCGGATGCCGTCGAGGCCTACGGCTACGACCTGCAGCGGATCGCGCTGCGGGCGAAGAACGACGGGGCGGGAGTGCGGCCGTGAAGCGCTCGGTTCGTTCCGCCAGGTCGCTCGCGCGATGGCTCGCCGCCCTCCTCGCATCCGGGGCCGGGGCGGCGTTTGCGGGGATCACCGCGACCTCGCCGCCGAGTCCCGTCGACATCCTGCAGCGCCGTGACCTGCAGGCGCCCTTCCTGGACGCGGTGACTCTGTGTGTGCCCGCCGAGCTCGAGGGCTCGATTGATTCCGTAGTCGAGATGGCGACGGCGGGGAGCTGGAAGGAGGCCCACGCCGCACTCGCCGTGTCGGCCGGGACCCTCGAGGGCCATGCCGAGGCCCTGACGGCGGTCGACGCGATCTTCAGCGCGCGTGAAGCCACGGACCGCGCGTCCCGACTCGCCGCCGAGCAGCAGTTCGAGGCGCTCTGGCAGGAGGCGTCTCAGCGAGCGCAACAGCCCTGTCTCCGCCTCGAGGCAGCCCGCCTGCTGCTGCTCCTCGATCGCGATGCGGAAGCGGCGGCCCAGCTGATCCGGGCCGAGAGCCTGCTCGAAGGCGAGACGCCCTGGGACCGGGCGCGGCTCGCGGGCATCGCGTTCTCGAGGGCGGAGATCCTGTACCGGACCGGCCATCGCTTCGAAGCCCACATGGCCTTTCGCAAGCTCGCGCGCCAGGAAAATCCCCGCCTAGCACTCGCGGCCCGATTGCGACTCGCGGACCTCTCCTTCGACGCCGGCAAGCTCGACGCGGTGAGCCTCGAGTACGAAGCGCTGCTGCCGCGGGGCACGGCCTTCGGCGCGGCCCTCGATGGTTGGTCGCTGCGCGCGGCGGAAGCGGCCCTCGATGCCGGGGACGCCGCACGGGCGCTGCGGTGGCTCGAGCGATATGCCGAGGCCGCGGGGAAGGGCGATGCCCGGGATGTCGCCGAGATCCGCCGCGCGGATCTCGAGGTCCGCCTCGACGATCCGCTCGCCGCCCGCAAACGACTGGCGGCCCTGGCCGCGCGCCGCGCGGGGGATCCGATCGGTGCGCTGGCGGCGGTGCGCGCGGTCGACCTCGATGTGCAGGATGGCCCCGCCGAGCTGCGGATGGAGACCCTCGCCGCGGCGATCCGGGGCCAGCGCCATGGGCTTCGCCGTTATGCGCTGGGCGTGTTGATGCGCGAGCTCGCGGCCCGGGAGATGTTCGATCAAGCGCTGGCCGTGGCGACCCGGCTCGCCTACGACGGGGTGGATTCCAGAATCGTCCCGGATTTCACGACCCTGCT
>JANMTD010000397.1:0-20741 GCA_031390075.1 Deltaproteobacteria bacterium | reverse complement strand
GGATCTCGAGCGTGAGCGCGACAGCGTCGAAGTGTCGATCGAGGTGCTCGAGAGCCGCCGCCAGACACTCCCGATCCTGATCGATCCTACGGGACTCTCCCGGCACCTCGAGCCCTGGTTCGTCGAATGCGATGGGCGCGGGGCAACGGCCTACCGGGCGAGCGATGGCTACGCCCATTTCGTACCCGGCGACGAATTGGGCGCCGCCGGCGACTACGGACGTTATTTGCGCCGTCTGCGCGCCATCCCGGGCTCGCTGCTCGTCCTGCTGATCCGCCCCGACGGTCTTCGCACGGCGGCGAGTGCTGCGAGAATCGCCGATGCCGCGGGTGTGCGCGTGGCCCGTCTTCCGCTCCCCGGCCGAGGCGAGCTCGACTGGGAGCTGATTCGCCGCGCCGAGCAGGGCAGCACTCGATGAGCGCACCGCGCCGCCGCGCCCTTCCCGACAATCTCGATCCCCTGGTCGACACGCTCACGAACGTGGTCGGGATCCTCGTGATCGTGGTCGCGTTGACGCAGCTCGAGCTCGGCGACGCGCTCGCCCGGGTCGCGATGAGCGAGACTACGCCGGCCGCCTCCGAGGCCACGCTGCCCTCGGAGATTCATGGAGGGGAGATCCATGAGGCAGAGCAGGTCGCCCTCGCGGAGCGGCTCGAGCAGCTTCGCGCGCGGGGTGTCGACGATCTGGCGACGGCGGCCGAGGCGCTGCGAAGAAGTCTCGCGGATCTCTCGTTCGCGGCCGATGCGGGGGCTGCGTCCAGCGCGTCCAGCTCGTCCGACGCGGGCGGCGCGCGCACGTCCCTCGAGATGCGCGTGGCGCGGGCACGCGAGACGCTGGCGACGGCCCGGGCGAACGATGCCCATCGCCGGGCCTACGCGTCGGCGCTCGTGACCGTACCGCGCCAGCTCGTCGCGCGGCTTCCCGATCCCGAGCGGGTCGAGGGCCGCGAGGCCTGGATCCTGGTTCGCTACGGGCGCGTCTACCTCGTCGATCGGGAGGCGCTCTTCGACGAGGGGCGGCGGGCGATCGAGCGCATCGTGCCCGACGGTGCGACGCGCCCGCTTCGCCCGGACGAGTTCGGGTCCGTCTCGCATTATCTGCGCAAGTCGGAGATCGGTCTCGGGGTCCACCGCTGGCAGCTCACGACCGAGCCCTCGGTCCGTCTCGGCCTCGTCTGGCGCACTCGCGACGGCGGCATCGAAAGCTCGCGCCTCGCGACCGATCCGGAGCTCGCGAAGTGGCTCGCCGACCGCCGACCCGATCTCGACACGATCCGATTCCACGTCTGGAGCGATAGCTTCGAGACCTACCTCGAGACGCGCGCCCGGGTCGAGGCCGCCGGCTTCCGCGCGGGCTGGCGCGGCCACGAGGCCGACGAGGAGCTCGAGATCGGGCTGCGCTTCGGATCGCCCGAGCCAGAGGTACGGCCCGTCGAGGTGGATTGAGGAGGCAGACGCGGGCGCGCCGAATGGCCTTTGCAGCTGCGCCGAAAACTCGTATAAAGAGGAGCCCCGAAAATCGGGGCAGTGGGGGCGGATTGGTGGGAGAACGGCCGGACAGCCTGCCGGATCATGTGCCGGAGAACACGCCGGACAAGGTGGTCGTCGAGGAGCTGGACGCCCTGGCGCAGGTCCGCGCCCAGCTCGCCGTGCTCCCGCGCGTTCGCACTGCGAGCGAGATCCCGATCCTGCGCGAGCTCGAGCGCCTGCGCGAACGCCTGCTCTCGGGCGACGAGAACAAGGATCACTCGGCGCTGACCGAGCAGTACCACAACCAATCCGCGATCCTGCACCAGCTGCGAAGCGCCGGTCAGGTCGCGCAGGTCGATCCGGCTTCGCCCTATTTCGCGCATCTGCGCCTCGAGGAGGAGGGGCGCGAGCGCGATCTCTTCCTCGGGCGGGCGACGTGTCTGCAGCGGGGCGTGCGCATCGTCGATTGGAGAGACGCGCCGATCTCGAAGATCTTCTACAGCTACCGGCAGGGCGAGCCCTTCGACGAGGAGATCTCGGGGCGCGAGCGCCAGGGCTCCGTGCGGGCCCGGCGGATGCTGCGGATCCGGGACGGGGTGCTCGAGCGGGTGCAGGCGCCGGAGGGCGACTTCAGTCTCGACGCGAGCGAGGCTTCGGGCTGGCGCCGCGAGGCGAACGCGGCGCCGCGACTCGCGGGGGGCGAGGCCGTCGCGCTTCGCTTCGACGAGAAGGACGACGCCTTTGCGCGGCGCCTGGGTCGTGCTGCCGACGGGGGGGCACAGCGGGCCGACAAACATCTGCCCGAGATCACGAGCTTGATCGATCCGAGCCAGTTCGAGCTGATCACGCGGCCCGCCGCCGGCTACCTGGTGATCCGCGGCAGCGCGGGCTCGGGCAAGACCACGGTCGCCCTCCACCGCATCGCCTACCTGGCCTTCGGCGATCCAGCGATCGATGGACCGGAGACCCTCGTCGTCGTGTTCTCGCGGGCGCTCGCGCGATATGTGGCTCACGTCCTGCCGTCGCTCGGGCTCTCGCACGTCCGGATCGTGACCTACCGCGACTGGATCCACGACGAGCGGCGCCAGCATTTTCCCGACCTGCCGTCGGAGCGCCGCGAGGACACCCCGGCAGTCATCCAGGCGATCAAGCTCCACTCCGCCCTCGACCTCGCCCTCGAGCGCCAGGTCGCCCGCGTCCCGGGCCCGCGCAGCCTCGCGCAGGCCTACGACGACTGGGCGAGCGTCTTGACGCAACGCCGTCTGCTCGGCGACGTCTTCAACGAGCTCGCGCCGGGCCGCTTCTCGGAGCGCGAGCTCGACCGCTTCGTCGAATGGAACCGCGTCCGGCTCGAGGAGCTGACCTCGGCGATGGCGGGGAACGAGGACCACGACGGGGCCCTCGATCCCGAGGACGACGCGCTCCTGATGCGGGCCTATCAGCGCCGCATCGGCGACGCCGTGTTGCCGGGGCGGCGCGGCGAACGTCTGCGCCATATCGTGATCGACGAGGTGCAGGACTTCGCGCCGATCGAGGTGCGCGTGCTGCTCGACCGGATGCGAAACGACGCGAGCATCACGCTGGCCGGCGACACGCAGCAGCAGCTGATGGAGCATTCGGGCTTCTCGTCGTGGCCGACGTTCTTCCGGGAGCTCGGCCTCGAGGGCGTCGAGATCGAGACGCTGCGCGTCAGCTACCGCTCGTCGGCCCAGGTCATGCAGTTCGCCGTGTCGCTGCTCGGGCAGCTGCAGGAGGACGACGAGGTCCGGGCGACCCGGGACGGACCGCCGGTCGAGCTCTTCCGGATGACGGATCGCGGCGCCTGTGTCGCACTGCTCTCGGACGTGCTGCGGGAGCTGATGACCGCGGAGCCGCTCGCCTCGGTCGCCATCCTGACCCCCAGCCCGGTCGCCAGCGACGTCTACTTCGCCGGGCTCGCGCACGCGGATCTGCCGCGGCTGCGGCGGATTCGCGAGGGCGAGTTTCCCTTCAAGCCGGGCATCGAAGTCACCGAGGTGGCCCAGGTCAAGGGGCTCGAGTTCGACTACGTGATCGTGCTCGACGTCGATGCGCAGAGCTATCCGGACACGCAGGCCGCGCGGCGACTGCTGCACGTCGCCGCGACCCGCGCCGTTCATCAGCTCTGGATGATGAGCGTCGGAACGCCGTCGCCGCTGGTGCAGGAAGTCGTGGTCCGCTGAGCCCTCGGCCGTCTGGTCGCGGTCGACGGCGAGAATGGCATCGCCCGGCCGTTCCTCGCCGGGGACCTCGAGCGGCTGCGCGCGGCGCGTGTGCCGCCGCCCTCGGAGAGCCGACTCCAGACGGAGCTCGACGCCGACTAACCTGCGCGAGCAGCGCTGCGATCGTCGACCCGACGAACTTCGACCTGCGTCCGCAGCCGCGCGGCCTCATCGCGGAGCGCCTCCCGCGTGCGCTGCTCGAGCCAGTCGTCGAGGACGCGCGACCGGATCTCTTCGAGCGTCGGGATCCGGGACTCGACCCGGCGTTCGATCCAGACGAGATGCGGGCCGAAGGCCGACTCGACGGGGCCGATCCATCGCTCGGGCTGTGCGTCGGCGATCGCATCGGCGAAGCCCGGGCCCAGGCGGGCGGCGATTCGCGTCGGTGTGGCGCCCCGCAGCGTGTGGCCCCCGAGAAAGGGATCCCCGAGGAGCGTGGCCGCCTCGGCGGCGATCGATTCCCGCTCGAGCCGCACGCGAAGCGCCGCCGCGTCGGCATCCGCGCGCTCGCCACGCTTGTCGCGCGAGAGGTAGACGTGGGTCAGGTCGAGGATCGTCGGCTCGCGCCAGCGCTCGGCGGTCTCTTCGTAGAATTTCCGGAGCAGGGCCTCGTCGACGGGCTCGGCGCGGACGCGGGCGCGGACGACGGCCTGGATGCGATCGATCAGGCGGCGGCGGACGACGGTGTCGCTCTTCTCCATGCCGAGCTCGAGGGCCCGGGCGTAGAGGTCGGCATCGCTCTCGGTCGTCTGCGGGTCGAGGAAACGCATGTTCTGGATCAGGCGTTGATGGACCACCGCGTCGATCTCGGGCAGTCCAACGGCAAAGGCCTGATCGAGCCAGACGACGTCGTCGATCGCCTGGTCTTCGAGGGCACGGGCCTCGTCTTCGCTCGGAGACCGACCGACCTGGAGGGCGAAGGCCTCGATCCGCTCGTCGACATCGCTCTGCATGACCTCGACGGCGCGCGGCGCGGTCGGACCCCCGAAGCCCGTCTGCAGTGCGAAGAGCAGACCGCCCAGGACCAGGAAATGGAGAAGCGGTGCACGCAGCAAGCGAGGCCCTTTCGACGGCTCGGATCAGGCTATCGTAACCCGATGGATCGAGCTTCGTCTTCCGCGACCGCCGCCCGCAATCTCGCGCTCGTCGATCGTTATTTCGAGCTGCTGCAGAAGGGCGACGCCGCGATCGCCGAGCTCTTCGCGAAGGACGCCCGTTGGCTGGCGCCGCAATCGTCTCCCGTCGGACGCCTGCACGATGGACTCGATGCCGTGCTCGCGCTGATGGCGAGCGGCCTCGGCCTCTACGATACGACCCGGCCGATGCAGATCGAGCGGACGTCGGGTCTCGCCGGCGAGGAGATCGTCTACGTCGAGATGACGATCCGCGCGACGACGGGGCAGGGCGAGCCCTACGAGAACCACTACGTCATGGTCTTCCAGATCCGGGACGGCCGGATCGCCGAGGTCCGCGAGCACGTCGATTCGCTCTACGCGCAGCGACTGCTCTTCGATCCGGTGGGCCAGAGGTCTCCGCTGGATACCCGAGCCCACTGACCGACCGCGAGCCCCCCGAATCCCTCCCAGGCAATCCCTCCCAGGCAATCAGAGGCAAATCGATGCGATCTGGCCGAAATCCCGTCTCCCTCCTCGTCCCGATGCTCGTCGCCCTACTGTCCATCGGCCTGCTCGCGTGTGGACGCGATTCGGACGAGGGGGCCTCGGTCGGGACCGCCGACTGGCCCCATTACGGCGGCGACGAGGGCGGCCAGCGCCATTCGCCGCTCTCCCAGATCACGCCCGACAACGTGAGCCAGCTCGAAGTCGCCTGGACCTATCACACCGGCGACCTGATCGATGCCGCGAGCGCGGACGCCGCGAAGAAGGGCTCGACCCACGCCTCGACGAGCTTCCAGAACACGCCGATCCTGGTCGACCGCACGCTCTACATCTGTACGCCCTTCAATCGCGTGATCGCCCTCGATCCCGAGACCGGCCTGGAGAAGTGGACCTTCGATCCGAAGGTGGATCTCGAGGGCCTCTATCTGCTCAATTGCCGCGGCGTCACGGCCTGGACCGACGCGCGGGCGGAGGCGGGCGCCTACTGCCAGAAGCGCATCTTCACGGGCACCGTCGACGGCCGCATGATCGTCCTCGACGCGGCGACGGGCCGGCCCTGTACGGATTTCGGCCAGAACGGCGTCGTCGACCTGCGTGAAGGCGTCGGCGATCCGAAGCCGGGGGAATACGGCGTGACGTCGCCGCCGGTGGTGCTGCGCGATCGCTTGATCACGGGCTCGATGGTCCTCGACAATCGCCGCGTCGACGCGCCGAGCGGGGTCGTACGCGCCTACTCCGCGCGCACGGGGGAGCGGCTCTGGGCGTGGAATGCGCTGCCGCCCGGCGAGCAGACGAATCAGGCCGGGCCCTTTCGGCAGGGGACCTCGAACGCCTGGTCGGCCTTCTCGACCGACAGCGCCCGGGATCTCGTGTTCGTGCCGACCGGGAACTCGTCGCCCGACTACTTCGGTGGCCATCGAAACGGCCTCGACTACTACTCGAGCTCGATCGTCGCCCTCGACGGCGAGAGCGGGAAGCCGGTCTGGCATTTCCAGACGGTCCACCACGACATCTGGGACTACGACATCGGCGCCCAGCCCGTCGCCTTCGATTTTCCGGCCAAGGACGGAGTTCGGCCCGGCGTGCTCGCGCCGACGAAGATGGGACATCTCTTCTTCCTCGATCGCGTGACGGGCAAGCCGCTCTTCCCGGTCGAGGAGCGCACGGTGCCGGGGGGACCGGTCCCCGAAGAGGGGCCGATCTCGCCGACCCAGCCCTTCCCGGTGCGGCCGCGACCGCTGCATCCGGGGACGCTCGTGGCGGACGACGCCTTCGGCTTCACGCCCTGGGATCGCCGCGCCTGCCGCAAGACGATCGAGTCGGCGCGCTCCGAGGGCATCTTCACACCGCCCGCGACGCAGGGGACGATCCAGTATCCCGGCATGGTCGGTGGCATGAACTGGGGAAGTCTCTCCGTCGACGCCGGCCGCAAGCTCGTCATCGTCAACAACCAGCGCATCGCGACCTACATCCGCATGGTGCCCCGCGCTGAATACGACGCGATGGTCGCGGAAGCGGGCGGGGCGCCGGCCTTAGGCTATGAGCCGCAGGAGGGCACGCCCTACGCGCTCCAGCGCCATCCGCTGCTCTCGCCGGGTCTCGGCGCGCCGTGCAATCCGCCGCCGTGGGGAACCCTCGCAGCCATCGATCTCGCCACCGGCGAGGTCGTCTGGGAGGTGCCCCTCGGCAATACGCGTGGGCTCGCGCCCTGGCCGATCTGGTGGATGCTCGGCGACATCGGTGTTCCGAACCTCGGCGGCCCCATCACGACGGCGAGCGGGCTCACCTTCATCGGCGCCACGACCGACGGCTATCTGCGCGCCTTCCAGACCGATTCGGGCGAGGAGCTCTGGCGGGCCCACCTGCCGGCCGCGGCCCACGCGACGCCCATGACTTTTCAGCTCGATCCGGACGGACGCCAATACGTCGTCGTCGCCGCGGGCGGGCATATGCTGCTCGGCTCGAAGCCCGGCGACGCGCTGGTCGCCTTCAAGCTGCCGGACTGATCGACGCGCTCGGCGGCACCTCCTTATGGGCTGAGGGCTCCTTATGGGCTAAGGGCTCAGGCGATTCCGCCCTTGGCGAGGATCTGTTTCAAGGCGGCGGCCGCGGGATTCTCGCGCCAGATGACCTGGTCGGCGGGCAGCACACCGCGGCCGACCAGCCGATTCATCACGCGCACGACGATCGCCGCATAACGCACCCCCGCGAGCAGCTCGAAGTAGAAGGTGTCCGGCACCGCGATGCCCGCGGCCTCGGCGTAGAGCACGCGCTGCTCCTGCCGCGTCGGCTCGCCGGGGAGCCGCTGTTGGCTGATCGACTCGTGCATCGTGCGGTCGAAAAACAGCCACCAGCCGAGATCGATCTCCTTCGGCGCGATCGCGATGTTCTCGAAGTCCGTGATGCAGAGGACCCGGTCGCCGTCGAAGAGAAAGTTCCCCGGCCGCGAGTCGCCCCAGGAGAGGGCCGGGGCGAGATCGGCCGGCAGATGGCGGCGAAGCCACGCGACGCCGAGGTCGAAATCGGGGTGCACGCGGTTGCCGAGCTCACGGCGCATGTAGCGCTCCCAGACGTCGATCTGGCGCCCGACGGTCGGCGGCTCAGCGGGATCGACCAGCCAGTCGAAGCCGGCGGCCCGCCAGTCGATCGTGTGGAAGGTCGCGAGGGTCTCGAGGCCGCGGGCGATGATCCGGCGACGCAGCGCCGGCGTCGCCTCGAAGAAGAATCCCGCCTCGGTGTAGGGGGGGCTCTCGGTCATCACGTCGCCCCGCACGAAATCCATCGCGAAGAAGGGCTGGCCGAGGATCGAAGCATCGGCCTCGTAGCCGACCAGCGGCGCCAGCGGGACCTTGCCCGTCGCGATCAGCGCGCGCATCGAGCGGAACTGGATGTCGATCTCGACGTCGAGGCCCGGCGCCTGCTGCGGATAGATCGCGGGCTCGGGGTTCTCGATCCGGAGCACGACCTGCCGCTCGACGCGCCTGCCGCGCTGCAGATAGGAGACCGGCACGAAAATCGTGCGCGCCGAGAAGCCCGATTTGGGCATGCGAAAGGCCCCGAGCTCGAGGTCCGTGGCCTCGGGCCAGCGCTGCGCGAGCCAGTCTCGGAAGGGGGCGCGCAGGGCGTCGTCGTCGGTCGTCGTCATGGAATTCTCGGCTGCGGGTGGGTGGAAGGCGGCGCCCAGTGTGGCATATAACCCGGCGACGGGGCATCGATGCCCGGGTCACGGGAGCAGCCTGCCATGACGGCTTCGACGGCCTTTCTCGTTCTCGCGGTGTTCGGCCTGGCGCTCTCCCTCGCGACCTGGCTGCGCGTCCGGCTGGCGGGCCCGCTCCTCGTTCCGACCTTCGTCGTGGGCTGGCTGCGCAGCGAGCTGGCGCTCCAGGTCGTCCTGTTCGAGATGCTCGTGACGGCGGTCTTCCTCAGCCAGGGTATCCACCGCGAGACGGCGGGGCGGATCGGCCTGGTGTTGAGCTTCGTGTCCTGGGCCCTGCTCGTCGCGGGCCATTTGCGCGGCGTCCGCGCCGGCAGCGTCTTCGCAGGGGCCCTCGCGCCGCTGGGGATCGTGCCGGAAGCGGGGGTTTCAGCGCTGCACGGATTCCTGCGCCCCTTCGCGTTCGCCCATCCCGAGGTCCACGCGATCCGGAACCTCGAGTACGGCCCATCGCTGCCCGGCGACAAAGGCGGGCGCAATCGCCTCGATCTCTATCTGCCCGTCGCCGCGAAGCCGGGGGAGCGCCGCCCCGTGCTCCTCCAGATCCACGGCGGGGCCTGGATCATCGGCGACAAACGCGAGCAGGGTCGGCCCCTCATGAACCGCCTCGCCGCGCGCGGCTGGATCTGCGCGGCGAGCAACTACCGTCTCTCCCCGGCGGCCACGATGCCCGACCAGATCATCGACGTGAAGCGCGCGATCGCCTGGCTGCGCACGCATATCGCGGAGTACGGTGGCGATCCCGATTTCATCTGCATCAGCGGCGGCTCCGCCGGCGGCCATCTCTCGTCGCTGGCGGCGCTCAGCGCCGGCGATCCCCGCTTCCAGCCGGGCTTCGAATCCGTCGATACCCGGGTCGCGGCCTGCGTACCCTTCTACGGGGTCTTCGATTTTCTCGACCGCGCGGGCGACCGGCGCTTCGGCAAGATGTCGGATGCGCTGGGTCCGAGGATCTTCAAGTGCACGCCCGAGGACAACTACGAGCTCTGGGACTCGGTCTGTCCCGTGGCCCGCATCCACGAGGAAGCGCCGCCCTTCTTCGTGATCCAGGGCTCCCACGACTCCCTCGTCTTCAGCGAGGAGGCGGACCGCTTCGTCGGCCTGCTGCGCGAGAAGAGCCGAAACGCCGTTGTGCACGCGGAGCTCCCCGGCGCCCAACACGCCTTCGAGATCTTCCACTCGCCGCGCTCAGCCCACGCCGTGCATGCGGCGACGGCGTTCCTCGAGTGGGTCCACGCTAGCGCGAGGCCGCCATCGCAAGACCTTCGAGGATCCGATTGCGCAGCTCCGCCGGATCGATGATGTCGTCATAGACGAGGTGGTCGGCCATCTTGTAGGGCCCCGAAGCCTGCGCGGCCTCGGCCTTCGCCTGCTCCGTCGCATCGAGCTTCGCCGCCCGGCCGCCGCTCGAGGCCGGCATCGCGCCCATCGTGACCCCGGGTAGCGAGAGCGAGAGCGTCTGTTTGTCGAAAGGGTTCTGCGCCATCGTGACGGCGCCGAAGCCGAACGACTTGCGCAGCGTCACATGGATCTTCGGATTCGTGAGCCGGCGCTCGGCGCGGAACATCTTGCCGCCCCATTTGAGGATGCCGCTGCGCTCGGCCTTCGTCCCCGCCATCACGCCGGGGTTGTCGGCGAGGAAGATCACGGGGTGGCCGAAATTGCCGACTAGCTCGAGGAAGTCCGTCGCCTTGATCGCCGCTTCGCTGTCGACCGCGCCGGCGTAGTGCGCGGGATTGTTCGCGACGATCGCGACGGCGCGGCCGCCGAGGAAGGCGAGCCCCAGCACGAGCCCGCGCCCGTAGCCGGGCTGGATCTCGAGGAAGCTACCGCCGTCGACCAGGCGTTCGATCACGTCGTGGATGTCGTAGGGCTTGCGGTCCTGGGGCGGCATGATCTCGACGAGATCGTCGAGCAGCCGCGGCCCGACATCGCCCTCGCTTCGGACGGGCAACGCGTCGCCGCGGCGGGACGGGAAATACGAGAGGAAGTGGCGGGCGAGGGCGAGGGCGCTCCCGTCGTCCGGCGTCACGGCGTGGGCCGAGCCCGCGATCTCGGCACACATGCGCGCGCCGCCGAGCTCCTCCTTCGTGACGTCCTCGCCGGTCGCCGCTTTCACGAGCGGCGGGCCGCCGGTGAACATCGCCGATCCCTCGCTCATGATGACGTAGTCGGAGAGCGGGGCGGCGAGGGCACCGTGGCCCGCGGAGGCGCCGAGCACGACGCAGACCATCGGGACGTGGCCCGAGAGGTCGGCCATCGCGAGCAGGTCGTTCGGGGCGCGGCCCATGCCGGAATCCGTCTCGGTCAGCCTATGGCCCGCGCCTTCGAGGATCATCACGAGGGGGAGGCGCTCCTGCAGCGCGAGCTCGGCGATCCGGAAGCGCTTGGCCGTGCCGCCGGAGCCGATCGAGCCGCCCAGCACCGTGAAATCCTCGGCCCCCGCGAAGACCGGCCGGCCGTCGATCCGCCCGAGGCCACAGATGAAGCCCTCGGCGGGGATGTTCGCGACGGTGCCGACGAGCGGTCCGATCTCGCGGAAGCTGCCCGGGTCGAATAACGCATCGAGGCGCTGGCGCGCGTCGAGCTTGCCGCGGTCGTGCATGTACTTCTTCAAGCGCTCGGGGCCGCCCATCACCTGCATGCGGAGGCGGCGCGCGGCGAGCTCGGCCTGCATCGGCGCCCAGGCCTCGCGGTTGGCGGCGGCCTCATTCTCCCGGCGCAGCTGGCGCGGGGATTTCTTCGCCGGGGCTTGCTGCGCCGAAGCCTTGTCGCTCGGCTCGCTCGGATTCGTGCTCAAGCGCGGATCTCCTCGTCAGTCCCTAAGTTGCTGCAGAAGCCAGCCCCCGTGATCAGCGGCAGATCGCCGTAGCCGCGGATGCCCGGAGCGGCGCGGCAGACGTGGGGGATCGCGTTGATCGCGGGCAGGGCCGTGATGATCATGCCGAGCTGCATGAAGTCGACGAAGGATTTCCCCTGGAAGCCCTTCGGCGGGCGGATCTGCAGCTTGGTGTGGACGACGGGCTGACCCTCGACGTGGACGACGTAGCCGTGCTCGAGGGGCCAGTCGGGCTCCATGTGCTTTCCCATCTTCCACTGCACCCGGAGCTGGATCCGGGACTGGTCGCCCGTCATGCCGTGCCAGCTCGCCTCGACCCCGGCGACGCAGCCCTCGTCGATCTTCATGAAGCCGAAGTCGTGGTCCTTCGTCGCGACGGCGAACTTCGATTCGCAGTGCACCGAGTCGAGCTCGAGTCCGAGGGCGTCCGCCATCATGTAGACGCCGTCGGCGAAGACGGCGGTGCCTTTTTCGGCCATCGCGTGGAGACCGGGATGGTCGATCGGATGACCAAAGCCGACGCTCTGCTGCGTCTCGGCGGAGGCATAGCCGGAGGCGTCGACGGACTCGGTGATCGTGATGCGGTCGATGCGGTCGCAGATGCCGGCGGAGACGAGGCCGAGCAGGTTCGCGAAGCCCGGATTCATTCCGCTGCCGAATATCGACGCGCGGCCCTTCTGGCAAGCGGCCTCGATTCGCTGGCGGGCGCCCTCGCCGAGGCCGTGGCCGGTGATGAACGCGGCGGTCGTCACGACGTTGATGCCCGATTCGAGGATTCGGCAGAGATGCTCGACGTCGGGCCAGACCGGGTTGTAGGAGACGCAGTCCGGGCGCAGCGCGAGAAGCGCATCGATGTCGGCAGTCGCGAGCACACCGGTCGGATCGATGCCCGCGAGCTCCCCCGCGTCGCGGCCGACCTTGTCGCCGCCGTGCGCATAGCACCCGACGAGCTCGAGCAAAGGGTTCGCCACGATCGCGCGCAGCGAGCGCCGACCGACGTTCCCCGTCGTCCACTGCACCACTTTGTACGTCACGATGGGCTCACCTGCCGCGTCTGGGGAACGGGATTCAACGGGGCGCGCCGCCGCGCTGGCGCTGCTTCTTCAGCTCAATCTGGGCGATCGTGCGGCGGTGGACCTCGTCGGGGCCGTCGGCGAGGCGGAGCGTGCGGACGCCCGCCCACGCCGCCGCGAGGCCGAAATCCGTCGTGACACCGGCGCCGCCGTGGGCCTGGATCGCGTCGTCGATGATCTCGAGGGCCATGATCGGCGCCTTCACCTTGATCATCGCGATCTCGGCCCGGGCGACCTTGTTGCCGACCGTGTCCATCATGTAGGCGGCCTTCAGCGTCAGCAGCCGGGAACACTCGATCTCGATCCGTGCCTGCGCGATCCGCTCCTCCCAGACCGAGTGCTCGTAGAGCTTCTTGCCGAAGGCGGTCCTCGACATCAGCCGGTCGCACATCTTCTCGAGGGCCCGTTCAGCGATGCCGATGATGCGCATGCAGTGGTGGATTCGGCCGGGGCCGAGGCGGCCCTGGGCGATCTCGAAGCCGCGGCCCTCGCCGAGCAGGAGATTCGACGCGGGCACACGCACGTCTTCGAAGAGCACCTCGCCATGGCCGTGGGGCGCGTCGTCGTAGCCGAAGACGGGAAGCGGGCGCACGATCGTGACCCCCTTCGCATGCCGGGGGACGAGGATCATGCTCTGCTGGGCATGCGTCGGCGCCGCGGGATCCGTCTTGCCCATCAGGATCAGGATCTCGCAGCGCTCGTCGCAGATCCCCGACGTCCACCACTTGCGCCCGTTGACGACGTAGTCGCCGCCGTCCCGGCGGATCTCGGTCGCGATGTTGGTCGCGTCGGAGGAGGCGACGCCGGGCTCGGTCATGGCGAAGGCCGACCGGATCCGCCCGTCGAGCAGCGGCTCGAGCCACTGCTTCTTCTGCTCGGGGCTCCCGTAGCGCTCGAGTACCTCCATGTTCCCCGTGTCGGGCGCCGAGCAGTTGAAGATCTCCGCCGCGAAGCCGACGCGGCCCATCTCCTCGCAGAGCGGCGCGTAGTCGAGGTTCGAGAAGCCGGGGCCGGCTTCGCTATCGGGCAGGAAGAGATTCCAGAGCCCCGCCGCGCGGGCGCGCTGCTTCAGGTCTTCCATCAGGGGCGGCGTCTGCCAGCGAGAGGGGAGTGCTGCGTGCTGCGCGTAGTACGCCGCTTCGCTCGGATAGACGTGTGCGTCCATGAAGCGGCGCAGGCTCTCCCGGGCCTGTTGGCAGCGATCGCTGTATTCGAATTCCATTTGGGACCTCGTTGGGGTCGGACGACGATACCAGGGTGATCCGGCGGCGTCCTCAGCATTGGAAGGAGGCGATCGAGAGGCGGCAGGGGGGCAGCTCGGCCGCTATGGTCGCTCGCCATGGAGATCCGAATGGACGGCAAGGTCGCCCTCGTGACCGGTGGATCCCGCGGCATCGGCCGGGCGATCGCGGAGACCTTCGTGCGCGCCGGGGCGCGGGTCATGATCACGTCGCGTGGTGCCGAGGCCTGCGCGGCGGCCGTGAAGGAGATCGGCGAGGGCGCGGATTTCGAAGCGGGCCACGTCGGGCGCGAAGACGACGTCAAGCGCGTAATCGATGCGACCCTCTCGCGCCTCGGCCGGATCGATGTCCTGGTCAACAACGCCGCGACGAATCCGTACGCGGGCCCCATGATCGACGTCGACCGCGCGCGCTGGGACAAGACCTTCGAGATCAACGTCACGGCGCCGATGTTCTGGACGCAACAGGTCTGGCAGCGCTTCATGTCGGAGCACGGCGGCGCGATCGTGAACATCTCGAGCGTCGGCGGCCTCGCGACGAGCCCGATCCTCGGCGTCTACGACGTGACGAAGGCGGCGCTGATCCACATGACGAAGCAGCTCGCCGCCGAGCTCGCGCCGAAGGTGCGCGTCAATTGTCTCGCCCCCGGTCTCGTCCGGACGGAGTTCGCCCGCGCGCTCTGGGACGGCGGCCGCGGCGAGAAGGTCGCGAAGGCCTATCCGCTCCATCGCCTCGGGGAGCCCGAGGACGTGGCGGGAGCGGCACTCTTTCTCGCGGCCGAGACCGGTCGCTGGATTACGGGTCAGACCTGGGCCCTCGACGGCGGCGGCCTGATTGCGTTCGGGCCCGTGGCCTGACCCAGATCGATCTGAAAAAAGGAGTTCTTCGTTGGGACTTTCGGAGAAGGAGATCCTGTCGAAGCTCGGACCGCTCGCGGCCCTGGCGGGCACCTGGGAGGGAGACAAGGGCATCGACGAGGCACCCGGCGCGGACCGCGGCTTGTTGACGACGCCCTTCCGCGAGCGGCAGATCTTCGCGCCCATGGACGCCATCGACAATCACGAGCAGTTCCTCTTCGGCCTTCGTTATTCGAGGACGGCCTGGCGCCTCGGCGAAGCGGACCCCTTCCACGAGGAGCTCGGCTACTGGCTCTGGGATGCGGCGGCGGGGCAGGTGGTGTGCGGCCTCGTGATTCCGCGGGGCGTCACGGTCCTGGCGGGCGGACAGGCCACCGCCTCGGATCGGCGGCTCATCCTATCGGCCGACGTCGGTTCGCATATCTTCGGAATCGCCTCGAACCCGTTCCTCGACATCGAGTTCAAGACCGTGCGCTTCGAGATCGAAGTCGAGATCGAAGGAGAGGGCCGCTTCCGCTATGCGGAAGACACCCAGCTCAAGCTGAAGGGCCGCCCCGAGATCTTCCACCACCGCGACTCGAACCGACTCTCACGCGTCGGCTGACGCCGGCTCTTACCCCCGACCCCGCGCGGCGTACCCTCGCACGAACACAGGAGACGAAGATGGCCACACCGACTCGCCAGCAGATCCTCGAATGGGCGAAGGGCTATGTCGACCTCTGGAACGCCGGCAAGAAGGACGCCTGGGTTGCCAACTGGAAGAAGATCGCGCCGGGGGGCTTCAAGATGCTCGACCCGGTCGGCACGCCGCCCAAGTCCGATTTCGAGGGCTGCTGTGTGAAGCCCTTCGATCTCTTCCAGCCGATGACCCACTTCTACGTCGATCCATCGACGACGTTCATCTGCGGGAACGAGATCGCCTGGGTCATGGCGAATACCTTCACGAAGGACGGCAAGTCCGTCGTCATGAAGAGCATCGAGGTCTACCGCTTCGGCGACGACGGCTCGGTCGAGATCCGGACGCATTACGACGTGCCCGAGCTCGCGGACCCGGTCGCGGGCCAGCTCTTCGAGGCCTATCTCCCGGGCCACGACTAGAACAGCAGCAGGCCGACTCGGATGCGGGCCGCCGGGGATCGGGTCGCCCCGCTCATGCCGGCTCGGTTTTGGCCCCCAGCTCGCGTCCCGCGATGAACGCGAAGGCCAGCGCCGGACCGATAGTCCCGCCGCCGCCGCCGTAGCTCGAGCCCGGGCTTCCGACGCCGGCGACATTGCCCGAAGCCGTCAGCCCCGGGATCACCTCGCCGAAGGGATCGAGGACCTGGGCCTTCCCGTTGACGCGGGCGCCGCCGCAGGTCCCGAGATCCGCCGGGGCGACCTCGGCGCCGAAGAAGGGCGCCGAGACCAGCGGGCCGAGGGTGATCCCGACGTCCGGGCTTCCGAAGCGATCGTAATGGCTCTTGCCGCGGGTGAATTCGGGGTCGATTCCCTTGCGTGCATTTTCGTTGAAGCGGGCCACCGTCGTCTCGAGGCCGTCGGGGTCGATGCCCAGGCGCGTCGCGAGCTCGCGCAACGTGCTCGCCTCGAAGACCCAGTCCGGCAGCGGATCCGAGGCCTTCGCCCCCGCGATCGTGCCCTTCTCTCGAACACTTCCGTCGAAGATCAGGAAGGCCGGGATGTTGCGGTAGCGCAGGTCGCCCCAGTTCTCCCAGGTGAAGTAGCTGCGCCAGGTCGTGTCGTAGTCGGCCGCCTCGTCGTGGAAGCGCTCGCCGCGATCGTTCACGACGATCGAGCCCGCGACGCGCTTCTCGATCTCGCCGTTCAGCGTGGCGCCCATGTTGTGCGGGCGCTGCGCCTCCGCCTCGGCCTTGTAGACCGTATGGCCATAGACCTCGTTCATGTTGCGCAGATCCGCGCCGACGGCCATCGCCATGCGGAGCCCGTCGCCGGTATTGCCGCCGGCGCCCAGGGTGTAGAGCGTCGGCGCACGCAGGAAATGCTGCTTCAGCTCGAAGTCCCACTCGAAGCCGCCCGAGGCGAGATGAACCCCGCGCCGGGCGCGAATCCGGATCGGCTTGCCCTCGCGCACGGCCTCGACGCCGACGATCTCGCGCCGGGTCTCGTCGTAGTGCTTCACGATCAGGCGCCGAGCAGGGGTCTCCGTCCAGAGCGTTCCACCGGCCTCCTCGAAGCCCTTCTGGAGGCCCCCGATCAGCTCCGGACCGTAGAGACCCTCGCGGTCGGCTGCGGGCTCGATGCTGCGGCCCCGCGTCATGGCCCCCGGCCACTCGGGGTGGTAGTCGGCGTTGTTCCCCAGGATCTTCGAGACGCGCCAGCGCAGCGGCGAATGCGCCTCGACGAAATCCGCCATCTCGGGGCCGGCGTCGAGGAACGCCTCGATGAGCTCCGGGGTCGCCTGGCCGCCGGCGAGCTTCGTCAGATACTGCAGGGCCTGCTCCCGGTTGTCGGCGAGCCCTTCGGTCTTCATCACGTTGTTATTTGGAATCCAGGCGACGCCGCCGGAATGGCCGGTCGTGCCGCCGACGATCTTGCGCTTCTCGATCACCAGCACGTCGGCGCCCGCGACGCGGGCTGCGAGCGCCGCCACGAGACCCGTTCCGCTTCCGATCACCACGACGTCGACCTCGTGGTCCCACGGCGCCGCCTGGGCCTCGTCGCTGGCTTCGTCGGAAGGCGGGGCCGAGCAGGCGGCGAGCCCGGCGGTACCGAGCGCGAGGGTGCCGGCGGCGGCGCCGAGAAAACGCCGGCGGTCGAGATTCGGCTGCTGAGGCTCGTCACGATCCATCGCTGTTCTCCTCGGCTTCGCTCGCTTGGATTGCGGTCTCGGACTGTACGCATGGATGCCCGCCGCCCGCCACCGGGTTAGTCTCCGACCGCCGCCGGGGACGACCACGGCCTGCACAGGGAGCGTCATCCGTGGAGCCGCGTCCGCCTCTCGAGCCCCACGCCGACTCGTTCTCGACCGAGATCGGCCACCGCACGGTCACGGCGGCGGATCTCATCCTCTTCTGCGGCGCGACCGGCGACTACGCGCGCATGCATTTCGACCACGGACTCGCGGCGGCGGAGCCCGGGAGCCCGCTCCCGATCGCTCCCGGACTGCTCTCCGCGTCGTGGGCGCTCGGTGCGCTGGCCTGGTCGGCCCCAGAGCGCCTCGCCCTCGCTGATCCCGACGCCTGGATCGCCGGCTACTCGATCCGCTTCGAGCGTTCGATGCGCGTCGGCGACCGCTTCTCGCTGCGCCACCGGGAGACGGCCTCGTCGGCGGTCGACGGTCTCGATCCCGAGCGCGGTCGGGACACGGAGTTCGAGGTGTTGAACCAGCGCGGCGAGCGGACCTGTCGCGGCGCGGTGAGCGTTCGAACGGGCGGCGAGGCCGTGCGGCCGCCGACGATGGCGCGGCCCGCCGCGCCCGAGGCCCGTGGACCCCGGCCCGTCTCTCGACCGCTTTACGCCGACGACCTGATCGAATTCGGTCCCCGCGGCGAGAGCCACGGCCGGACCGTGACCGAAGCGGATATCGTCGGCTTCACGAACCTGACCGGCGAGCGCAATCCGCTCTACCTGAATCGCGTCTTCGCGGCCAAGGGCCGCTTCGGCGATCGCATCGCCCCCCCGATCTGGACCTTCTGCCTCGGCTTCGGCGATTTTCTCCAGGCGTTGCTCGCCGTCCCGCTCCCCTCGACGGGACTGGCCGGCCATCTCGGCGACTCGTTCCGCTGCTTCGCGCCGGTTCGGATCGGTGACACCCTGCGCACACGCCACCGCCCCGTGCGCTGCACCCCATCCCGGGGCCGCCCCGAGATGAGCGTCGTCCATTTCGCGCTGCAGCTCCTGAATCAGCGCGACGAGCTCGTCCAGGACGGTGAGGTCGCCATGTGGATCCCCTCATATCCATAGAGCGCGCATAGGAGGCGCCTAGAGGCGCAGGGGATTTCGTCTATGTTGGCCGCGCGCCGGCCGCCGATGGCGGACCGGAAAACACCACGCTGAGGTTCGTGCATGAGACTCAAGGACAAGCGGATTCTCGTCGTCGGAGCTTCCTCGGGGCTCGGGCGCGAGTCGGGGCTCGCGATCGCGAGGGAGGGCGCGCGCGTCTGCTTCGCGGCGCGGCGCACCGACCGGATCGAGGCCGCGGCCAAAGAGGCGGGCGGCGAGTGCTTCGCGCTGGCCTGCGACGTGCGCGACGAGGAGAGCTGCCGCGCGGCGGTGGTCGGGGCGGTCGCGCGGATGGGCGGGCTCGACGCGCTCGTCTACGCACCGGGGATCTCGACCTTCGGCGCGATCGAGGAGATCGACGCGAAGGCCTGGCTCGAGGTGTTCCAGACCAATGTGATCGGACTCTCGCTCGTCCTGAACGCGGCCATCACGGAGCTCGAGGCCCAGCGCGGCAAGGTCGTCGTCTTCTCGTCGATCTCGATCGACGACTCGCCGCCGCGGCCGAAGCAGGCGAGCTACCCGATCAGCAAGGTCGCCCTCGAGAGCCTGATCCAGGCCTGGCAGGGCGAACACCGCAAGGTCGGTTTCACCTCGATCGCAAACGGCGACACGCTGACCGAGTTCGGCTTCGGGCAGGACGCCGAGAAGCTCGCGCCGATCGTCCAGCGCTGGTTCGAGCTCGACTACATGTACGGCCGCATCATGGAGCCCGCCGCCGTGGCGGAGCAGGTCGTGAACGCGCTCTGCTCGAAGGAGACGATCCGGCGGATCGCGATCACGCCGACCTACGCCGAGGCGATCGACGGCGATCCGAACCGGGGACAGAAGGCGGTCGAGACGATCCGGGGCGCGGCCCGGGACTGAACAGGATCGAATCGAAGGGATCCGCGAAGCCGATGAGCGCTTCGCGCAGGGCGGGGTTTACAGAAATGGCGATCCAGCGAATCGAATACGCGGGCAGCGTTCACGACGAAGAGGAGGTCCAGGCCGTCCTCTCCGTCCTGCGCGGTGGCGCGACGGCGCTGCGGATCGGACCGCATACGAAGGAGATGGAACGGCTCGTCGCCCAGGCCTTCGGAAAGCAGCGCGGCGTCATGGTCAACTCGGGATCGTCGGCGCTCTACCTCGCCGTCGAGCTGCTGGCCCTCGCGCCGGGGGACGAGATCCTGACGCCCGCCCTGACCTTCTCGACGGACATCGCCTCGATCGTGCGGGCGGGGCTCGTGCCGGTCCTGCTCGACGTCACGCCCAACACCTATCAAGTCGACGCCGACCGGATCGAGGCGGCGATCGGCCCGCGCACGAAGGCGATGCTGGTGCCCAACCTGATCGGAAATTGTCCCGACTGGGACGTGCTCCGGTCGATCGCCGACCGCCATTCGCTCCAGCTCATCGAGGATTCCTGCGACTGCCTCGGCGCCACCCTGCGCGGAACGCCGACCGGCACGCGCTCGGACATCTCGCTCACGAGCTTCGCCCTCTCGCATATCATCACCGCCGCGGGCACCGGCGGCATGGTCCTGCTCGATGATCTGGCGCTGGTCGACCGCGCACTGACGCTCCGGCGCTGGGGTCGTCGAAGCGAGCCGAAGTTCTTCGGATCCCAGAAGGGGACACGCTCCTTCTTTAGCGACCTCGACGGCATCCAGTACGACGATCTCTTCATCTTCGACGAGGTCGGCTGGAACTTCGAGCCGAGCGAGATCTCGGCGGCCTTCGGCGTCGTCCAGATGCGCAAGCTCGCGAAGAACCTCGCGCGCCGACGCCGCAACTTCGAGCTCCTGACTGCGACGCTCGAGAAGCGACCCGATGTATTCGTGCTCCCCGAGGTGACGCCGGGGATCGAGACCGCCTGGCACATGTATCCCTTCCAGATCCGGCCGGGATCCGGGGTCGTGCGGGGCGAATTCCAGAAGCACATGGAGGGTCACGGGGTCGACACGCGCATGGTCTGGAGCGGAAACATCGCGCGCCAGCCGGCGTTCAAGTCGCGGCCGCACCGGATCGCGCCGGGGGGCCTCGGCAACTGCGACCGCGTGATGGAGACCGGGCTGGTCCTGCCCTGCAATCACGGCATCGACGACGAGGGGATGGCCTACCTGGGCGGGGTGATCGAGAAGTTCTTCGCCTGAAGCCGAGCCTGAAATGAAGCCTTCCTGAAACGAAGAGAGCACCCCTCGAGCGGACTCGAGAGGTGCTCTCTTTTTTTTGGTAGCGGGGGAGGGATT
>JANMTD010000396.1:0-13464 GCA_031390075.1 Deltaproteobacteria bacterium | reverse complement strand
CGGGGCGTGCCCCCGACCCTTCACGGCTTCGACCTGCCGACCCCGCTCCGCCCCGACCGCCCGACTCCGGCCATGGACCCCGAGCTCGCGGTCAGCAACGCGCCGGCTCGTCAGGGGACGGCCTTCCTCGTCCCGAAGGTGCTCGAGGAGGGGGGGTAACTCGAGATGTCCCAGGCCGAGAAGGTGCTCTCCGGCAGCCTCGAATCCCAACGCGAGGCCCTCGACCGGAGGGAGATCACTGCGTCCGAGCTCGCAGAGGCGAGCCTCGCCTGCATCGAACGCCACGCGAAGCTCGCCCTCGTCGTGACCCGCCAGGACGAGTCGGCGCGCCGCGACGCGGAGGCCGCCTCGCGCCGGATCGCCGCGGGCAGCCCGCGCGGGGTCCTCGACGGCATCCCCGTCGTCCTGAAACACAACATCGTGCAGAAGGGCGAGGCCGCGACCTGCGCCTCGCGGATCCTCGAGAATTTCGTCTCGCCCTATGACGCCACCATCGTCCTGAAGCTCCGCGCCGCCGGGGCCGTCGTCGTCGGTCGCTCCAACATGGACGAGTTCGCCATGGGCTCGTCGACGGAGAGCTCGATCTACGGGCCGAGCCACAATCCCTGGGATCCGTCGCGCTCCTGCGGCGGGAGCTCGGGCGGAAGTGCGGGGGCGGTGGCGGCGGGGATCGCGCCGATCGCCCTCGGCAGCGATACCGGCGGCTCGATCCGGCAGCCGGCGAGCTTCTGCGGCGTCGTGGGCTTCAAGCCGTCCTACGGCCGGGTCTCGCGCTACGGCCTCATCGCGTTCGCCTCGTCCCTCGATCAGATCGGTCCCTTCGCGCGGCGGGTCTCCGATTGTGCGGTGTTATTCGAGCAGATCGCGGGGCACGACGAGCGGGACTCGACCTCGCTGCCGGAGCCGGCACCGAAGGTGCGCGAGCGCCTCGACGGCGACGTCTCCGGCATGACGATCGGGCTCCCGAAGGAGTATTTCGTCGAGGCGGGCGTCGAGCCCGGCGTGCTCGCCCGGGTGCGCGAGGCGATCACGGTGCTCGAGGGCGCCGGGGCGAAGTTCGCCCCGGTCTCGCTTCCGCACACGGCCCACACGATCGCGACCTACTACCTGATCGCGACCGCCGAGGCCTCGAGCAACCTCGCCCGCTACGACGGCGTCCGCTACGGACGCCGTGCGAAGGATGTGGTCGACCTCCACGATCTCTACCGGCGCTCGCGCTCGGAGGGCTTCGGCGCGGAGGTGAAGCGGCGGATCCTGCTCGGGACCTACGTGCTCTCCGCGGGCTACTACGACGCCTACTACGGCAAGGCGCAGCGGGTCCGCACGTTGATCCGACGGGATTTCGAGCAGGCCTTCGCGAATTGCGACGTGATCCTGACGCCGACGGCGCCGGAGACGGCCTTCCGGCTCGGCGAGAAGAGCGGCGACCCGCTCTCGATGTATCTCTCCGACGTCTACACGGTGTCGGCGAACCTCGCGGGGCTTCCGGGGCTCTCGCTCCCGTGCGGTCTCTCGAACGGCCTGCCGGTCGGGCTCCAGCTCCTCGGCAAGCCCCTCGACGAGGTCTCGATCCTGCGCGTCGGCGACGCCTTCGAGCGCCTGACGCCGCACCATCTCCTCACGCCGCCCGGGGCGGCGTGATGATGGAGGGCGCGTGATGGAGGATTGGCGGGAGCGCTACGAGCTCGTGATCGGCCTCGAGGTCCACACCCACCTCAAGACCGCGTCGAAGCTCTTCAGCCCAGCGCCCGTCCGCTACGGCGAGGCGCCGAACCATTCGGTGCACGAGATCGACCTGGCACTTCCCGGCGTGCTGCCCGTTCTCAACGAACGCGCGGTCGAGCTCGCGATCCGGCTTGGGCTCGCGATCCACGCGACGGTGAATCCGGTCTCGATCTTCGCGCGCAAGAACTACTTCTACCCGGATCTTCCCAAGGGCTACCAGATCTCGCAGTACGAGGATCCGATCGTCTCGGGGGGTTGGCTCGAGATCGATGTCGCTCCCAATGTCGCTCCCAATGTCGGAAAAGGCGAAACGGCCTCTCGCCGGCGCATCGGGATCACCCGCGCCCACCTCGAAGAAGACGCCGGCAAATCGATCCACGACGACGCGGTCGCCGGCGGCGCCGACTCGGCGATCGATCTCAATCGAGCGGGTGTGCCGCTGCTCGAGATCGTCTCCGAGCCCGACCTGCGCACGCCCGAGGAGGCGAGCAGCTACCTCCGCACCCTGCGCGGAATCCTGCGCGCCGTCGAGGTCTCGGACGCAGACATGGAGAAGGGACAGTTCCGCTGCGACGCGAACGTCTCAATCCGGCGCCGGGGCGAGACGGCCTTCGGCACGCGCACGGAGATCAAGAACCTGAACTCCTTCGCCCATGTCGAGGACGCGATCGAGGCCGAGGCCCTCCGTCAGGTCGAGCTCGTCGAGGACGGGAAATCCGTCGTCCAGGCGACCATGGGCTACGACCCGGACCGGCGCCGGACCCACGTCCAGCGCCTGAAAGAGAACGCCGACGACTATCGCTATTTCCCGGATCCCGATCTGATCGAGCTCCGCATCGATCCCGCGCGGATCGAGGCCGTGCGGGCGCAGCTGCCGGAGTTGCCCGACGCGCGCCGCGCCCGCTTCGAGTCGCAGTACGCGCTCTCGGGCTACGAGGCGGGTCTGCTCACGACCTCGCGCGCCCTCGCCGATTTCTTCGAGGCGACGGCGGGCGCGTGTGGCTCGCCGAAGGCGGTCTCGAATTGGATCATCCGCGATCTCCTGCGCGTCCTGAAGGAGCGGGATCTCGAGGTCGAGCAGACGGCGCTGACGCCGGCGATGCTGGCCGCCCTGATCGGGCTCGTCGATTCGGGTCGCCTCACGGCGCGGAGTGCGGCGGAGCTCTTCCCGGTTCTCGTCGCCGAGGGAGGGGACCCGGAACGCCTGATGGTCGAGCGGGGTCTCGAAGCCGTCTCCGATACGGGCGCGATCGACCGCTTCGTCGACCAGGTGGTCGCCGCGCATCCCGACGTCGCGGCACAGATCCGCTCGGGCGACGACAAGCCGCTCAACTTCCTGATGGGTCAGGTCATGAAGGCGAGTCAGGGCAAGGCCGAGCCGGGCTCGGTGCGCCTGGCGCTCGTGCGGAAGCTCCGCGGCTGAGCTGAAAGGAGGACAGGCTGTCCACCCGCTCGAGGATCTGGCTCGCGATCGGTGTCGTCTCGTTGTTGGCCCTCTCGGCGGTGGCCCTGCTCGCCGTCGCCCTGCCGAGGCTCGTCAACACGCCCGAGTTTCGCGCGGCCCTCGCGGCCCGCGCAGGCGAGGCGCTCGGGACGCCGGTCGAGTGGAAGAGCCTGACGATCGGCATCTTCCCGCCGCGCGTGACCCTCGACGAGCCGGTGCTGGTCGGGCAGGACGTGTCGGCCGAGTCGGCGGCGAGCGTCCGTGCGCAGGCGATCGACCTGCGCATTTCGCTGTTCCCGCTGCTCGAACGGCGGATCGCGATCGAGTCCCTCGTCCTCCACGGTGTCGCCCTCGTCGTGACCCGAACGCCCGACGGCTTCGTCCTGCCCGACATCGCCCGCCGAGCTGCGCAACCCGAGGACGGGGCGGACGAATCGTCGGGCGAGGATCCCGCGGCCGGCGACGGCGCGTTCGTGTTGGACCTGCGGGAGCTGCGCCTCGATGAGGGGCGTGTGCTGGTGCGAGACCGCGCTCTTTCTCCGCCCGTCGACTGGCGCATCGATGGCCTCTCGCTGGCCGCGCGCGGCCGCTCGCTCGGTGATCCGCTCGAGATCGAGGCGTCCGCCCGGGCCTTCGCGAACGACCGGGAGCTCGGCGGCGTGTCGGCGACTGGCGGGCTCGACCTCGAAGGCGAGTACGCCCTCGACTTCCAGCTCGAGAAGCTGCTCGTCGCCGAGCTTCGGGCATTCGTTCCGGAGCTCGAGCTCTCGGCGGGCGAGCTGTCGGGGCCCGTCTCGGTCGAGGGGTCCGGCAGCGCCTTGCGCCGCCTCACCACCGATGTCGAGATCGCGGGTCTTCGACTGCGGATGACGGGTGTCGACCTGAGCGGCGATCTCGGGATCCGGGCCCAGCGCAAATCGGACGAGAAGCTCGACTTCGAGGCGACCTGGACACCCTCCGATGCGGGCCGCGCCGAGATCACGGGCGAGCGAAACGCTTCCGGTGAGGTCGAGCTGACGGCGATGCTCGATGCGCTCGAGCTCGCCCCCTTCGCGTCGCTCGCGGGCCCCGGTCGAACCCTCGCCGGCCGCGCGAGCGGCGAAGTCTCCCTCGCGACGGCGGCAGGCGCGCTCACACGGGTCGAGACCGATCTCGTGATCGACTCGGCCCGTTATGCGGATGGGAAGATCGATGCGGCGGGCAAGCTCGATCTGGCGCTCGGTCTCCAGGGACTCGCGCCCGAGGATCCCGTCCGGATCCAGGCGGTCTTCGCGCCCACGAGCGGCGGGCGCCTCGACGTGAATGCGACCGGAACGGTCGCGGGCGCGCTGCGTTCGGCACTGCGCTTCGACACATTCGACGTGTCCCTGCTCTCGCCCCTGCTGCCGGAGGGGACTCGTTTCGAGGGGAAGCTGACGGGCGAGCTCGAGCTCGAGTCGACGGCGGAGCGTGAGCTGCTGGAGCTCGAGGGTCGGCTTCGTGTCGGGGGAGCGCGCGTCGTGCGCGCGCCGGTCGACGTGTCGGGGGATCTCTCGCTCGATGCGCGCCTCGCGGAAGGCGGTCCGGTCGAGCTCGTCGCCAAGGCCACACTCGCCGACGGGGGGCGCGTCGAGGTCGCCGGCACGTCGACGCGAAAGGGTGTCCTCGATCTGCGGACCGAGCTCTCGAACTTCGACCTCGCGGTCGTGACGCCCTTCCTCGATTCCCCCGAGCTGTCCGTCGCCGGGCGCGCCACCGGCAAGGGGACCCTCTCGGGACCCTACGACGCCCTCGATTCGCTCGCCCTCGACCTGGCCCTCGCGGGCAGCGCCATCCGCTTTCGCGACACGCTCGTCGAAGGTCCGTTCACGCTCGCGCTCGATCTGGCGAAGCCCTTCGCGCCCGAACGCCGGGGCACGCTCGCGCTCGATCTGTCCGACTCGCGGGTCGCGCAGGGCGAAACGTTCCAGAAGCCGGCGGGCGTGCGGCTCAGGGCGACGACGAAAATCGAGCGGGGCGAGGCGGACCGGATCGTTTTCGACAGCCGGCTCGAGCTGCATAACATCAACGAGCTCGAGCTCCGGGGTACGCTCGGGCCGAAGACGGTGCTGACCGTCACGAGCTCGAGCTTCGACCTGAAGGGCTGGTCGGCGCTCCTGCCCGCGCTCGCGGCGTACGAGCCGGCGGGGATGATCGCCTTCGAGGCCTTCTCGCTCGAGCGAAGCGAGGGCGCGCGCGATCGCTTCGGGGGTCGCATCGCGCTGCGCACGGTCGACCTCTCGCTGCCCGGTACCGGGCGGATCCGGGTCCGGGGCAGCGGTGTCGGGGCCGGCGAGCGGATCGAGCTCTCCGGCTTCACGGCGACGCTCCACGGCCTGACCCTCGGCATCGAGGGCCGCGTCGAGGATCCGCTCGCGGCGGCGCGCTTCGAGCTGGCGGCGCATTCGATCGGCGAAGCCGAGGCCAACGATCTGATCTCCGGACTCTCTTCGGTTCGGGACGTCGTCTTCGGCGCACTCCGCTTCGATGCCCAGCTCGCCGGGATCGCCGGTGGCGAGGCCGCGCTCCTCGACACGCTCGCCGGAACCGTGCGGTTCACCGTCGGCGAGAGCGGCGGTGGACGCCTGCGCGGGATCTCGCTGCTGCGCACGACGCTCGCGCAGATTCCGCTCCTCGGCGGCGCGACGCGACTCGCCGCGAAGCTCCGCGAGCAGCCCGGGGCGCCGGATTATTTCGGCGAGAGCTTCGAGCTTCTCGAGGGCGATCTCGCCATCGCCGCAGGCGAGATCGAAGCGCGCACGCTCCGCATCCAATACCGCGGGCACGAGGCACGGCTGACGGGTCGCATGCAGCTCGAGAGCCTGGGCCTCGACATGCGGGGCGAGCTGCTGCTCGACTCGACCCTCGTCGCGGCCCTCACCGGCCGCCCGGCGAGCGAGCTCGCGGGACGCGCGCCGGTCCGGATTCAGCTCGCCCGCGTGACGAACACGCTCTCGGATCCGAAGGTCTCGCTCTCGCCCGAGACTCTCGCCGCGGTGCCGCAGCTCCTGCTCCTCACGACGGGCGTGGGGCGGATCGTCGACCATTCCGTCGAGAAGGCCGTCGGCACGGTGGGCAAGGCCGTCGACCGCGTGCTCGGCGGTGTCAACGGCGTCGGCGGCCGCAGGGGTGGTGCGGCGAGCGGACAGGCCGGCAAGCCCACCGTCGACGAACCGATCGACCCGCCCGCGGCCGCGCCCGCGGCGTCTCCGGCCGTGCCGCCCGTCGACGAGCTCGTCGTCAAGACCCGCGATGCGGTGGTCGAGCCGGCGGGGGACGCGAGTGCGCCCGTGGACGGGATCGTGCCCGGAGACGCGAACGCGCCGGGGGAAGCGGAGGCGCCCGAGGACGAGAGCGTCAAGGGCGCAACCGACGACGGCGGTGCCGTGCCCGGCGCTGGGAGCGCCGATGACGCCGGGGCCGCCACTCCCGAGAGTGATGAGGCGGCGGTCGCCGACGATGCGAAGGGCGATCCGGCGCAGACGGCGGTCGACGGCGGCAGCCCGTAGGCAAGGCGTTCGCAGCGTGCCGCGCGCCCGCTTTATCATGGGCTCAGGCAGGATCGAGGGAGGCCGATAGGGGATCGGGAGACTCCCGATGCCCGCGACGATTCTCTGTGTCCAGGAAGACGGCGCGCTCGGTCGCGCCTTCGCGGCGGCGTTCGAATCCGAAGGACACGAGGTCCTGCTCGCCCACGACGGTCGCCGCTGTCTCGAGATGGCCGCGCGCCAGACTCCCGATCTCCTCGTCCTCGACATCCATCTCTCGCGACAGGACGGCTTCGAGGTCCTGGCCGCCCTGCGCGAGCGGCCGATCTCCCAGACGCTGCCGGTCCTGCTCGTCTGTAGCGGCGAGGTGACGCGGCAGATCGTCGCCCGGGCCGAGCGACTGGCAGCCCTCGGTGTCGTTCCGGCATCGATCTCGCCCGAGCAGCTCGCGGGCCGCGTCGCGGTGATCCTCGACGGGCGCGACAAGCGCTCGGCATCGACGTCCCGCGCGCCGCATAACGGAACGCTGCGGGAGCTGCCGGTCCCCGAGCTCCTGCGCGCGATCCACCAGGACGCCCTCGACGGTGTCCTGCTCCTCGACCACGGGCGCAAGAAGAAGGCGATCGAGTTCCGGAGCGGCTGGCCCGTCTCCGTCCGCTCGAATCTCGTCTCGGAATGTCTCGGCCACTACCTCGTCGAGCGGGGGCTCGTCACACAGACCCAGCTCGACGAATCGCTCGAGCGCATGCGCACGGGCGAGGGGCTCCAGGGCGAGATCCTCGTCGCGATGGAGGTCATGGAGGAAGAGGAGGTCGTCGACGCCCTCGAGGGCCACGCCCTGCAGAAGTTCCTCGAGATCTTCTCCTGGCGGGACGGACGCTTCGTGATTCGACGGATGGCGCACGTCGAGAAGGGGTCGGCGATGGGACTCGAGGGCCATCCCTCGAAGCTGATCGTCGACGGTGTGCGCCAGCAGTATCCGCTCAAGCAGATCGATCGGTATTTCGCGGCCCATCGCGACGCGTTTCTCGTCCCGCACGGCGACGTCGAAGGCGATCTCGAGCTTCTGACCCTTTCGCAGCCCGAGGTCGAGTGGCTGCAGTCGGTCGACGGCGCCACCCGGATCGGCGCCCTCGAACGCGCGCCCGAGACCATCCGCCGCCTCGCCTTCGCGCTGCTCTGCATCGATGCCCTCAGCGTCGAGGGCCGGGCCGGCAACCGCGAAGCGTCGCGCACGGCGATGGGTCACGTCGTCGAGGGCGTGCGCGCCGGTGAGCGCGGGGGTAGCGACGAGAAGATGCGCATCGAGCTCGCCGCCCTCGCGAACGGCATGCAGAACAAGGACCACTACGGCGTGCTCGGCGTTTCCCCGTCGGCGGCCGACGACGAGGTCCGCGCCGCCTACGCCGCACTCGCCAAACGGACGCATCCCGACCGCTTCCACGGAGCCAGCAGCTCCGTCCGCCACCTCGCGGGCCAGGTCTTCGCCCGCATCAGCGAGGCCCACGCCGCGGTCGCGACCGCCGACGGCCGCGCCAGCTACGCCGACAGCGTGAGTCACGGCCGCCGCCAGGCGGAGGCGGTCGACGAAGGGCGCCGCGCGCTGCAGGCCGAGACGGAATTCCAGCGCGGCGAGGCGCTGCTCGCCCAACGTGCCTACGAGAGTGCGCTCATCTGTTTCGGGCGGGCGATGGAGAACTTTCCGAGCGAGGGGGAGTACCGGTCGTACTACGGCTGGTGCCTCTATCTCTGCCATCCCGACAACCAGATCATGCTGGGCGAATCGCTCGAACATTGCCGCGAGGGTGTGAAGCTGGCGAAGGATCGGGAGAAGCCCTACCTCTTGCTCGGCCGGCTCTACAAGGCCATGGGCAAGCCCGGCGCCGCGAAGAAGATGTTCTCGCGCGCCGTCGAGATCAAGCCGCAGTGTGTCGAAGCGATGCGCGAGCTGCGGATCATGAACATGCGTCGCGACAAAGACAAGGGCGTGTTGAAGCGGATCTTCCGGCGCTGACGCGCTCTCTTCGATCGGGGAGGGCGTTCGCCGTCCCGCCTTCCGCGTGGGGAAGGTCAGCGCCTGCGAGAAGCGCGCGGAAACGAGGGGACGAGAGGACATGGCGAAGAACGCGGCGAAGCGGGTGACGGGCGAAGAGATCTGGCTCGACGGCAAATTCGTGAAGTGGGCGGACGCGAACGTCCACATCCTGACCCACACGCTCCACTACGGCCTCGGCGTCTTCGAGGGCATCCGCTGCTACCAGGGCGTCGACGGCCGCTCGGCGATCTTCCGGCTGCAGGAACACATCCGGCGCCTCTTCGATTCCGCGAAGATCAACCTGATGACGATCCCGTACACGCCGGCCGAGATCGAAGCCGCCTGCCTCGAATCGCTGAAGCGGAATCATCTCGCCGCGGGTTATGTCCGCCCGCTGGCGTTCATCGGCGACGGCGCCATGGGTCTCCATCCGGGCGAGAATCCGGTGCGCGTCGCGGTGATCGCCTGGGAGTGGGGCAAGTATCTCGGCGACGAGGGGATGGCGAAGGGGATCCGCGCGAAGATCTCGACCTTCGCCCGGCATCACGTCAACGCCAAGATGACCAACGGCAAGACCTGCGGCGATTACGTCAACTCGATCCTCGCCAAGCGCGAGGCGCTGCTGGATGGCTTCGACGAGGCGATCATGCTCGACACGCAGGGCCTCGTCTCCGAGTGTACCGGCGAGAACATCTTCGTCGTCCGCGACGGCAAGATCCGAACGCCCCCGCTCCACAGCATCCTCGACGGCATCACGCGGGAATCCGTCATCGAAATCGCCCGCGACCGGGGCTTCGAGGTCATCGAGAGCGCATTGACCCGCGACGACCTCTACATCGCCGACGAGATCTTCCTGACCGGCACCGCCGCCGAGCTGACGCCGGTCCGCGAAGTCGACCACCGCACGATCGGCGAAGGCAAGCGCGGCCCGGTCGCCGGGGAGCTGCAGAAGGCGTTCTTCGAGGTCGTGACCGGGGCGGACACGCGCTACGGGCGTTGGCGGACGTTCGTCGACTAGAGCGTGCAGGCGAGGCCCATCCGCATGGGCTCCGGCAATCTGTGCGCAAGGTCACGCACTATCGACACCAAAGTCCGATGAATCGGAACGATATCGATAGAGAAGGTGATTCTCTCGTCGTGAGGGGATCTGCGGCAGCTCGTCGAACGCTCGACGCGGTCGGCTGCGAAGTTAGTGTCGCGGCGGACGGACCGTGGTGGCTGTGGATTCCTAGATGGGTGGGGCTCGTCGAGCGGACCTGTGGCGGTCCGACCGGTGCTGCACGATCGAGCAAGGCTGAACGAGATGAGTTGCCGTCCCATTGCGACCCGCTGGGGGTCCTTCCTGCTGCTGGTGCTGGCCGTGTTGGGCCACTGCATTCCCGCTTCCACCGCCCGCGCCCAGTCGTGCTCGTTGTCGCGCTATCCCCTGTTTGCGGGCCATAATCTCCCGCTCGACAGCGATCCCGTCCCCCAGGCGATGAGACTCGATCCGGCCTTTCCCGCGCTGAACTTCAGCTCGCTCGTCGGTCTCTACGCGCCCCCCGACGGCACGGGTCGACTTTTCGCCCTCGAGCGCAACGGCCGCATCTTCGTCTTCGAGAATCAAAACGACGTGCCGTCGGCGACGCTCTTCCTCGACATCGTGGCGCGGGTCCGCTCCTCCGACAGTGAGCAGGGACTGCTCGGGCTCGCCTTCGATCCCGACTACGCGACCAATCGCCGCTTCTTCGTCAACTACACCGCGACCTCGGGCTGCAGCGCACCGGGGAGCGCGGGTTGCACGAAGATCGTCCGCTTCGAGGTGAGTGCCTCGGATCCCGATCAGGCGCTCGTGAACAGCGCCGTCGAAATTCTCGAGTTCGCCCAGCCCGCTTCGAACCACAATGGTGGCGCCATCGCATTCGGTCCGGACGACCTGCTCTACATCGCGACTGGCGACGGGGGAGGCGGGGGCGATCCCTTTCGCAACGGACAGAATCTCGCGAGCCGACTCGGCAAGATCCTGCGACTCGACGTCCGAGCCGGTGCCCCGTCGATCGTTCCGCCTTCGAACCCCTTCGTCGGTGTCCCGAGCACGGATCCGCTCGTCTACCACTACGGGCTCCGCAACCCGTGGCGCATCAGCTTCGATCGCGTGACCGGCGACCTCCTGATTGCCGACGTGGGACAGAATGACCGCGAAGAGGTCGACCGCGTCCGGGCGGGCAGCGCCGGCGGCTTGAATTTCGGCTGGGACTACTGCGAAGGCACGCTCGACTACCGCAGTGGCGCCAACTGCTCCGACATCCAGTCCGTTCCACCGGTCATCGAGTACGGGCACTCCGGCCCGAACGGCGGAAGCGTCATCATCGGAGGTTATGTCTACCGGGGCGATGACTTCCCCGAGCTCTACGGCGCCTATCTCTACACCGATGCGGCGAGCGGCAACATCTGGGCCTGGGACGGTCAGGATCCGGTCGATCCCTGGAATCCGGGCAACGCAGGCGTCCTGATCGGCAACGCCCAGCTGGGAATCGGGAGCTTCGGCGAAGATCGAGAAGGCGAGCTCTACGCCGTGAGCAGCGTGAGCGGGGATATCTTCCGACTGGCCCGGAACGGCTCCGGAGGGCCAGGCAGCGAGTTCCCGAGCCTCCTCTCCGCAACCGGTCTGTTCACGAGCGTCTCGGCGCTCACGCCTGCCCAGGGGCTGATCGCGTACGACGTCACGACCCCCCTCTGGTCGGACAATGCGACCAAGCGCCGCTGGATGGCGCTCCCGGGCGAGGGCCGCATCGCCTTCCACGCCCGCGACTCCTGGGATTTCCCGATCGGTACCGTGTTCGTCAAGCATTTCGAGCTCCCGCGCCCGGCGGGCGGAACACGTCGGGTCGAGACGCGCGTATTCCTGCGCCAGAACGAGCGCTGGACGGGTATCACCTACCGCTGGAACAGCGCAGGAACAGATGCCACGCTGCTGACCAATGGACTGGTCGAGTCGATCGACCTCGGCAGCGGCCAGAGCCAGACCTGGCAATACCCCTCGTCGAGCGAATGCCTGTCGTGCCACACCTCGGCCGGCGGCCGCGTCCTCGGCGTGCGAACCCACCAACTCGCCATTGCGAAGACCTATGCCCACGGTACGCAACCCGAGATCGATGCCTGGAATTGCGCGAAGCTCTTCGACTTCGACATCCGGGACAAGAGTCGCTTCCAGTTCTCGAAGGCCCTCGGCGACACGACCGCGACGCGCACGAAACGGGCGCGCTCGTATCTCGCTTCCAATTGCGAGATGTGTCATCAACCGGCCGGTCCCGCGCCGGGCGACATGGACATGCGATTCACGCGCGCCGTCAGGGATTGGAACGTCATCAACGTCCCGCCGAGCGAAGGCAACCTCGGCTACCCGACCGCGATGCGGATCCTGCCCGGCAACCGCTTCGTGTCGATCCTCTGGCTCCGGCAGGCCCTGACCGATCCGCACGTCCGGATGGCGAAGGGGACCTCGCTCGTCGACTCGACGGCGGTCGGCCTGATCGGCAACTGGATCCAGAGCGACATGGTGAACGTCGACTCCGATGAAGACGGAATTGGCGATGCGACCGATCTGTGTCCGGCGATCGCCGACCCGCTCCAGCAGGACGGCGATGGTGATCTGACGGGCGACGCCTGCGATCCCGACGAGCAGCCCGATCTGAGCGTCCTCTCGCTCAGCGCACCGGGCGGCACGATCCTGCCCGGTCAATCGCTCTTGCTCGTGGCCACGCTCCACAACGACGGCCTGGGCGACGCCGAGTCCTTCCCCGTCACGTTCTACCTCTCGTCGAATACCACCCTCGAGCCGGCCATCGATACGCCCCTCGGCCACTGCTGGGTCGAATCCCTGAACAGCGGCGCGACGACGACCTGTTCGACGAATACGGCGCGCATCCCGCCGAGCTTCCGCACCGGTCAGCCGAGCCCCGTCCCCTATCGCTGGATCACCTGTGCCAATCGCTCCGAGGTCGAGTACGAGACCGATTCGACCAACGACTGCGTGGTGGCGCCGCAGGGCGTGTCGGTGCCGGAGCCGACTTCGCTGTTGCCGATCGGCGCGCTCGGACTTGCCCTGCTCGCGCGAACGCGCCGTGCTCGATCTCTCCGACGCGATCGTCGGTAAGCCGCGACCGCGTGATCAAGGCTGCGGCTGCGGCAGCGCAGCGCAGCGCGAATCGAAGTTGCAGTCGACGAGCTGCTCGGCGCCGGGCTGGCCGGGATGCGTCGCCAGGAAGAAGCCGATGCCGCGCGCATAGTACTTGTGCTCGAGCCCCCCCGGCGAGAGCGCCGAGAACTCCGCCGTCACCACGCAGTCGCTGGCGGCACAGAGCAATGCCGCGAGCGCCTGAGGCACGGACTCGTCGAGCGCGGCGTTCTGGCCGTAGGCGTAGCTCGTCGAGAGCACCGTCGCCGCATCTTCGGCGTTGCTCGGCGACCATTCCTGGCGGTAGCTGTCGCCGACATGCGGTGTGCCCGGGAACAACAGCCCGGCCTTCGAACCGTCACGGCCGTGCTTGAACGAGCCGTCGCTCGATACCTGTTCAGCCTCTTGCGGATCGTCGCCGGGGAACGTCTCGTACTCCGCGGTGTTCTCTCCGCAATAGACGACGCCGCCGTCCTTGCGCTGCGCGAACCAGTCGTCGGTGATCTCGAGCGGAGCTCCGTTCTCGGAAACGCTGTCGCTGACCACCAGACAGAGACCACCCTCGATCGACTTCACATTGTCGAGCACCTCGATGTC
The DNA here is from genome assembly GCA_031390075.1 of Deltaproteobacteria bacterium. Taxonomy (GTDB): domain Bacteria; phylum Myxococcota_A; class UBA9160; order UBA9160; family UBA4427; genus UBA4427. The sequence goes on along the minus strand of JANMTD010000396.1, from coordinate 1 downwards.
G
>JANMTD010000390.1:0-3217 GCA_031390075.1 Deltaproteobacteria bacterium | reverse complement strand
CTCGCGTGCTGGAACGGGATGTCGAGATAGGGCAGCACGCGTCCCTCGGCCATCAGCGGGATCACACGGTCGACGTGGGGATAGGGATAGACGTAGTGGAGTCGAACCCAGATGCCGAGCTCGCCGAGCGCCGTCGCGAGTCCCTCGAAGTTCGCTTTGTACGAACGCCCGCCCCATTCGCCCGCGGCGTGCCGGATGTCGACGCCGTAGGCGCTCGTGTCCTGCGAGATCACGAGCAGCTCCTTGACCCCGGCCTTCGCCAGCCGTTCGGCCTCGCGCATCACGTCCGCGATCGGACGGCTCGCGAGATCGCCGCGCAGCGAGGGGATGATGCAGAACGTGCAGCGGTGGTTGCAGCCTTCGGAGATCTTGAGATAGGCGTAGTGGCGCGGGGTCAGCTTGATGCCCTGCGGCGGGAGCAGATCGAGGAACGGATCGTGGACGGGCGGCAGATGCGCGTGCACCGCGCCGACGACCGATGCGTAGTCCTGCGGCCCGCTGATCGCGAGCACGTTCGGATGCCGCGCGAGGATCTTCTCGGGCTGCGCACCGAGGCAGCCCGTCACGATGACCTTGCCGTTTTCGGCCAGCGCCTCGCCGATCGTGTCGAGGGATTCTTCGACGGCGGCGGTGATGAAGCCGCAGGTGTTCACGACGACGAGATCGGCGTCCGCATACTGCGCGACCGTCTCGTAGCCCTCGGCGCGCAGCTGGGTCAGGATGCGCTCCGAATCGACCAGCGCCTTCGGACAGCCGAGGCTCGCGAAGCCGATCCGCGGCGCACGGGCGGACGGCGGCTTCACACTCTTCGGGGATCGTCGCGGGGATGCGGGCTGCGTCATGGCGGGCGGCAGGGTAAGGCGTGCCCCGCGCGCCCGCAGTCGGCTTGCCTCTTTTTATGTGGGGGACACGCCGCCCGGGGATCGCGTCTGCGCCCGCGGGGTTCGGGGGACGCCAGCGGGTGGGACGCCCTCGGCCGTCGCGATAGGATCGCCCCGCCCGAGGAGGCGCTGCGTGACGACCCCGCATCCCGATGATCGATTCCACCCGCCGACCAGCGACGATCCGTTCTGGACCGAGACCTGCTGGTTCACGTTTGCGGTCCCCGAGCGAAAGCTCTCCGGCCAGCTCTATCCCTTCTTTCGTCCGAACCAGGGCGTGAGCTCGGGCGGTGCCTTCTTCTGGGATCCGTCCGGGTCGCAGATCTGGAACTGCGTCTACGCGAAGAATCTCTGGCATCTCCCGATCCCGAAGGACCAGGACCTGAGCGACATCCGGCTCGCGAACGGCATCCACTACCGCTGCCTCGAGCCGCTGCGGCGCTACGAGATCCACTACCTCGACCTCGACGCTCAGGAGGTCGAGGTCCACCTGAGCTTCGACGCGATCTGCGATCCGAACTACCTGGGCCACGGCCATCTCGATCAGCCCGGGCGCTATCGCGGCACGATCCGCATCGGGAGCGAGACGATCCCCGTCGATTCCTTCGGCATGCGCGACCGCTCCTGGGGCATCCGCTCCCAGATCGGCGACGCGCTCCATCCCGGCTCGCCCATGAAGCGCGGCGGCTACAGCTACGCGACGATGTCCGACCGCGACGCCTGGCACACCATCACCGGCGACTTCGGCAACGGCTACGTCTCGATCCACGGCTTCCTGCTGCGCGACGGCGTCTGGGCGAAGCTCACGGAAGGGACCCGCGAGGTCCTCGAACGCAAGGACCACTGCCCGACCCACGTCCGGATCACGGCCCGCGATACCCTCGGCCGCAGCCTCGAAGCCGAAGGCCGGACGCTCAACATGATCGGCGTCCACCTGAACCCGAATCTCTGGACCTGGAATTGCCTGACCGACTGGCAATGGGACGGCGGCAAGCGCGGCTTTGGCGAGGACCACGACAACTGGAGCGCCTCGGCGTTCCGCCACTTCGCGCGGGGCGAGAGCTGACGAGTCCGGCGCCCGTCGCGAAGCCGTGCGCCTGCACGGGCGTGCGCTGGTGTGCGCGCTGCCGCGATCCGCAGATCCGCATCGCGTCCGGCATGGATGCTCCGCTCGCCCTGCCGCCCGGGCTGATGGAAGCGGGGCGCGTCCACGCCTTCGATCCCGCGTGTCAGTCTGCCCCGGATCATCCCGCCTTCACGGGCGTCCGGGTCTATCGCGACGCGCTCACGACGGAAGAGACCGAACGGCTGTTGCGCGAGATCGAAGCCGTCCCGTTCGTTCCCTCGCAGAGCGGTAAGCACAAGCAGCACTACGGGCCGCGCTTCAACTTCACGCGACGCCGGATGAACGCCGAGCGCTTCGAAGGCCTGCCGGACTACGCCCATGCGCTCGAATCCCGATTGCGCGACTGCGTCGGCGGCGATGCAGTGGGCGATCCCGCGGCGCTCGAAGCCTGCCGGACGGCCCTCGCCGCCTTCGAGACGACGGACGCCTTCGTGCTCCGTTATTTCGAGCGGGAGGAGTCGAATCTCGACTTCCACGTCGATGACCTGTTCGCCTACGGCGAGGCGATCGTCGACGTCTCCCTCGACTCGGACTCGGTCCTGACGTTCCTGGGTCCCGCCAGCGCGGGCGAGTCGGCGGAGAGCCGCGTCTGCGTCCGCGTTCCACTCCCGGCGCGTTCGATCGCCGTGGTCCACGGTCGGGCGCGTTTCGAATGGCAGCACGCCATCCTCGCGGGCGACATCGACGGCGTTCGGACCAGCATCACGCTCCGCACCCTCGGCGGGGCGCTCCGTGCGACCGACGCGGGCCGAAGGGTCCTGCTCCGCGCGAAGCCCAGACCCTGACGAGGGCTTTTCCCCTCGTCCTGACCCGCCCCGGGCCGCGGCTTGCCGGCCGGCGACGAGCCCTGCAGACTCGGAGACGGCATGGCCCCCTGGCACTACGACCGATTGAGCGCGCAAGACAACTCGTTCCTGCTCATGGAACGGGGCAACGTCCGCATGCACGTCGCCTCGACCAACATCTGCGACATGGGCCCGCTGCGCACCGAGACGGGCGGCATCGACATCGAGCTCGTCAAGCGCGCGACGATGAGCATCATCCACCTGGTCCCGCGCTACCGGCAGCGGCTCTTCGAGATCCCCGTCTTCAACCACGCCGTCTGGGTCGACGACGCCCATTTCGACATCGACTACCACATCCGCCACACCTCGCTGCCCAAGCCCGGCACCCTGGCGCAGCTCAAGAACCTCGTCGCCCGCGTGATGGC
>JANMTD010000352.1:0-2990 GCA_031390075.1 Deltaproteobacteria bacterium | reverse complement strand
CGATCTCGCGCGGGCCGAGACGACCTTCGTCGAGGCGGGGCAGGCGGGCGAGGCGTCGCTCTTCGCCGACCGCCGCGTCGTCGTCAGCTGTGCGAGTGGGTCGGAGCGTGGCGCGGCGGTGCGCACCGCCCTCGCGGACTGGCTGCGGGCTCGCGGTGCCGCCGAGGTTCGTGAATCGACGGCCCTCGACCCGGCGCCCCGCGACGCCTGGTTCCACACCGCCGACGAATCCCTCGCGGGCCCCGACGGCCTGCGACACCGACTGGCCGCGGCGGAGGGCATCGACCGCATCCTGATCTCGCTCCGCGAGCCGGTCATGGGGGAGCCCGACCGCGACCGCGCCTGGGAGGCGCGGCTCTGGATCGACCGGCTGCTGCTCGCCGGCGTGCGGACGGGTTCGGGCCGGACGCTCTCGCTCAGCGTCGCCGCCGACGCGACACCGGCGAGCGTCGTGCACGCCCTCGATGGCCTCTGGCGGACGGGCGTCGCCACCGACCAGCGGATCCTGCTCTCACCGGCCGAGCAGTCCGACCGCATCGAGCGCGCGCCGTCACCGCTGCTGTCGCTCCTCGAAACGGCGGTCGCACGCTCCGAGGCCACGAGCTTCGACCGCGCAGGCTTCCTCGGATTGACGCCGCCCGAGCGGCGCGCCGCTCTCCTGCGCCATGTCCGCGAGGAGCTGGCCGGCGTGCTCGGCCTCTCGGTCGAACGCCGCGATGAGCTCGACCCCGGGCTCCGCCTCGACGCCCTCGGTCTCGATTCGCTGATGACGATGGAGCTCTTCATGGGGCTCGGCCGCGGCCTCGAGCTGGCGCTCGCGGCGGACTGGTTCACGCCGGGTCCGACCCTCGCCGAGATCGCCCAGGTCCTCGCCCGCAGGCTCGAGGCGAGCCTCGCCGGAGGCGCCGCCTGATGCGCGGTTCGATCTCGGCCTTTTCGTTGCTTCATCCCCTTCCGCTCGTGTTCTCGGATCCCCGCGGCGTCGGAATCCCCGTGCTCTTCGTGCACGGCTTCGGCCACAACCGCGCCGTCTGGGAGAAGCTCGCCCGCTCGCTCCCGGAGGCCTTTCGCCCGGTCTGCGTCGACCTGCGTGGACACGGCGCCTCGCCCTGGTCGCCCGCCGGTGAGTACGACCTGCCGTGTTATGCCGCCGACCTCGCGGCGCTGGTCGGGGCTCTCGAGCTGCCGTGTTTCCACGTCGTCGCCCATTCCCTCGGCGGCAACATCGCGACGCTCTTCGCCGCGGACGCCGGCGCGAGCGTGCTCTCGCTGACCCTCGTCGATACGGGCCCCTCGCTCGAGTCGTCGGGCTCGAGCCACGTCGTCGACGAGGTCGAGAACGTGCTCCGGAGCTTCGCGACCGTCTCCGAATACCGCGTCTGGCTCGCGGCGATCCATCCGTCGGGGGATCCCGAGCTCCTCGATCGCCTCGCTGAGACCGGCGTCGTCCGGCGCCTCGACGGGCGCTTCGAGCCAGCCCTCGATCCCGGCGTGCTCGGGGAGGGCAGCCCACCGGAGGCGCTCGCCGAGCGGACCCGCGAGCTCTGGCAGGCGCTCGCGGCCCTCGAATGCCCGGTGCTGCTCGTGCGCGGCGGCGTCTCGGCGATCCTGTCGGAGAAGGTCGCGGACGAGATGGTCGAGCACGTGCTGCAAGACGGGCGGCTCGTGACCCTGCCAAGGGCGGGGCATGGGGTCATGCTCGACGATCCGGAGGGGCTGGCTGCAGCGGTCGGCGGGTTCCTGGCGGCGGGAACCGGCTCCTAGTGTTCGATCACTGAAACGCAGGTCTCGCTCATCCGGCCTTGCGTTTCTTGCCCGAAGTGGCTGCGGACTTTTTTGCCGGCACCCGCTTGGCTTGGCGGAGCCGCTTCCAGAACGGCGACTCTTCGGCGAGCCGATGCAGGGCTTCGAACTCCTTCATGAGCGACGTCCCGCGAATCTCGCTGAGGAGTGCGCGCTGCGCGCGTCGTTTCACTTCGACACAGTCGATATTCTCAGTCTTCGCCATCTGTGACCTCCAGGGGTGATCGGATCTCGATCAGTGGATATCCGCGAAGAACGTTCACGGCATGAAAAGCACGAATCCGCCGGAGCTGGACGAGGTGTTTGAAATTCCAGCTGACGACCGCATCAGCGCGAGCCACGGATGCGAGCGCCACGTGGAGCGCATCGATGCGCGAGGCGGTCGGAAGGACCTTGGCGAGCATGTAGGCCTCGGCAAGCTCCTCCGCTTCCCCGGTCGTCGCGAGCGGCTCTGCGTAGCGTTGATGCTCGATGAACGTGTCCTGCACGTTCTTGGGAGCCCTGGCGATCTCGAGCGCCAACGGCTCGCTGGTGAGGATCGTGAAGGCGCCATCGCGCACGGCCCGGAAGAACCGCTCGGACCCCTCGTGAAACTCTGCATCATGCACGCCGCCGAAAACCGAAGTGTCGACATAGACTCGAAGTGACAGATCCGTCGTTTTCGTTCGACGTGCCGCCACCGTCCTAGCCATTCACCGATCGGCGCTGGTCTCGCTCGCTGAAGTTGTCGAGGATCTTGAGTGCGTGTCGCCGCTCGCGCAGGCTCATCTTCTCGATCTGGTGTATCCGTCGCCGATTCGGTCGATCGTTGCGGGACTCGCGCCTGAGCGGGACAAGGGCTGACATCGTGCGTACAGATACCGCACGCGATCCGGCGTCGCGAATCCATCGCTCGCTGGCGCCCGGGAGAGCGCACGAGATCGCGATCGGCCTCCGCCGCTCAAGGCTTCGCGCGCGAGCACGCAATCGAGTCGTGGCGCTTGGTCGACAGCGTGACGACCTACGACGACGCTTACGCCTACGTCGACGCGGGTGAGCGCGTGAACGAGGTGGGTTCGAAAACCTCTGCGCGGGGCCAGGTTTCCGGGTGAACCCGAACACCTCAGGCGGCAGAAGGACTTCTGGATGGAGATTGAGCCGAGAAGGTCGCGGACGAGATGGTCGAGCACGTGCTGCAAGACGGGCGG
>JANMTD010000343.1:0-5519 GCA_031390075.1 Deltaproteobacteria bacterium | reverse complement strand
GAGCTCGGCGCAGACCGAGCCCGTGTCCTGAGGCGAGCGCCGAAGCGCCGGATACGCCCCCAGATCGAATAGCCGCCCGCCGACGCGCCAGGACCCGACGCGCCGGAGGCCGGCTCCGACGCCCAGCCGATCGAGCAGGTCGGTCGCGAGCTCCCCGCTCGCCGCCGAGAGGTCCCGCATGAGCGAGCCGTAGACGACGAGCCAGTCCTGTTCGCTCGGCTGTACGCTCGGCTGTACGCTCGGCAACGACTAACGCCCCGAGAGCGCGGCGCGCAGGTTCGTGAGCGCGTCGAAGGGCGTCTCGACGACCTGTGCATTGATCAGCCACTGCGGGACACCGCCGCCGGGCTCGAGGTGCATCGAAAAGGTCACCTTCGTCTGCTCGGCACCGACGGGCTCGAGCAGCCACAGGCCGAGGGCGCGCCGCACACGCACGCGCTCGGGCTGCTCGGGGTGGTAGTCGGGGGCGGCGGAAACCCGGATCGCGACCTGGCCGGTCGTCGGATCGATCGTGGTCTCGCTGCGGAAGACGTTGTCCCGATCGCTCACGGGCCACGGCGCATCGAGGACCGAATACTGGTAGGAGACATCGCCGTCGCGGGCGAGCAGACGCGACTCCGAGGTATTGGGGAACCAGTCCTTGAAATGGTCCGCGTCGCGCAGCAACGCGCGGATCTGCTGCGCGGACGCGGCGACGAGCGCGCTGCCCTTGAACTCCCGGATGCCCGAGCCCTCGACGGGGCGCGTATACACCACGATCCCGTCCCGCTCGCGCACGAGATTCCAGGGCGACTCGCCGGCGTGTCCGACCGGGGCGCTCGCCCAATCGAAGGCGATCGCAGCGGCGATGATCCAGACACCGAATCGCTTCATCGAAGACCTCGCAGCCATGTCTCGCGAGTCTAGCGACCCCGCTTTCGAGGCGGGACCCGACCTCCTACCGTCTGGCCGCGCGAATCCCCGTGCACCCGACGCAGCCTATCTGGAGCCCGTATGTCCCGACTCGAGGGAAAGATCGCCATCGTGACCGGAGCCGCCCGCGGCACCGGCGAGCAGACGGCCCGCCTCTTCGCCGACGAGGGGGCGCAGGTCGTCGTCGCCGACGTGCTGGTCGAGGAGGGCGAGAAGACCGCAGCCGAGATCGGTGCCCGCGCGGCCTTCGTGCGCCTCGACGTCACCGACGAAACGAGCTGGGCGAACGTCGTGGAGGAGACGATCCGGCGCTTCGGCCGGCCGACCGTGCTCGTCAACAATGCGGGGCTGCTCCACATCGAGGCCCTCGTCGACACGCCGGCTGCGGTCGTCGAGCGGCTCTGGCGCGTGAACACGCTCGGCCCCTTCCTCGGGATCAAGGCCGTCGCTCGCGAGATGCAGGCGGCCGGAGGCGGCTCGATCGTGAACGTGTCCTCCGTCGATGGCCTGTCGGCGAAGAACGGGCTCGCCGCGTACGCGCCGACCAAGTGGGGGCTGCGCGGACTGACCCGCGTCGCGGCCCTCGAGCTCGGACAGATGGGCATCCGCGTGAACGCGGTCTGTCCGGAGGCGGGCGGTCCCGGTATGCGCCGCGCGTTCACGCCGGCCGGCATCGACCCGATGCAGACCTTGACCTTCACCCACGACGTGATCCCGCACAATCAAAAGCGCCCGGGCATCGAGATCATCCGCGACATCGCGCGCATGATTCTCTTCCTCGCGTCGGACGAGAGCCTCTCGTGCAGCGGGGCCGACTACCCCGTTGACGCGGGCTGGACGGCCGGGCGACGCATCAAGTTCAATCCGGGTTATTTCGCCGACTGACCTTCGGCCGGGCACGGCGGGGCCGGGCAACGGACGGCGCCCGCTGCTTTTTCGATGGCGAGCTCGCCGTCGCGACCGCGGGCGCTCGGGCTGCGAGCCATTTCGCGAGGTACCCGGTGCCGTGGGTCAGCGACTCGAAGCCTGCCGCGCGCGCGAGCGGCTCCATCGGGTGGCTCGCGTAGTGGGCGAAGTAGGGCTCGTGGAATTCGCGCGGAAAGAAGTCGAGGGCCCAGTCGAGCTCGGGGTCGTCGCCTTTCTGGAGCGAGTCGACGAAGCCGAAGAAGCCCCCGGGCCGGAGAACCCGTTTCGCCTCGTCGAGCACCAGCTCGCGCACGGGCAGCGGAAGCTCGTGGAAGAGGAAGACCGAATACACGGCGTCGAAACGGCCGTCGCCGAACTCGAGGGCCGCCGCATCGCCCTGCACGCATTCGACGCGCTCATAGGCGCCGAGCTGCTGTCGCGCGTGGCGCGTGTAGGGAAAGCTGAGGTCGAGGCACGTGATCTTCGCGCGCGGCAGCGCGCGGGCCACGGCGTGGGTCGCGCCGCCGGTTCCGGAACCGAGCTCGAGAAGCCGCAGACCCTGCCCGTCGTGCTCCGCGCCGAAATGGGCGCGAAGCGGGGGCAGGATCAAGCGCCGCATCGCGTCGGCGCCGCCGCGAAAAAGCAGCTCGACCTGGTGCTCGTAGAGATCCGCCGAACGCGCGGAGAGGTAGCCGTCGGTCTGGTAGTGGAAGTTCCGGCGGTAGTAGGCGGGGAGCTCGTCGAGCCAGGCCTTCGCCTTCGCACTGAAATCCCGCGACTCGCGCCTTTTGCGGCGGGAGACGACCGTCCGCGCGTCGCCGAGGATGCGCAGGAAGCGGCTGCCGTGTCCCAGCGGATCCCGCGGCGCGAGGACCGAGAGCGGGATCACGCCGCGGGCGATCTGACGGGCGTCCTCCTCGAAGAGGGCGCGCAGGCGGGCGAGGGTGATCTCGAGGGCTTGGCGCGAGGGTGCCTTGCGAGCGCGGTCGGCGGGCGGTCTCTGCAGCCAGACCAGCGGGAAGCTCTCGGCGAGAAAGAGCGCGCTGCGCAGTCCGTGGACGGAGAGCGCGGCCCACTGCGTGACCTGCTGCTTGAGCTCGAGGGGCGAGGTGTCGCCCGCGCCTTCCATCGCGGTCGCGTCGACTGCGCTCAAGCTCGCCCTCCGGCGCGGCCGGCCGTCTCGTGAGACGGCGACATGCCGAGGATCCGGCGTGTATCGTCGAAGCTCGCAAGCGGCCGCCCGACCTTGTCGCAGAGGGCCTTCGCCTCGCGGATCAGCTCCTCGTTCGAGGGACTGCGCTCTTTCGAATAGAACTCTTCCACGCCGATATGGAGGTGGCCGCCGCGCTCGAGGGCGAGCTTCGCGATCGGCGTCTGCATCAGGTCGCCGCCCCAGACCGAGACGGACCAGGGGAGGCCGCTGCCCTCGAGCATGTCGAGGTAGGCGAGCAGGCCCGCTTCGGTGGGCATCAATCCGAAGCTGACACCCGGCTCGGTCGACATCAGTCCGTACTCTCCCCCGAAATAGAGCTTCACCATCGAGCCCGCCGGCAGCCTTCCGGCGCGCTGCCAGGCGAGCGTCGTGCGCAGAGCATTCGGCTCGTAGATCCCGAGCGCCGGCCCCATGCCCATGCGCTCGCAGAATTCGAAGGCGATCCGCACGTCGTCGTACGAGACGGCGTAGACGCCGCCGACTGGGAGCCCGCCCGGGCCCGGTGCACCGATGTTGGTCGAGCCCGGGTCGAAGGCGCACATCGGCACCGGCACTTCCCGGGCGATCAGCTCGATGTGCTCGAGCTTGGCCGCCATGCCATTGCCGCTCGTCAGCGTCGGATACCAGAGGGCATTCGGGAGCTCTTTCAGGATCGGTCGCCAGGCGGCCAGGTAGTCGTCGGCGGCCGCTCGGCCGGCGAGGGCGATGTCGCTGTTGTGGGCGTGGACGATGCTCGCGCCGAGGGCGAAGCAGCGGAGCGCCTCGCGCTCGATCTCCTCGGCTGTGCGCGGGGCGTTCGGATTCTTCGTCTTGGAGGTCATGCCGTTGATGGCTACTTCCAGGATCACCGGGGACTCGACACGGGACATGCGCATCCCTCCTCTATTGGGCTCGCGGGCGGGGCGAGCGTATCAGCGATGTGCAACTCCGGCTCCGCCCCGCGGGCCATCTCAAGTGGATCTCCGACCCAGCCGATCCCGCGACGGTCGCGTCGTGCTCGATTGCGCCAAGGGAGAGTTCCGCCATGCCCATTCGTGTCCACCCGTCCCTGCGCCGCAGTCTAGGATTCGGGCTCGCCGTGTCGCTCTCGATGCTCACGGGATGCGTCGGCGGCGCCTGGAATCGCGCCATCGAGGAAGACACGCCCGCCGCCTACTACCGCTTCCTGCGCGATCATGCCGACTCGAAGCACGCCGCCGACGCTCGCGAAAGGCTCGAGTACCACAGGCTGCTCGCGAACCCCTCCATCGTCGGCTTCGAGGCCTATCGCAAGCGATATCCCGGCAGTGCGCTGCTCGCCGACCTGAAGCCGGCGCTCGAAGGGCCCGCCTTCGAGCTCGCCCGGGCCCGTGGAACCTCTGGCGCCTACCGCGAATTCCTGACCGAGTTCCCGTCCGGCAAGCTCTCCGCCCGGGCGATCGGCAATGCCACCTACCTCGAAGAGAAGGCCTATCACGGGGATCCGGTCCGGCTCGCCGACTTTGCCGCGATCCACGCCGAGAGCGATTTCGCGGCCGAGGCCCTGCGGACGGCGGAGACGGTGGAGGCACACCAGACCGCGGGATTCGATCGGTTGGGCCTTCGCTTCGAGATCGCCCCCGAGACCGCCGAAGCGCGGCGGGTGCGGCAGACCCTCGAGGAGAGGATCCACGAGCTCGCGATGCGGGCCGGGATCAAGCTCGTCGTGCTGCCGGACAAGCCGGCCCGGGGCGGACCAGGCCTCGTGCTCGAGGTCTCCCACCGCGAGGACGCCGTCGTCGAGGCCGCGCAGAAGGGCAAGCTCGTCCAGCCGGCGATGCTCGGCGTGACGCGCCTCCTGCTGCGGGACGTCGCGACGGGGAGCGTCATCTCCGAGCGGACCTTCGAGATCCGTGTCGACGATAAAGAGCATGTCTCGGGCACTTCGGTTCTCTTCTCCCGCTCGGCTCCGCGCTACTGGCAGGAGTTCTTCGTGCCCTTCGCCCGCTGGAACAACGAGCGCACGGTCCGGCCGGCGCTCCGGCTCGAGCGCCCGGTCGTCGACGTCGAGGGCATGGGAGATCGCACGGTCGTCCTCTACGAGGACGGCGACTTCGACCTCTTCGATCTGGCGGATCCGCACAAGCCCGTGAAGCTCGCCTCGTACGATCGCGGCGAGAACTTCAAGAAATGGAGCGGCGTCCGCGTGATCGGCGATCGGGTCGCCATCTATGGTGAAGAGGGGCTCGAGCTGGTCGAGTTCGAGCAGGGGCGGGCGACGCGGGAGCGGTCGTGGTCCCGGGGCGAGATCGGCCGCGTCCTCGGCCTCGCCGCGGTGGGCCGCGAGCTCGTGATCGTCGGCGCCAAGGGCATGCAGGTCATCGACCTCGAGACGGGGACGATCCGACGGGCGATGCGGCGCGTCGTGCAGGGGATCGGGGACGCTGGGAAGGCTCTCGTATTCGCCGACGGCGAGTCGATCTACGTCTAGAATCTCGAGCTGCTGGTCGACGAGCGGGTGATCGCCCAG
>JANMTD010000242.1:0-2280 GCA_031390075.1 Deltaproteobacteria bacterium | reverse complement strand
GATCCTCTCGCCCTTCGGTGCGCCGTGCTCGCCGCCGCCCTGGGGCACGCTCGTCGCCGTCGACCTCACGACGGGGAAGATCGCCTGGGAGAAGCCCCTCGGCACGATCCGCGACCAGGCGCCGTTCCCGATCTGGCTCTGGCCGGGCTTCCAGAAGCTCGGCGCACCGAATCTCGGCGGCCCGGTCGCGACCGCGAGCGGCCTCGTCTTCATCGCCGCGACGACGGATCGCTATCTGCGGGCCTTCGATTCGGAGACCGGCGAAGAGCTCTGGAGTCACCGCCTCCCGTTCACGGGCAACGCCACGCCGATGACCTATCGCCTCGGCCCGGACGGCCGGCAATACGTCGTGATCGCGGCGGGGGGCCATGTCTGGTCCGAGTCCGGCGATGCGTTGATGGCGTTCGCTCTTCCATGACGAGAGCCGCGCTGAGCCGGTCTTCGCGTCAGCCCTGCGGCGGCTGGCTGATCCGCTTCGGGTCGACGCGGAGCGGGCGCTCGTAGGACGGGTCGCTGCGGTCGCGGGTCGCGGGGCCGGCCCCGAGCATTGCCGTCTGCTGGTCGGGCGTGAGGTCGTAGTCGCCCGGGACGCCTTGCCAGTCGTAGAGACATTTGCGCTGCGCGATCGCCCAGCGGCCGCCGCGTCGCTCCATGCGATCGATGTAGCGGCCGCCGCCGAGGGACAGCGCCGGACCCTCGCGGTTCATGGCGGCGAAGAGCCAGTAGGTCTCACAGTGGGCCGTGTCGCCGTCGAGCTCGCAGGCATGGTTCGTGATGATGTGCTGGGTCGCGGATTGCTGGCTCGCGTGGAAGGCCGAGAAGTAGTCGGCGAAGGCCTCGGGGGCACCGACGAAGAGGCCGTGGTCGTCGATGGCGTCGGGATGATAGGCGGAGACGATCAGCTCGCGGTCCAGGCGGTCGACCCCGCGGCAGTAGCGGAGGATCACGTCGTGGATCGCCTGGCGATCGACCAGCTCGCGCAGCTTGCGCTCGAGATCCGGGTCCAGCATGTCGATTCTCCTCGCGACGATGAACGGGAGCTCATGCTAGCGTCGTTGGCGACCGCGATGCGTGGCTGTGCGCGTCGCCGGGCGGGACCCATGTCGAAGGCGGGGAGCGGAGAACGAGGATGCGCCGCGAGATCTTCAGTGATGAGCACGAGCTCTTCCGGGAGCAGTTCCGCCGCTTCGTGAAGGACGAGGTCGAGCCGAACATCCAGACCTGGAACGAGGCGGGGATCGTCCCCCGCGCGATCTGGAAACGGATGGGCGAGGAGGGCTACCTCGGCGCCAACATGCCGGCGGCGTACGGCGGTGCCGGCGGCGATTTCCTCTACGACGCCATCATCATGGAGGAGCTCGGCTACGCCCGGGCCCATTGCCTGCAGGCCTCGCTGCATACGGACATCTGTCTGCCCTATCTCGCGAGCTACGGCAGTGAGGCCCAGAAGCAGAAGTTCCTCGTGCCGGCGATCGCCGGCGATTGCCTCGTCGCGATCGCGATGACGGAGCCCGGGGCGGGCTCGGATCTCGCGGCTGTGCGCACGACGGCGATCCGCGACGGAGACCACTATGTCGTGAACGGCGCCAAGACCTTCATCTCGAATGGCCAGAACTCGCATCTCGTGATCGTGGTCGCGAAGACGGACCCGGCGCTGCGCCACGACGGCATCAGCCTGATCCTCGTCGAGGAGGGGACGGCGGGCTTCGAGCGCGGGCGGAACCTCGAGAAGATCGGGCTCAAGGGGCAGGATACGAGCGAGCTCTTCTTCCGCGACTGCCGCGTGCCCGTGGCGAACCTGCTCGGCAGCGAGGGGCAGGGCTTCAAGCTGTTGATGGAGAAGCTCCAGCAGGAGCGGCTCTGCATCGCGGTGGGTTGCATGGCGTCGATCCGGCGTTCCCTCGACGACACGATCGCCTACGTCAAGGAGCGCCAGGCCTTCGGCCGGCCGATCGCCGCCTTCCAGAACACCCAGTTCAAGCTCGCCGAGCTCGAGACGGAGTACGAGATCGGGCAGGCCTTCACGGACAAGCTGCTCGCCGCCCACGTGCGCGGCGACGAGCTCGTGAAGGAGGTCTCGATGGGCAAATGGTGGACCTCGGATCTCCAGAAGCGGGTCGCGGCGGAGTGTCTCCAGCTCTTCGGGGGCTACGGATTCATGGCGGAGTATCCCATCTCGGGTGACTACCAGGACGCCGCCGTGCAGTCGATCTACGCCGGCAGCAACGAGATCATGAAGGTGATCATCGCCAAGCGGATGGGCCTGGGTTAGGTCGGACG
>JANMTD010000231.1:0-3308 GCA_031390075.1 Deltaproteobacteria bacterium | reverse complement strand
GGGACGACGCCGAGGGCGCGCAGACGATCCGCGACGTGAAGGAGCAGGAGGTCTACTTCGGGGAAATCCCGATCATGACCGACAACGGCACCTTCGTGATCAACGGGACCGAGCGCGTCATCGTCTCCCAGCTCCACCGCTCGCCCGGCATCTTCTACGACACCTCCGTGTCGACGACGGCCAGCGCTGCGGGGAAGAAGATCTTCTCCTGTCGCGTGATCCCGTACCGAGGGTCCTGGCTCGACATCGAGTACGACCACAAGGATCTCGTCTACGCCCGCATCGACCGGCGTCGCAAGATCCACGTCACGGTGCTCCTGAAGGCCCTCGGCTATCAGGCGGAGGACCTTCTCCAGTACTTCTACCCGATCGAGACGATCAAGCTCGACGGCCGGAAGATCATGAAGAAGACCGAGCCCGAGAACCTGATCGGCCAGCGCTGCACGCGTGAGCTCAAGGCCGATGACGGTGAAGTCCTCGTCCGCAAGGACAAGAAGTTCACGAAGGCGGCGGCGCGCAAGATCCGCCAGCTGGGGATCGAATGGATCCAGGTCGGCCAGGAGGACCTGATCCGCTCCGACGCAGTTCGACGCGTCGCGCCCATCGACATCGTGGACGAGGAGACGGGCGAAGTCATCGTCGAGTGCAACGAGGAGCTGACCGAGGCCCATCTCGAGGAGCTCCGCACCCGGAACATCCTCGAGTTCCCGTTGCTCTTCCTCGATCCGATCACGACCGGAACGGCGCTGCGGGACACGCTGCTCGCCGACAAGACCCAGTCGAAGGAAGACTCGATCATCGAGATCTACCGTCGCCTCCGCCCGGGTGATCCGCCGACGATCGACACCGCCACGAATCTCTTCAACAACCTCTTCTTCAATGCCGAGCGATACGACCTCTCGAAGGTCGGTCGGCTCAAGCTCAACCACAAGCTCGAGTGGAATGGCGAAGAGCGGGTGACCTTCTATCCCTCCGGCGTGCAGAATACGTCGTCCGAGATCCAACTCTCGGATCTCCCGACCCTGCGCAAGCAGGACATCCTCGCGGCGGTGAAGTACCTGGTCGACCTGAAGAACGGCAACGACCCGAGCAAGCGCATCGACGACATCGACCACCTCGGCAATCGCCGAGTGCGCGTCGTCGGCGAGCTGCTCGAGAACCAGTACCGGATCGGTCTCGTCCGCATGGAGCGTGCGATCAAGGAGCGCATGAGCCTCCAGGAGATCGAGACGCTGATGCCCCACGACCTGATCAACTCCAAGCCCGTCTCGGCGGTGATCAAAGAGTTCTTCGGATCGAGCCAGCTCTCGCAGTTCATGGACCAGACGAACCCGCTGTCGTCCGTGACCCACAAGCGTCGCTTGTCGGCTCTCGGCCCAGGCGGTTTGACTCGCGAACGTGCGGGCTTCGAAGTCCGCGACGTGCATCCGACCCACTACGGCCGGATCTGTCCGATCGAGACGCCCGAAGGTCCGAACATCGGTCTGATCGCTTCGCTCTCGACCTTCGCACGCGTGAACGAGATGGGCTTCATCGAGACGCCCTATCGCCAGGTGCGCGATGGCCGCGTGACGAAGGAAGTGAAGTTCATGTCGGCCCTCGACGAGGAGCGCATGGCAATCGCGCAGGCGAACGCCGTGCTCGACAAGGACGGTCGCTTCGTCGACGAGCGCATCTCCGCCCGGAAGCAGGGCGAGTTCGAGATGATCCCCCCCGAGGAAGTCGACATGATGGACGTGTCGCCGAACCAGCTGGTCTCGGTGGCCGCGTCGCTGATTCCCTTCCTCGAGAACGACGACGCGAATCGCGCCCTGATGGGTTCGAACATGATGCGGCAGGCCGTTCCGCTGCTCCGCACGAGCGCTCCGCTCGTGGGGACCGGCATGGAAGCGGTCGTGGCACGCGACTCGGGCGTGACGGTCGTCGCCAAGCGCGACGGCACCGTCGAGTCCGTCGACGCGGCGCGCATCGTGATGAAGCCCGACGAGGACGACGGCACGGGCAGCAACGTCGACATCATCAACCTGATCAAGTACCAGCGCTCGAACCAGAACACCTGCATCAACCAGCGGCCGATCGTGAAGGCGGGCGACCGCGTCAAGAAGGGGCAGGTGATCGCGGACGGTCCGGCGACGGATCGGGGCGAGATGGCACTCGGCGCAAACGTGACCGTCGCGTTCATGCCGTGGGGTGGGTACAACTTCGAGGATTCGATCCTCATCTCCGAGCGCATCGTCAAGGACGACTACTTCACTTCGATCCACATCGAAGAGTTCGAGTGCGTCGCCCGCGACACCAAGCTCGGGAAGGAAGACATCACCCGCGACATTCCCAACGTCGGCGAGGACGCGCTCCGCGACCTCGACGAGGCGGGCATCGTGCGCATCGGCGCGGAAGTCCACCAGGACGACATCCTGGTCGGCAAGATCACGCCGAAGGGCGAGACGCAGCTCTCGCCCGAGGAGCGCCTGCTGCGCGCGATCTTCGGCGAGAAGGCGGGCGACGTTCGGGATACGTCGCTGCGCGTTCCGCCGGGCGTCACGGGCACGATCATCGGCGCCCAGGTCTTCTCCCGCCGCGGCGTCGAGAAGGACGAGCGCGCCAAGGCCCTCGAAGAGGCCGAGATCGAGCGCTTGCGGAAGGATCAGGAAGACGAGATCCGGATCATCCGCAAGAGCGCTTTCAACAAGGTGCGCGAGCTGATCGTGGGCAAGCAGGCCGCGAACCGCGTGGCCGACGAGCGCAAGGACCTCGAGTGGCTCAAGTCGGGCGACAAGATCACGGCCGAGGCGATCGCGCAGATCCCGGATCGCCGATGGCGTGAGATCCAGGTCACCGACGCGCGCACGCAGGAGCACGTGGACCGCGTCTTCCACCACGTGGAAGAGCAGGCGATGGTGATCAAGGCCGTCTTCGACGAGAAGATCGCGCGGTTGCGCAAGGGCGACGAGCTCCCGCCTGGCGTGTTCAAGATGGTGAAGGTCTACGTCGCCATCAAACGCAAGCTCTCGGTGGGCGACAAGATGGCCGGCCGCCACGGCAACAAGGGCGTCATCTCCCGGATCCTTCCGGAAGAGGACATGCCCTACATGTCCGACGGCTCGCCGGTCGACATCGTGCTGAACCCGCTGGGCGTGCCCTCGCGCATGAACATCGGCCAGATCCTGGAGACGCACCTCGGCTGGGCCGCCGCCCGCCTCGGCTTCCGCGTCGCCACGCCGGTGTTCGACGGCGCCGACGAGGGGCAGATCAAAGAGATGCTGCTTCGCTCGGGCCTGCCCGGCGACGGCAAGGTGACGCTCTACGAC
>JANMTD010000224.1:0-18213 GCA_031390075.1 Deltaproteobacteria bacterium | reverse complement strand
CTCGTAGATGCGCTCGACGGTGGCCATGTCGTCCTTCATGAACTCGTGGAAGAGGACGTCGACGGTCCGGTCCGAGGGCAGCAGGCGCCGGTCGCGGACCGAGGCCCCGAGCAGGCGCCGGACGCGGTCGTGCCAGTATTCGAGGTACCACTCGGGGTCGGTCGTGCGGTAGTTCATGCGTGCACCGTAGGCGAGCATCGTGGCGGCCGATTGGATCACCGAGACCGGATCGCGATGGGTCACCACGACCGTCGCGTCCGGGAAGGTCTTCATCAGCGGGCCGATCTGCTCGAGGTGCTGCGGGCATTTCAGGACCCAGCGCTCCCGCGGCTTGAACCACTGGAGGATCTTCAATCCCGTGAGCAATGCCCCTTGATAGTGCGGCGTCTGGTCGTGGGCGAGATAGTAGTCGCGCCAGCGCGGTGCGCGGACGACCCACTCGATGTTGTAGCTGGTGAAATCGGGGAGCAGGAACTCGAGCTCCTCGTGGATGTGGTCGGGCTCCATGGGATGCATGGCGGCGAGCAGGGGCGAGCCCGTGCGCATGCGTTCCCAGATCGCGTTGCAGCGGTGCCAGCGCGGATCGATGCCGTCGGGACCGGGCTTCTCGTTCGGATCGGGGACCGGCTCCTGGCCCTCCCAGAGCGGCATCGAGCGCAGGCGCTCGTCGGCGGCGATCAGGTTCACGAGGTGGGTCGTGCCCGAGCGGGGCAGGCCGACGACGATGATCGGCGCCTGGATCTTCAGGTCGTGGATCTCGGGATGCTGCTTCAGGAGGTCGCGGATCCGGAGCCGTGCGGCGGCGTAGCGCGCGCAGTCGTTGAAATGGATCATGCGCCCGAGGCCGGTGCGGTTCGGGTCGTCGTCCGCGCAGGCGAGCCAGAGGGCCAGGCGTTCGCGGAAGTCGTCGGGGCCGAAATCGTCGAGGCCCGTCGTCTCCACGGCGGCGGCGAGGACCGCCTCGACGGTGAGCTCCGTGCGGGTCGATTCGCCGTACGCCAGGGCGGCCTTCTGCTGATCGTCGAGGATCGGGTTTCGGAGGTCTTCGATGCGGATCGGCTGGCCAGCCACGGGGCGCCTCCTGGTGGAATCGCCGCAACGCTAGCCTCGAGCCGGGCGCCTGCGCATTGGCGACCCGATCGGCCCCGCGCCGGCAGGCCGACCCCCTTTCGCCCGGGCCGGTGACCCACATCGGGCGAAAGCCACGAACCGGGTCGGTCGAAACGGGTTCCAGCTCTCGCAGGGTCGATCGGGACGGGGGACGGCTTGGAAGCTCGCTCGGGAAAGCAATCGGGAAGGAAGCTCGACGACGCGGCGCTCGCGCGTTTCGCCGAGCAGATGCGTCGGGAGAAGGTCCCCGAGATCGCGACCCGTGCCTTCCTGCGCGCCGCCCGCTACGTCGCGGAGGGCGGGGCGACCCTGATTCGCGAGAGCGAGATCGAGCCGGTCGAGAGCCTGCCCGAGCTCGCGGACCTCGAGCGCTATGCCGACGCCGGCCGCGAAGCGGTCGCCCGGACTGCGATCATCAAGCTGAACGGGGGACTCGGGACCAGCATGGGGCTCTCGAAGGCGAAGAGCCTGCTGCCCGTGCGGCCCGGCATCAGCTTTCTCGACCTGATCGCGCGACAGGTGCTCCATCAGCGGGCTCGCTACCGCGTCGACCTGCCGCTCGTCCTGATGAACAGCTACCGGACGCGGGACGACTCGCTGGCCGCGCTGCTCGTCCATCCCGCGCTCGAGAAGCAGGTCCCCCTCGACTTCCTCCAGCACCGGGTCCCGCGCATCGACGCCGAGACGTTCCGGCCGATCGTCTGGCCCGAGGACGAATCCCTCGAATGGTGCCCGCCGGGCCACGGCGATCTCTACATCGCGCTCGCGAGCTCGGGCATGCTCGAGACCCTGCGCTCGAACGGCTTCCGTTATGCGTTCGTGTCGAATGCCGACAACCTCGGCGCCGTGCTCGACCTCCGACTGCTCGGCTGGCTCGCCGAGGAGGGATTGCCCTTCGCGATGGAGGTCGCTCACCGCACGCCGGCCGACCGCAAGGGCGGTCACCTGGCCCGGCGTGGAGGCCGTCTCGTGCTGCGCGAGAGCGCGCAATGCGCCGCCGAGGACGTCGCCGCGTTCCAGGACATCGAGCGCCATCATTTCTTCAATACGAACAATCTCTGGCTCGACCTCGACGCCCTGGCGGCGGTGCTGGCGGCTTCGCCCGACGGTCTTCCGCTGCCCGTCATCTGCAATGAGAAGCGCGTCTCGCCCTCGAATCCGGCGAGTCCGCGCTGCTTCCAGCTCGAGACGGCGATGGGCTCGGCGATCGAATGCTTCGACGGGGCGCGGGCGATCGCGGTCCCGCGCGAGCGCTTTGCCCCGGTCAAGACGACGAACGACCTGCTGGTGCTCTGGTCCGACGCCTACGAGCTCGCGAGCGACGCACGCATCGTGGCCCGGGATCCGGAATTCGATCGCACACGCGTGATCGACCTCGATCCGCGTTATTTCTCGCAGATCGCCGATTTCGAGGCGCGCTTCGAAGACGGGGCGCCGTCGCTCCGCGCCTGCCGCAAGCTCGAGGTCCGGGGCGATTTCCGCTTCGGCCCCGGCGTCTGCGTCGAGGGCGAGGTCGAGCTCGTCAACCCCGAATCGGCGCAGCGCGCGATTCCCGCCGAGACGCAGCTGCGCGGCTGAACCCAATAAAGAGCCGTCAGCCGGTCTCAGGCGAGCAGCGTCTCGGGCACCTCGCCCGTCCGCGCGCGCAGCCACTCCCCGAGGCTCTTCGCCTGTCCGTCCTGGCGCGTCGCCGCGGCGACGCCCTCCTCGAGCAGCCCGTGCACGACGAAGTTGAGGCTCCGGAGCGCGGGAAAGCGGTGCCGCTCGACCTCGAAGCCGGACAGCTCGGGCAGGAGCGCCCGCAGGCGATCGGTCGTCAGGTACTCGTCGAGCCAGGCCCAGGCCGGATCGCTGCGCGTGAAGACGCCGAGATTCGCGTTGCCGCCCTTGTCGCCCGAGCGAGCGCCGACGACGAGGCCGAGGGGCACGCGGCGCGTCGACCCGCTCGGCACGGCTCCCTTCGGCCCGGGCGCCGGTACGACCGCGACCTCACCGCGCGGGGCGACCGAATCCACGCGCCGCACGTCGCCGCCGAGTTCGCCCCCGACCTCATGCCCGAGCTCATGCCCTAGCAAGACGACCTCCTGGGGCACCGTCGCCGCCGGAACCCGCGCCGGCTCGTAGACGCCGAAGGGCCGCGCTTCGGCCGGGCCCCCGCCGAGCGCGAAATAACCCGGGATCGACGACAGGGCGAGCTCGGCCACCGCGTTCGAAAACGCGCGCCCGACCTTCTTCTCGTCGGGATCCTTGACGCAGATGTGCCAGACGGCGATCGCCTCCTCGTTCGAGGCCGGATCCGCCTTCTCCGTCCGCAGCACGCGGGTCGTCACCTGTTGATAGTCGCGCGGCGCGTACGGGCAGGCGCGCCAGAAGGCCGCCTCGACGACCCGCGCCTTCGCGTCGACGTCGAGGCCCGCGAGCGCGACCCGCATGTCGTTGCGATAGCCGCCGTTTCGATTCATGCAGACCTTGAGCGTGTCGGGCGGCGGCTCCCCCTGCACGCCGAAGACGCGCACGCGATCGCGGGCGACCTCCTCGAGCCGGATCGTGTCGAAGCGCGCCGTGACGTCGGGGCCGAAATAACGGGGTCCAGCGATCTCGTAGAGGAGCTGGGACGTGACGGTCCCGAGCGAGACCTGGCCGCCCGTGCCATCGTGCTTGCCGATCACGCAGGATCCGTCGGAAGCGATCTCCGCAAAGGGAAAGCCGATGTGCTCGATGCCGGGCACTTCCTGGAAGAAGGAGTAGTTGCCCCCCGTGACCTGGCTGCTGCACTCGATCAGGTGGCCCGCGACGACGGCGCCGGCGAGGGCGTCCCAGTCGCTGCGCTTCCAGCCGTGGTGCCAGGCGGCGGGGCCGCAGACGATCGCCGCATCCGTCGCGCGGCCGGTCACGACGATGTCGGCACCGCGCTCGAGGGCGTCGACGATGCCGAAGCAACCGAGATAGGCGTTGGCCGTGAGGTAGCGGCCCGGATCCTGGATCGGGTCTCCGGTCTCGAAATGGCGGAGCTGGCCGCTCGCGACGAGGTCGGCGAGGCGCGGCATCAGATCGTCGCCGCGCACGAAGGCGATCTTCGGCGAGAGGCCGAGGCGCGCCGCGATCTCGTGGAGCTCGCGGGCGCAGCCCTCGGGATCGAGACCCCCGGCGTTCGAGACGACCTTGATCCTCCGCTCGAGGCAGGTCCCCATGACCTCCTCGAGCTGGGTCACGAAGGTCCGCGCATAACCCCCGTTCGGCCGCTTCGCCCGCGTTCGGGCGAGGATCAGCATCGTCAGCTCGGCGAGCCAGTCGCCCGTCAACACGTCGATCGGGCCGCCCTCGACCATCTCGCGCATTCCCGTCGCGCGGTCCCCGAAATAGCCCGAGCAGTTCGCGATCCGGATCGGCTTGGCCACCTGCGACTCCTTGACTAGCAGAGCGGGACCGGGAGAAAGCTCCAGGTTGACACCGTCGGCGCGACTCTGGTACGAACATTGAAGCAGTTCCCCCGCATTCGCACGCGCTGTGGCGAGCGAGCAGGCGAGCCGACAAGGAGTGACGCGATGAAGGTCGATTCGGGGCTCCTCGGCATCTCGGACCTCTCGAAGGTCGGTCCGGCGGCCCGCGCCCTCGAGGCCGAGGGTTTCAACGCCCTCGTCACGGCGGAGATCGACTCGGATCCCTTCCTGCCCCTGGTGCTCGCCGCCGAGCACACCCAGCGGATCGAGCTCATGACTTCGATCGCGGTCGCCTTCGCGCGCAATCCGATGACGGTGGCCCAGATCGGGAACGACCTGCAGGCGTATTCGAAGGGGCGCTTCATCCTGGGCCTCGGCTCCCAGATCAAGCCGCACGTCACGAAACGCTTCGGCATGCCCTGGTCGCCGCCCGCCGCGCGGATGCGGGAGTTCGTGCAGGCACTTCGCGCGATCTGGCGCTGCTGGTACGAGGGCGAGCAGCTCGCGTTTCGCGGTGAGCACTACACGCACACGCTGATGACCCCGACCTTCACGCCGAAGAACAACCCCTACGGGCCGCCGCGGGTCGTGCTCGCGGCCGTCGGTCCGAAGATGACCGAGGTCGTCGGCGAGGTGGCCGACGGCATGCTCGTCCACGCCTTCACGACCGCGCGCTACCTGCGCGAGGTGAGCCATCCCGCCCTCGAGCGCGGACTCGCGCGCGCGGGGCGGGCGCGACGGGACGTCGAGCTCTGTTATCCGGCCTTCATCGTGACGGGGCGCGACGAGAAGGAGTGGGAGCTCATGCGCGTCGCGATCGCCACGCAGATCGGCTTCTACGGATCGACTCCGGCCTATCGCGGCGTGCTCGAGGTCCACGGCTGGGGAGAGCTCCAGGGGGAGCTCAATCGCCTGTCGAAGCGGGGCGAATGGCAGGCGATGGGCGAGCTGATCCGCGACGAGGTACTCGAGGAGTTCGCGATCGTGGCCGAGCCTGCGAAGGTCGCGACGGCGCTCAAGGCGCGCTTTGGCGGCCTCGTCGACCGGGTCCTCTGCTCCTTTTCCTTCGTCGATGGAGAGGCGCGCGCGAGCTACCTCGAAGAGCTCCGGGCCGACTGATCCGAGCGATCCATCCCGTGATAGGGTGTGCGCCGCAACGGAGTCGTGATTCGAATGGGAGCCCTGATGCCTCGTCGCCTGTTTTTTCGTCCGATCTCCGCCGGGGCCGCGCTCGTGATGATGGCCCTGCCTGCGGCGGCCGAGCACTTCGAGAGACCGCCGCTCCCGGCGGTCGCGGGCATTCCGATCGATTTCATCCTGTTCGCCCTGACCCTGATCGGCGTCGCGATCTTCCACCACAAGACGCTGCAGGTGGCGGCGACCGGCCTCTCGGTCATCACGCTCTACAACCTCTTCTTCAGCAGCTTCAAGCACGGCATCGGCTTCTCGGGCCTCGTCTCCCATCTCGGACACGAGTGGGTCGTGGTCGTCAACCTCTTCTGTCTGCTGACGGGCTTCGCGCTGCTCGCGAACCAGTTCGAGCTGAGCGAGCTGCCGAAGCTCTTGCCGAAATACCTCCCCGACGATTGGAAGGGGGCTTTCGCGCTGCTCGTCATGGTATTCGTGCTGTCGTCCTTCCTCGACAACATCGCCGCGGCGATGATCGGGGGCGCGATGGCGCAGACGGTCTTCAACCGCCGGGTCCACATCGGGTACATCGCGGCGATCGTCGCGGCCTCGAATGCCGGCGGTTCGGGCAGCGTCGTCGGCGACACGACGACGACGATGATGTGGATCAGCGGGATCTCGCCCCTGGCGGTCTTCCATGCCTACGCCGCGGCGGTCGTGGCGCTCGTCGTGTGCGGCATTCCCGCGGCGCTTCAACAGCACAAGCATTCCCCGATCCTCAGGGAATCGCCGGCGAATCTGCACGTCGATTGGGCGCGCATGGGCGTGGTCGGCATCATCCTGGTCGCGGCGATCTCGGCGAACCTGCTGATCAATCTCCATTACCCCGCGCAAGCCGAGGCCTTCCCGTTCATCGGCGTGGCCGTCTGGCTCGCGATCCTGGCGACCTCGTCCTGGCGCAAGCCGACCTGGTCGCTCTTGCCCGAGGCCGTGAAGGGCTCGTGCTTCCTGCTCGCCCTCGTCCTGTCGGCGACGATGATGCCGGTCGAACGCCTGCCCGCCGCGTCGTGGCAGACGGCCTTTGGTCTCGGCTTCCTGTCGTCTGTCTTCGACAACATCCCGCTGACGGCCCTCGCCATCAAACAGGGCGGCTACGACTGGGGCATGCTCGCCTACTCCGTGGGTTTCGGCGGCTCGATGATCTGGTTCGGTTCCTCGGCCGGCGTCGCGATCACGAACATGTTTCCCGAGGCGAAATCAGTCGGCCGCTGGCTCGCGAGCGGCTGGCACGTCGCGCTCGGTTATGTCGTCGGCTTCTTCGTCCTGCTGGTGTTGCTGGGTTGGCAGCCCACGTCCAAGGGCCATGCCGCGGCGGTGCAGGCGCACGGCGCGTCGGTGGAGGCGCCTGGGGACACGCTGCCGCATTGATAGGCGGCGCGGCCTTCAGCGCCCGTCGCCCTCGATCCCGAGCGGCTCCGCTTCGATGAAGACGTCCATCTGTTGGCCGACGAAGGGCTCTGGCGCGGCCTTCGCGAGCGCGTAGATCACCTCGAGCACGCGTGTGTCGACGCGCTCCGTGCCATCGCCGGTGAGCGCGCGCTTGGGCTGCACGAGGGGCTCGAAGCGCACGAACGCCAGCGCAATGCGCCGATCCGCGTCGCCGCGCAGGTTGCCCTCCGCCTTCGCTGTGGGTCGCACGCGATGGGCGTCGGTCTGATCGATCTCGACGCGCACGTGGAGCTGCGAATCGTCGCCCAACACGACCAGCGGCGAGGCGAGGGGGCCCGCCTGCGCGAACTCGCCGACCCGGAGATTCACGCGCCAGATGCGCCCCGCGCTCGGGCTCTCGACGGAGAGCCGATCGAGCTCGGTCCCGAGCGCGGCGACCCGGGCGCGGGTCTCGGCCAGCCGCGTCTCCGCCCCCGCGACGCCGAAGCGCTTGCGCGTCGCCTCGGCATCGCTCGTCGCCTTCTGCTCGAAGCTCTTTCGCGCCCGCTCGAACTGATCGCGGGCGTCGGCGACGGCGACCTCGGCCGATGCGACCTGGGCCTTCGCAAGCGCGAGCTCGGCGCGCACGGACCGATCGTCGATCGTGAAGAGGGGATCACCGGCGCGAACGCGGTCGCCGGCGCGGACATGCACGGCCGTCGCGATGCCGGGGAGGTTCGTGCCGATCGCGATCGCCTCTCCGCGGGGCTCGATCACGCCGACGCCCGCGACGGTCGCGGCGAAATGCGTCGCCGGCACGGCGAGCGCGGGCTCCGTTTCGCTTCGCGTCGGTTGGGAAAGCGTCGTGAAGATGGCGAACCCGAAGAGCGAGAAGGCCACGATCGGCAGGAGCCATCGAACCAGGATTCCCCTAGGCATGCTGTCTCTCCGATGCGCGCGGCGGCGTCATCTCTCCGGTGATGCGGCCGTCGTTCATCGTGACGATCCGGTCCGCGAAGTGGTAGACGCGATTGTCGTGGGTGACGACGAGCACGGCGTTGTTCGGATCGCTCGCGATCCCGCGCAGGATCTCCATGACCTTGCGGCCCGTCTCCTCGTCGAGGGCCGCGGTCGGCTCGTCGCACACGATGACGCTCGGGC
Organism: Deltaproteobacteria bacterium; assembly: GCA_031390075.1. Taxonomy (GTDB): domain Bacteria; phylum Myxococcota_A; class UBA9160; order UBA9160; family UBA4427; genus UBA4427. The sequence continues at coordinate 9,946 of JANMTD010000224.1, read as the reverse complement.
CGTGGACGAGGGCGCGCGCGATCGCGACGCGCTGCATCTGTCCGCCCGAGAGCTGGTTCGGGAGCTTGTCGGCGTGGTCGGCCATGCCGATCCGCGCGAGCGTCGCACGAGCCCGCTCGGCGGCCTCACGCAGGGGCATGCCGCCGGCGACGAGCGGGATCGCCGCGTTCTCGGCGGCGGACAGCGCGGGGAGCAGGTTGTACTGCTGGAAGATGAAGCCCAGGTTCTCGCGGCGAAAGCGCGCCTTGGTCGCACCCCGCAGCGCCGTGATGCGCACGTCCTTCACGTCGACCTCGCCTGCGCTCGGCGTGAGGATGCCCGTCAGGATCGAGAGCAGCGTCGTCTTGCCGCAGCCCGAAGGGCCGATCAGGAGAGTCAGCCTGCCGGCCTCGATCTGGAGGTCGACGCCGTGGAGCACCCGCGTCGCGGTGCCCCCGTTCTCGAAATCCTTGACCACGCCCTGCGCACGCATCGCGACGGCACTAGCCACGGAACACCACCGCGGGATCGAGCACGAAGACCTTGCGGATCGAGGCGAGGCTCGAGAGCAGCATGATGATCGCGACGGCGACGCCCGTGCCGGCGATCACCTGCCAGCGCAGGATGAAGCCGTCGAGGGCGGGCACGTCGCGGGTGAACCAGAAGAAGAGCGAGCAGAGGCCGATGCCGAGCGCATAACCCAGCACGCCGACGACAAGGGCCTGCAGGATCACCATGCGCAGGATCTGGAGGTCGGTGACCCCGATCGCATTCAGGGCGCCGAACTGGCGCAGGTTCTCGAGCACGAAGATGTAGAAGGTCTGGGCGGCGACCGCGGCGCCGACGATGAAGCCGAGGGTCACGGTGATCCCGAAGTTGACCGGGATGCCCGTGCGCTCGACGTAGTGGCGTACCGAGCGCCAGGCGAACTCCTGCCAGGTGAGCGCCTGGAGCCCCGTGCGGTCGCGGATCCGCCGCGTGAGCACGTCGGGATCGACGCCATCCGCCGCCTTCACGAGTACGAAGGAGAGCTTGTTGCGCTGGGGCGGTGTGAAGCGGAGCGCCTCGCTGTAGCGCGTGTAGACGACGGGGAAGGTCACGAAGGGCGGCGAGGCCTTCGCGATCGCGACGATCTCGACCCGGCGGTCGTTGATCTCGACGATGCGACCGATGCTGAGCGGCTCGCCGGGCCAGATGAACTGGTGGCCCGCGCGATCGATCATCAGCGCGTTCGGCCGCTTCAGGTCGGCGAGCGAGCCCATCAGGATCTTCGGCGGCCGGCCGACGAGCGAGCCGTCGTCGAGGCCCATCAGGATGACCTGCTGCAGCAGGCCCTCGTCGGAGCGGATGACGGCATTGCCTTTGTAGAGCGGCACGGCCCACGCGACGCCGTCGACGCCGCGGACGCGCGAGAGATCGACCGAGGGCATCGCCTCGAGCTCGTCGACGTACTTGACCCGCGGATGCATGACCCAGATGTCGGGCTCGCGCACGTCCATGATCTGGCTCGCGGTGCGCGTCATGAGGCCGATGAAGATCGAGACCTGCTGCGACATCAGGAGCGTCGCGAAGCCGATGCCGAAGACGAGCCCGAGGTATTTCGCGCGGTCGCCGAGCAGCATCTTGAGAGCGACGAGATTCATGCGGCGATGGACCGAACCCGGCGGGCGGCCGGACCGTGATGGGCGCGTGGGCAGAGGTATAAGCGGCTCGCGATCGGGAAGCAAACGGGGCATTTCGGGCGAATCGGCGCGGCGCGGCCCCTAGCGCGGCCTGCTTCGATCGGCTCTCATCCGCCGGACGTTTCCCCGGACGACCGCCGAAGCGGCCGCGCGGATGCCTGCACCGAGGGAGTCCCAGGACGATGCCCGATCTGCTCTATGAGAAGCTCACGGGAAAACACGCTGGCATCGCCGTCCTCACGTTCAATCGGCCCGAGCGCCGCAACGCGCTCTCGCCCGAGCTGATGGTCCGCCTCGCGGAGGCCTGGGTCGATTTCCGGGACGACGAGAGTCTGCGGGTCGCGATCCTGACCGGCGCCGGCAGGACTGCCTTCTCCGCAGGCGGGGACCTCGGCCGCCTACTGCCGCTCCTGACCGGTGCGCGGGAAGCGGACGACGATTGGGACCGACGCTTCATGGCCGACCCCGGTCGCGTCATGGGCACGGCGCTGCTGCGCCCCTTCGAGCTCTACAAGCCGATCGTCGCCGCGATCAATGGTTTCGCCCTCGCCGGGGGGACGGAGATCCTGCAGGCGACCGACATCCGCATCGCGTCGACGGACGCGAGCTTCGGACTCTCGGAAGTGCAGCGCGGGCTCGTGCCGGGGGGCGGATCGATGGTCCGGCTGCCGCGGCAGATGCCCTGGTGCAAAGCGATGGAGGTGCTGCTGACGGGCGACCGCATCTCGGCGCAGGATGCGCTGGCATTCGGGTTCGTGAACGAGGTCGTGGCGCCCGAGCGCGTGCTGCCCCGGGCGCTCGAGTTCGCGGAGCGACTCGCGAAGAACGCGCCGCTGGCGATGCGTGCGATCAAGGAAGCTGCGATCCGGACGAGCGGCCTGCCGCTCGAGGACGCGTTCCGGATCGAGCACGAGCTCTCGGGGCCGGTCGTCCGGTCGCAGGACGCGCGCGAAGGTCCGCGCGCCTTCATGGAGAAGCGCGAGCCCGTCTTCACGGGTCATTGAGGAGGCGAGGCATGCGGACAGCGATCGAATGTGTGAAGGCCGTGATCGACTGCGACAACAGTCGCGACTCGGCGGGCTATCGCACGCTGATTCACGACGACTACGTCTCGTACGTCCACGGCAAGGAGTCGACGGTCGGGGCCGAAGCGGAGGTCGAGGCGCTCGCGCGCTGGTGGAAGGCCGTGAGCGACGTCCATCTAGAGCCGATCGCGCTGGTCGAGAGCGGCGGGCTCGTGACGCTGCGCTACACGCTCGAGGGCACGAACGACGGCGAATTCTTCGGGCGCCCCGCGACGGGTCGACGCTTCAAGCTCGAGAACTGCACGCTGCTCCAGGTCGAGGCCGGCAGGGTCCGACGCGCCTATCGCTATTCGGATACGATGGGGCTCATGGGGCAGCTCGGCACGCTGCCCGGGAGTGCCTGAATCATGAAGCCGATCCATCGCCGTCCCCTCGATCTCGTTCTCGTCGCGTTCTTCAGCATCTCCGTCCTCTATGGATTCCTGTTCAGCCTGCCGGAGGGGCTCGGGGTTCCGGTCTCGGCCGACAGCCCGTGGCCGCCGCTGCGCGCGCTCCACGAGTGGGCCGTGGCAGAAGAGCCGGCCCACCTCGATCCGCCGCCGAACCTGATCGCCGCGACACTCTTCGACGGCTTCTTCCAGGCGCCGGTCCTGCTCTTCGTGATGATCGGGCTCGTGCGGTTGTCCCCGTGGCTCCGGCCGCTCGGCCTCGTCTACGCGGGCGCCGCCGTGACGAACATGTTCTTCTACTTCGTGCAGACCTTCCTCGGCCCGCACCCGCCGCCGAACACCGCCTACTACCTGGCCTTCAACCTGCCGTGGATGATCGCGCCGGCGGTGCTCGGCCTGCGGGTGCATTTCTCGCGGGACCTGCGGGAGGGGATCTTCCGGTGAGGGCGTCGACCCGAGCGCATACACGCCCAGTCGAGCCAGTTGCGTGCGCTTCGTGCTCGACTCCCGTACCCAGAGTGGGTACGGAAGTCGGGTTTCGGGGAAGTCGCCTATCGTGACGATTGGAGATCGGTTCATGAGGTGAGTCCACAGGCCGCGGAGCAAGTCATGAAGTTTCGGATCGGGTACGAGCTACAGTACGAGTTCCCGCAACCGACCCCGGTCATCGCGACCCTCAACGTCCACTTCACTCGCGTCTCCGATCTCGCGGCCCCCGACCACCTGGTCCTGGTTCCTTCAGTCCCGATCTCCGGATACCGCGACGGCTTCGGCAACTGGTGCAGCCGGTTCGTGGCTCCGGCAGGGCTGCTCTCGCTCTCGACCGACGCGGTCGTGCGGGATACCGGTCTGGCCGATCCGGTGACCTGGGATGCCAGCCAGGTGCCCGTCGAATGGCTGCCCGAAGAGACGCTCGTGTTCCTGCTCGCGAGTCGTTTCTGCGACAGCGATCGATTGCTCGACCTCGCCTGGAAGCTATTCGGGGCGACCACGCCCGGCTGGCCCCGCGTCCAGGCGATCTGCGATTTCACCCACCGACACATCGCATTCGGCTACGAGCACGCGCGCGTCACCCGGACGGCCTCGGAGGCCTACGAAGAGCGCCGCGGCGTCTGTCGCGACTTCGCGCATCTCGCGGTCGCGTTCTGTCGAGCCCTGAACATTCCCGCGCGCTACTGCACCGGATACCTCGGCGACGCAGGCATGCCGCCGCCCTATCCGCCGGGGGATTTCGCAGCCTGGTTCGAGGCCTATCTCGGCGGTCGCTGGCACACCTTCGACCCGCGCAACAACGTGCCGCGCATCGGCAGGGTGCTCCTGGCCCGAGGCCGGGACGCCGCCGACGTCGCGATGACGACCACATTCGGCGACAACACGCTTCGAAGCTTTCGCGTCTGGGCGGACGAGGTGGTCTAGTCGCCCCGACTGGATCCGCACTCGACGCCTCCTGGGATGTGGGATTCAATCGCCGTTCACGCGAACGAGGCGAGGCCAATCCCATGCGACCGCAAGCTCGAAGACCCCTCGACGGCGTGCGCATCGTCGACCTGTCCGGCGGGATCGCCGGGGGTTATGCGACGAAGCTGCTGGCCGATGCCGGGGCCGAGATCGTCTCGATCGAGCCGCCGGAAGGCGACCCGCTCCGGCGCCGCGGGGTGACCGACGCCTCTTTCGATGCCGACGGCGACGGGCTGCTCTTTCGATACCTCCGCACGAATCAGCGCGCCCTCGTTCTCGACCTCGAGAGCGAAGCCGGACGATCGGCGCTCCACCACCTCTATCGGGAATGTGATGCCGTCCTCGATTCGCTGTCGGCCGTCTTTCTCGAAGGGCATGATCGCGACGCGCGGGGAATCGGGGAGCGCGCCCTGGCTCGCCTCAATCCCGCGGCGAGCTGGCTCTCGATCTCGAATTTCGGCTCCGCGAGCGCCTGGTCCGATCGACCGGCGAACGACTTCACGCTGCAGGCATGGTGCGGCTCGACGGCTTCGCGCGGACGCGCGGGACTTCCGCCACTGACCTCGGGCGGGGAGGTCGTCGAGTGGCTGACGGGGACGTACGCGGCGCTCGGCATCGCCGCGTCGCTGCGTGCATCCCGCCGAGACGGACTCGGGGCGCGGGTCGAGCTCTCGAAGCTCGAGGCGATCCTGCCGACGCTGACCAACGCAGGCAGTGTCTGGGGCCACTTCTCCCAGGTCTGGGCATTGCCCGCGAGTGAAGACGTTCCGTCCATCGAGCCGACGGCCGACGGCTGGATCGGCTTCTGCATCTTCACGGCGCAGCAGTGGATGGATTTCTCTCTGCTCGTCGAACACCCCGAATGGGCAGACGATCCGATGCTCGCGCACATGATGACGCGCATCGCCCGCGCGGAAGAGATCCGCGCCAGCGTGCGCGCCTACACCCGCGAACACACGACCGAGGAGCTGCTCGAGCGCAGCGAGCTGCTCCGGGTTCCCGCCGCGCCGATCGGCCACGGCGCACTGCTGCCGACGATCGACCACCTGACCGAGCGCGGCGTCTTCGTCCGCAATCCCCGCGGCGGCTTCCTCCAGCCGCGCGTGCCCTGTGCCTCGACCGCGTGGTCGCGCCCGGACCTCGCGCCAGCCCCGACGCTCGCGCAGGCCGTGTCCGACGGTGCGGCCTTCGCCCGCGAGCGCGAGGCGGCGTCGCCCGGAATGCCTCGTGTGCAGGGCGCGCATGGCGCGGCGCACGCCTCGGCGGACCTCGCGTCGCGCGACGCCCCGCGCGCCCGTCCGCTCGAAGGCCTACGGGTCCTCGATCTCACGGCCTTCTGGGCCGGACCCTACGCGACCTTCGTGCTCGCCGGTCTCGGCGCCGACGTGATCCACATCGAGTCGATCCAGCGCCCCGACGGCATGCGCTTCGGAACCCAGAAGTCCCGGGACGCCGCAGGCTGGTGGGAGTTCGGTCCGACCTTCCACAGCGCCAATACCGGCAAGCGCAGCCTGACCCTCGACCTGACGAGGCCGCGCGGGATCGACCTGCTGCTCGAGCTCGTGAAGAAGTCCGACGTCCTGATCGAGAACTTCTCGCCCCGTGTGCTCGACAATTTCGGCCTCGACTGGGAGAAGCTCTGCGCCGCGAATCCCCGCCTCGTGATGGTCCGGATGCCCGCCTTCGGGCTCGATGGGCCGTGGCGCAATCGGGTCGGCTTCGCGCAGACGATGGAGCAGGTCAGCGGCCTCGCCTGGCTGACGGCCTATCCCGAGTCCGCAGGCGAAAAAGCGGGCCCCCTGACGCCGCGCGCGTGCGCGGATCCGCTCGCCGGTCTCCACGCGGCCTATGCCGCGCTCCTCGGCCTGGCCCAGCGCGACGCGACGGGCGCGGGCTGCGCGATCGAGTCGGCGATGGTCGAGACGCTGCTCGCGATCACCGCCGAGGGTGTCGCTGAATACGACGCGACGGGTACGCTGCTGACCGGCGAGGGCAATCGATCCGTCTTCGCAGCGCCCCAGGGTCTCTACGCCTGCGCCGGCCTCGACTCCCTCGGCCAACCCGACTGGCTCGCGATGTCGGTCGAGACCGACGCGCAGTGGACGGCCCTCGCGGCGCTGCTCGGTCGGTCGGATTGGGCGAGCGATCCGCGATTCGCCACCCGCGCCGGACGGCGGCGAGAGCACGACCGCATCGACGACGTCCTCGCGCCGTGGGTATTGGATCAGGCGCAGGAGCGTGTCGTCGAGCGTCTGCTCGCCGCAGGCATCCCGTGCGCACCGGTGACCGCGGCGCGCATGGGGGTCCGGCTCGATCCGATCCAGAAGAGCGACTTCATCCAGGAGGTCGATCATCCGCTCGCCGGGCGGATCCCGATTCCGACGCAGCCGCTGCAGTTCCGCGACACCGGCGGCCGCGGATTCTCCCGCGCGGCACCGTTGCTCGGGGAGCACAACGCGGAGATCCTGGGCGGCCTGCTCGGACTGTCGGCGTCGGAGATCGACCGCTTGCGCGACGACGAGATCATCGGCGACCGGCCGAGCGGGCTCTGACGCGAGGGCCGTCGAGCAGCGCGCCATCGGCTGGGCCTGGAATCTTCCGCTCCGGCCGGAACGCGCCGGCTCGCTTCGTTCGATCGATTCGACGAGCCATCAACCGGACCGGGCGTCGCTCCGATGGCTCCGGGCAGGATGCGCCCTGACCCTCGGAAGAGCAGAGATTCTCTCGCGACGTTTCGCGAGTACATGCGCCTTGAACGGCGTCGTGCGGACGGCCTCTCGCCCGACGAGCTCGAGCGCTGGATGGATCTCCGCAAGCGTCTCGATCTCGATTTCGGGGATCTCGAGGCGCCGGGCAGCGTCCAGCGACGAGCGACACCCCGCATCCCCACATCGCTCGAGGTGCGCTTCGAGAATCTGGGGCAACTGGGGAGTGTCCTGATGAGCAACATGTCGCGGGGCGGAATCTTCGTCTCGACCGAGAGCCCGCCCCCGATCGGGACGGAGCTCAAGCTCCGCATCAAGGTCGCGGCGCCGCCGCGGGAGATCGTGCTCTGCGGCGAGGTGGCGTCCTGGCACGTCGGCCCGCGCTTCGAGGTCGGGGAGCGGGGGATGGGAATCCGCTTCAAGAACCTGAGCGCCGCCGATCAGGCCGTCGTCGACGCGCTGTACGACAAACAGGTCGAGCGACATCTTCGTGGTGCTCCGCGGTGATCGAAGTCGTTCTGTCCCGGGGGCCCGAGATCTTCGCATGAACCGATGGCATCCCCTCTCGATCTTCGCCCACTCCGCCGAGCGCGGGACCGACCTCGCGTACCTGCTGGGCGCCGTCGTGCCCCTCGTCGCGCTCGGCGTCGCGATCGAGAGATATGCCCTGGCGCCGTATCTGCCCGGCGGCGAGCAGGCATTCAGCCTCGGACGTTTCGGAACCCTGGCGCTGCTCGTCAGCATCGCGACGCTCTCGCTCGGCTGCTTCCTCGTCTTGCGTCGTCTCGTGCGGCAAACGATCGAGGAGAACCGGAATCTCGCTCTCTACGACAGCCTGACGGGCCTGCCGAATCGGCAGCGGTATCACGAGCGCCTGGAGAAGGCGATCAAGCGGGTCCACTGGACGGGTGAGCTGGTCGCCATCTGTTTCATCGATCTCGACGGATTCAAGCGGGTCAACGACTCCCTCGGCCACCGGGCAGGTGACGAGCTGCTGATGCAGGTCGCGCGGCGGATCCTGGGTGTCGTGCGATCGAGCGATTGGGTCGGCAAGCCGTCCGCCGAGGAGGGCGAAGGGGAAGTCTCGGTCTCCCGCATCGGCGGCGACGAGTTCACGGTCCTCCTGAACGGGATCGGCGTCGACCAGGACGCAGGTCGAGTCGCGCGCCGGATCCTGCATGTCCTCGGCGAGCCCTTCAGGCTGGATCGCCACGAGGTCCGGGTGACTGCGAGCATCGGCATCGCCATCTGTCCACTCGATGGAGCCGACGTGGAGACCCTGCTGCGCAACGCCGATACCGCGATGTACAGCGCCAAGAACAACGGCCGCAACAGCTACCAGTTCTACTCGAGCGCCATGAACGAGCAGGCCGAACGCAAGCTCGAGATCGAGCGGCGACTCCGGCGCGCGATCGAGGCGGAGGAATTCTCGCTCTGCTTTCAACCGATCCGCGAGGTGGCCAGCGGTGAGATCCGGGCCGCCGAGGTCCTGATCCGCTGGCTGGATCGGGACGAGGGCGCGATCGCGCCCAGCGAGTTCATCCCGATCGCAGAGGACACGGGATTGATGGTGCCGATCGGCGCCTGGGTCCTCCGGGCGGCCTGCGAGCAGGCTCGTATCTGGCGGGAGAGCGGGCGCCGGCCGATCCGGCTCGCAGTGAACGTCTCCGGCCAGCAGCTTCAGCATCCGGACTTCGTCGCGACGGTTCGAGATTCGCTCCGTGATTCGGGGCTCGGCCCACGCGATCTCGAGCTCGAGATCACCGAGAGCACGATCCTGCAGGCGAGCGAAGCGACGGATCGAGCCTTCCGGGAGCTCCACGAGCTCGGCGTCCAGATCACCCTCGACGATTTCGGAACCGGTTACTCATCCCTCTCGTCGCTTCGGCGAATCCAGCTCGATCGTGTCAAGATCGATCGATCCTTCGTCGTTCGGACCCCGAGTGGTCCCGAGGACAGGGCGGTCACCGCAGCCATCATCGCCATGGCCCACCACCTATCCCTGTTCGTCGTCGCAGAGGGCGTCGAGACCCTCGCGCAGGCGCAATCGCTCACGCTGCTCGGATGCGACGAGCTCCAGGGCTACCTCTTGAGTCCCCCGCTCTCCGCCGTCGAATTCGAACGTCTCCTGGTGCGTGACAAGGACGACGCGGGCGACCCGGACTGACCGCTCTCGATGGGCCGAGGGCTCAGGACCGAGCGCGTCGACCGCCCACCAGCGCGAGCCCCATCAGCCCCAGGCCGGAGAGCAGGGCCGTCGAGGGCTCGGGGACCATCGTGTAGGAATCGAAATTCGGTGCCGTCATGTTCTGATAGGCACCGCCGTCGATCGAGAACCGGACCGTCGACGAGCCGCCGCAGCAGCCCTCGAAGCCGACCCAGGCGAGGGTCACGGAGTCGCCGACGGCGAAGGTCGAGGTCGTCGTGAAGACGTCCGGATTGCTCCAGCTGTTGTTCCACCAAACATCGTCGGTGATCACGCGCTCGGAGAGGACCGTGCCGGTCGTGCCTTCGAGCAGCGCCGCCGCGCCGCCGCGGCCCCAGTCCGTCCCGACCTGGAAGGTGTAGCTGCCGGCGACGGCGACCTGGAAGGAGGTCGTCAGCAGGATGCTGTAGTTCGAGGTGACGCCCGCGGCGTAGACCGCGGT
>JANMTD010000214.1:0-13916 GCA_031390075.1 Deltaproteobacteria bacterium | reverse complement strand
CGAAGAAGCGCTGCGCGGGCGGGGGCTGACCCGGTCCCAGCCGCGCGAAATCGCCGGACCGACACGCAACTCGCGCGCAAACTCCGCGGGAAGGGTCCCTTGGGCCCCTATCCCGTCAAATTCCTGCCATTTCCCCCGCATCGAAACCACGGATCCGCCAGAAGGTCGAGCTCGATCCCGAGCGCCGGCCCATCGCGGAGCCAACCCCCATGTTTCGCTGCGCCCTCTCGTCCAGCACCTCCAACGCGTTGATTGCCCTCGTCGCAATTCGCTTCCTCGTCACCACGCTGTTCCTTGCCGTCGCCGGTGCCGCCTCCGCCACGGTCATCCAAGCCACGGCCACGTCCTATACCGGCGGCCCGCTCGAGGTCACGCTCCAGGCCGACGACGCCGCGATCCCGGGCGATCTCGTGATCACCCTCTCGATCTCCGGCCCCGGCGCGGCGATCGGCGACCTGCGCGGATTCTTCCTGCACGTCGTGGACGAGAGCCTCGTGTCGGGCCTCAGCGTGAGCGGACCCGATGTGACGGGATCGGCGTTCCTCGCGAACGCGGTCAGCAACGTCACCAGCGGGAAGTACTTCAACGGGATCAAGATGCCCTGCCCCTGCGATCTCGGCGTCGAGTTCGGGACTCCCGGCATCGGCCTGGACGACCTCCAGCAGGTCACGTTCACGCTCTCCCATGCGACGGCGGCCCTCGATGTCTCGTTCCTCGCGAATCAACAGTTCGGCCTCTTCGTTGGGAACTTCGACAACGGCGTGAATCGCGATGGCGCGAGCAAGCTGCTGGGCGTGATTCCCGAGCCCGGCGCGGCACTCCTGATGGGCCTCGGCCTCGTGGGCCTCTCCTCCGCCGGCACGCGCGCGCGGACCGGCGCCTGATCGCAGCGCTGCGGCATAGCTCCCAGCAGGCATAGCTCCCAGCAGGCATAGCCGGATCGGCCTAACGCAGCTGTCCCCGCCCGCCGTCCGCGAGCACGAGGGACCCCGTGACGTAGCGCGCCGCGTCGCTCGCGAGGAACACCGCCACCGGACCGACGTCGCGCTCGGCATCGCCGACGTAGCCCGCCGGAATCTCGGACAGGATCTTCGCGGCCTTCTCCGGATTCGCGGCCGACCACACGGTCCAGGCCGGCGAATCCGTCTGGGGCGAGAGCGCGTTGACGCGGATGCCGTCCCTCCCCCATTCGCAGGCCACGGTCCTGGACATGCTGCGAATCGCCGTCTTCGTGGCCGCGTAGAGGGCGAAGCCCGTGGTGTCCGTCTTCAACATGACCGAGGAGACGATGTTGATGATGCTCGCGCCCCGGCCGAGATGGGGCCGAGCCGCCTTCATGAAGTTGAAGGTCCCGAGAAAACCCGTGGCGTAGACCGTCTCGAGGCTCTCGTCGGTCACCTCGAGAAGCGGCTGGCCTATCACGTGATGTGCGTTGTTGACCAGGACATCGAGCTTGCCCAATCGCCGCGCCACTTCGTCGACACAACGCACGGCATCCGCGGGCGAGACCACGTCGCCCGCGAGCCCGATCCCGCCGATCTCTGCCGCCGCCCGTTCGGCCCGTCCGGCGACCCGATCGACGAGGGCGACGCGTGCCCCCGCTGCCACCATCGCCCGCGCGATCCCGAGCCCGACACCCTGCCCGCCGCCCGTCACGAGCGCGACCTTCCCGTCGAGTCGATTCACCGCAGGTACCCCCGCCCGCCGTCGAGCATCAAGGTCGTGCCGGTGAGGTAGTGCGCGTCGTCGCTCGCGAGGAAGACCGCACCGGGCCCGACGTCGAGAACCGGGTCGCCGAGGTATTTGAGCGGGGTGCTCTCGAGGTTCGTCTGGTAGGCCACGGGATTCTGCTCGCCCCATGCCGTGTACGAAGGGCTCGTCGCGAGCGGGATCAGGGCGTTGACCCGGATGCCGTGGACCGCCCATTCCATGGCGGCCGTCCGCGTGAGGCTCCGGAGCGCCTCCTTCGTCGAGGCGTAGAGCGTGAAGGTCGTCGTGTCGGGCTTGAGTCCGGTCGCGGCGCCGACGTTGATGATGTTGCCCTTGGACCGACTGAGGAGCGGGAAGCACGTCTGCATGCAACGGAGCGGCCCCGCGAACCCGCTCTCCCAATCCCAGCGCGCGTCCGCCGCCGAGAGCGCATCGAAGATTCCGACCCGCGCGTCGTAGGCAGCGTTCACGAGACAATCAAGGCGGCCGTAAGTCCTCTCGATCGTCTCGACCACACCCCGGATCTGGGCGCGATCGGCCATGTCGGCCGCGATCGGATGACCCCCGCCGAGCTCCTCGCGCACGGCTTCGAGCTTCGAGAGCGTGCGCCCCGTCAAGATCACGGTCGCCCCCGCGCGCGCGAACGCGACGGCGATCCCACGCCCGACCCCCTGGCCGGCGCCCGTCACCAGGGCGACTCGTCCGTTCAGCTCCATCGGGCTGGACGATAGGAGACCCGCGTGCGAGGGACATGGGGCGTGCTCAGCGATTCGGAGTCGGCGATGGGCTCCCGCAGGCCCTCGACTTGTCGGCGCTGGACGAGGATCGCCTTCACGGCTTCCAACCGAAGCGCGCGTAGAGGGGCGCGAGCTCCTGCTGGAGCCGTGCACGACTGGGTCCCTGCCCTTCCGGATCGTAGTCGTGTCCGCTCACGAAGCTCGCCGCCGCGACCTTCTCCCGCTCGAGAAAGGCGGCGTAGTCCGCATCGATCGCGAGACCGAAGCGGGCGTAGATCTCCTCGACCACGCGTTTCGGATCGCGGCAGAGGGTCTCGTAGTCGACCATGAACTGCTGATCCTGCGGCAGCTCGTCGGAGAGCTCGGCCATCGAGCGGTAGTTGTCGAGATTGGCCTCCGCGAGCGCCGCAGCCGTCTCCGCCACGAGCGCAGGCGGCGACCCGAAGCTGCGCCAGTACCACGACATCAGATCGACCAGGCTCGGGATCGACTCGGCCGGATGCCGCAACATCAGGATGAAGCGCGCGTCCGGGAAGACCTCTCGCAGCGCTCGAATCTTCATCGTGAAGCTCGGGCTCTTGCAGCAGTGGAGCCGCTCGCTGCCGTAGAGGAAGAGCTGCCTTTTGACGAGGCCCTCGTAGAAGCGGAACTGCCGGCGCCGCGACGCGGCCGACTGGCGATCGCCGTAGAGCAGCGCGATCAGCTCGGGATAGTTGAAGGGAAAGACGAGCGAGGCACTGCTCCAGTTGTTGAACAGCAGGAAATCGTCCTCCTCGGGTCCGTCGAGGCGCCATGCATGCTTTCCGCGCACGTCCTCGAGAGCGTCGTCTTCGACGAGCCGGAGCTGCCGCGCGATGGCACCGCCCAGGAAGCGCCGATCGAGGGCGCCGAGAAGCCAGAGCCCCTTTCTCTGCACGATCGAGGGCATCAGCATCTCGTAGGTCCGGAAGTAGGTGAAGCGGCGCGCGTCGCCGGCGAGGAGCCGGTGCATGTGGGTCGTCCCGCTGCGACCGTTGCCGACGATGAAGAGGGGCTTCTGGACCTTCACGCTTCGGAAGCCGGGGTAGAAGATGCGGTCGAGGGCGAGGCCCACGAAGCTCGCGATCGAGAACGCCGTGAGGCCCATGAAGACGGCGAAGAGAAAGAGCTTCCGCTTCGGTCGGAAGGGCTCGGCGACGATCCGGCGCAGGATCAGCCACCAATTGCCGAAGTCGAAATCCATCGCGAGCCCGGCGCCTAACGGATCAGCCGCGCGGCGGCGCGCTCGAGGGCGTCGCGCCGATCGGCGGTCGTGATGCCGGCGGAGTCCGCGGGCCAGGGCGCGGGATGGAGCAGGATCGTCATGCCCGCGTCCTCGAGGCGCCTCCGCGTGTCGGGGTCGGGGGGCTCCTGCAGCGCGAGCGCGATCTCGAAGCGGCCATTGATGCGGCCCGACTCGCGGCGCATGCGGCGCATGCGCTCGAGGTGATCGAGGGCCTCGGACAAGGCGTAGTGCACCCCGATCCAGCCGTCGTTGCGGGTTGCGCGCCGAAGCGCCGTATCGCTATGCCCTCCGACGAGGACCGGGGGGAGCGTCCCCGGAACGGGCTGCATCTGGAGCGGCGCGAAGTCGTAGAACTCGCCGTGATGCTCGACCATCTCGCCCGTGAAGAGCTTCGCGATCACCTCGAGCATCTCGTCGCTGCGCCGGCCGCGGGCCTCGAAGCGCTGACCCGTGAGCGCGAACTCCTCCGCCATCCAGCCGACACCCACACCGAGCATCAGCCGCTCCCCCGAGAGCACCGCCGCCGTCGACACGGCCTTCGCCACCGTGAAGGGATCGCGCATCGGGAGCACGTAGACGCTCGAGAGAAATCGCAGCCGCGTCGCCGCCTGCGCCAGCGCCGCGATCGTCACCCAGCAATCCGGATAGGGCGTCGCGGGGCCCGCCTCCATCTTTCCATCGGAGGAATAGGGATAGCGGGAGGCCAGCTGTCCGGGGCGCACGAGGTGATCGCTGATCGAGATTCCGGCAAAGCCCAGCGCCTCGACGTGGCGTGCGAGGGCGGGTAGCTCCGCCGTCGGCGTGCGCGAGAGGGATTGGAAGACCTGCATCTCAGCGGGTCCCCGTGAAGCGCGGAATCGCATCGAAGGCGACCACGCGCTGCTCGACCTGCGGCTTCTCCTTTCCCTTGATGATCCGAAGTCCCATCGTGCCTCGCGCGTGGCCGGCGGTCTCGATCCAATTCGGGTGGGCCGGATCGCGGTGGGCGACGACGATGCGGACTCGGCCGTCGGCCTCGGGGCGCGCGGCCGCGTGGTTGAGGTCGATGCGGTGGTCCCGGTGCTCCAGGGATTCGAGCCAGTAGTTGTTCAGCTGGAAGTTCCAGTAGTCGCAGGCGGGCGGACGGAACTCGAGCAGCAGCGCCTGGTCCGCCGCGAGCGCCCAGTAACCCTGGAGATAGAAGAGATTCGGATCACCCTGGGCGCCCATCACGTCGAGGGGCCGCGCCTCGTTCGGATGGGCCTGGAACGCCCGCGCCCAGTCGGCGAAGAGTGCCGTGTTGTTCTTCACGTAGGCCGCGGCGGCGAGCAGCCGATCGTGGAAGACGACCGGGTCGAGCGCAGACGCCGCCGCACCCCCGCCGATCCGTTCGAGGGAGAGCTCGGCCAGCGTCTCCTCGCCCCGCCTCGAAAACGTCTGGCGCACCACGAGCTGATGCGGACGCACGACCGTGTCGAGGCCGATCCAGTTGCCCGGCTGCTTGCGCGCCGAGAGCACGATCTCGAAGCGATCCCGACCCTCGAGCCGGAGCTGACTTCCCTCGAGCGATCCGCTGCAGCCCGAGCGCGGGCTGCCCATTCCGCCGAAATAGGCGCCGAGGCTCAGATACGGGACGCTTCCGAGGCGTCCACGAATCCGGTAGTCGTAGGCGCTGTCGAGGGGCGCCGTCAGGTAGTGGGAGTCGGGATTGTCGCAGCCGAGCTTGATGTCGGGTCGACAGCCGAGGCCCAGGCGCGGCGTGCTCGCCTCCGCATTCTCGACCTGCGACTCGAGGGCGAGGCGCAGGATGCGCGTCAGATAGCGATAGCCCTCGGCGCGATCGAGCGGATCGCTCGGGACTTCGGGCCGGAGAATCGTGTGGCCGGCGCGCTTGAGCTCGTCACAGAACTCGTCCCAGAGCGCCCCGGTCATCACGCGTTCGAGCTTCTCCATCGGCACGGCTCCCGCCCCGCGCTTCGCCAGCGAGCGCGGTCGGGTTCGATCATCGCGGACCCCACTACGGACCGCTACGGTCCGCGTCGACATCGCAGTCCACCGATCGAGGCCATCCTCCCAACGTGATCCGAAGGTGATCCGAAGGCGATCTTGTCCCACCTCGCCAGCTGGCTCCCCCACTACGACTACGACGAGCACCACGAGCTCCTGATCGCCGCCGACGCCGCGGTCGTGCGCCGAGCGCTCGTCGAGCTCGATGTCGGGCAGGTTCCCTTCGTGCGATTCCTGATGAGCTTGCGCCGCCTGCCCGCCCGGCTCTTCGCGACCGCGCGCACGCAGGAGCACCTCGCGCAGAGCCCCGCCCCACGATCGGGAATGATGGGGCTCGGGGGATTCGTCGTGCTGGCCGACGAGCCGCTCGAAGTCGTGCTCGGATTGACCGGCCGCTTCTGGAAGCTGCAGGGCGAGATCTTACCGAGCGACCCGGCGACCTTTCGCACGCCGCCCCCGCCCGGCACCGCACGCGCCGCGATGAACGTCCTGCTCGAGCCCCGCCCCGACGGCAAGACCCGCGTCTCGACCGACACCCGCATCCTCTGCGCCGACGACGAGACCCGGAGAATCTTCGGCTGGTACTGGCGCGCGATCCGGCTCGGCAGCGGCGCAACCCGGATCGCCATGCTGCGCGCACTGCGCCGCGCCGCGGAGGAGACGCATCCATGACCGATCAGAAGGGGACCGATCAGAAGGCGACCGACTTCAAAGCGCTCGAGGCCCGTATCCGTGTGATCGAGGACAACGAGGCGGTGAAGAAATTGATGGCGCGCTACTGGCGCTGCCTCGACGACAAGCTCTGGGACGAGCTCCCGGGCTGCTTCACACCGGACGTGATCGCCGACTACGGTCAGCCCGGCTGGCGGCGCGAGGGGCGCGAGGCCCTGGTCGCCTTCCTGCGCGAGAACGAAGGGGCGCCGGAGGTCCGCATCAGCCACGGGGGTATGAACCCCGAGGTCGAGATCGAGAGCGAGACCGCTGCCTCGGGCATCTTCAAGCTCCACGACTGGGTCGTGATCGGCAGCCAGACGCGCATGCGCGGCTTCGCCCAGTACAGGATGCGTTTCACACGGCGCTCGGGCCCCTGGCAGATCGAGCGCCTGGACCTGCGCTATCGCTACCGCGAGGACCACGCCGTGTTCCTCGACGGCCTGCCCGCCTGGACGACGCCGGCCCTCGAGGGTCAGGGCTGAAGCCCGCGCCGCGAGCCCCGCCCGATTCACCTAACGCCCCTGCGCACTCCACTCCGCCGGCGCACTCCGCAGCGCCCGCGCGGGCTGCGCGAATTTCGCGACACAGCCTTCGACTCGGAGCGGAAATCGAAGTCGGCGCGCCGGCCCCCAATCCGTCGGCTCGACCCCCGCCGCGAGATCGGAGACGGATTCGGCCGCGAGAGCCGGAGCCGGCGGTGCCAAACCCGACTCCGCCAGGAGCCAAGCGGTCCGCGCCAGTGAGAGCCTCGCCGTCGCCGCGAGGCCGCGATGACGGCGTAGCCAGAGGCCGCGCAGGGCTGCCGCGGCCATCAGATATCCCGTCGCGTGATCGAGGGCCTGCACCGGAAGCGGCGTCGGCCGTTCGGACCCCGACAAGCGCATGCCGGCCTCGGCGAGGCCGCCACTCATCTGGACGAGGCTGTCGAAGCCGCGCCGCTCGCGCCAGGGACCCGTCCAGCCATAGGCGCAGAGCGCGACGTCGACGAGGCCCGGATTGATCTCGCGAATCCTCGCTTCGTCGTAGCCGCGACGCGCAAGAGCGCCGGGTCGATAGCCGTGGATCAGGACGTCGGCGTCCGCGAGCAGTCGCTCGAATCGTTCGCGATCGGCGGCGCCCTCGAGATCGAGGCCGGCACAGCGCTTGCCGACCGTGACCTCGGGCACGACGCCCGGCTCGTCCCAATCCGGCGGATCGAGCCGCAGGACTTCGGCGCCGTAGGCCGCGAGAAATCGCGTCGCCACGGGACCCGCGAGCACACGCGTCAGATCGAGAACGCGAATCCCCGCGAGCGGAGCCCGCGACGGGCCCTCCCTTCGGATCGGCTTCGAGCAAGGCAGCGTCCGCCACGCGATCAGCGGCTCGCCCCGGACCGCGACGCCCTGCGGATGAACGCGCCACGCCGCCTCGCTCCGCATCTGCGCCGCGCAGCCTCCCGCCGCGACGACCGCGGCCTCGAGCGCCTCGCCCGTCCAGCCCGCGACGGCCGACTCGACATCCTTCTTCTCCGCCGGAACAGCTTTCTCCCCCGGAACACCCAGGACCGAGAGAGCCGCGGCACGGTGATGGGATGCGTTGGTGTGCAAGCGGATCCAGCCGTCTTGGACCCGGTAGTCGCCCGCGATCGGATCCCAGGGCGACGGGAGCGACCAGCCGACCGGGCGAATCGAGAACCCGAACCACATCGACGCCAGCCGGCGATCGACCGAGACCCCGGGAATCACGCCCTTCGCCGAAGCCGCAAGCCGCGCGAGCTCGACCCCTGCCGCCGCGACCGACGCGGTCGCGAGTCCCGTCACGTCGAAGCGGGACGCGAGCGCGCCCACGCCCGTGAGCGCGATCTCCGGCGGGACGTCGGGACTCGCGCGGTCCTGCGTCGGCGCGTCGAGGGCCTCGCTGATACTGTCGAGCAATGCCGTCGTCACGCGAATTTCCTCCGAATCTCGAAGCCTACCGCCGAACACCGATCTTCGACGAGACGACGGTGCCCCGCGGCCTGCTCCATCGCCATACGACGAAGTCCGGAGTCTGGGCGCGGATCGAAGTACTCGAGGGCGAGCTCCTGTTTCGCGTCCTCGAGCCGATGCTGAGCGAGGAGCGGATCTCGCCCGCGCGCGCCGGCGTCGTGCCGCCCGAGGTGCCCCACGAGGTCGGTCTGGTCGGACCGGTGCGTTTCTACGTCGAGTTCCTGCGCGTCGCGCCGGTCAGTAGTACTTCCGACTGAGCTCGACCAGCGAATCCGCCCCCGGAAAGCTCGCCGACACGCCGAATCCCACCGAATAGAATTCCTGCTCGATCCCATCGACTCCGAAGAACGAAGTCTCGGCCTCGCCGAACTCGAAGCGCGGCCCGACGGTCAGGGCCGGCCTTCGCAGGGCGAGAAAATCGATCGAGATCACCCCCGTCGAGATCTCGCTCTCGAGGTCCCCGAACTCGGACGATTCCTCCGAGCGATAATGGCCCCCCACCGCCAGGGCGACGCGGGCGTGCGGATAGAACGTCACGCCGCCGCCGGCCTCGTAGAACTCGGCCTGACCGCCGACCCGGTCTTCCTCGTCGATGGCGTCCTCGCCATATTGACCGTACACGCCGAGGTCCACCGGCCCGACTCCGTAGTCGCGCACGAAGGCCTTCGCATACACGACACCGGACAACGAGTGCAGCGAATCGTCGGAGCTCGACGTCTCGACCTCGCTCCACGCATAACGCAGCCCGGCTCCGACCTCGAACAGCTCGGGATCGCGCGCGAAGACGTCGCCGCCCAGGGCGATGCCGCCGGTCTCGACGTCGTCGAAGTTGCCCCCATCGATTTCCTGATGCGAGTAGGACGGAACCACGGACGCCCGCAAGCCCACGGCGTGCGCCACCGGAACGGTGATCCCTCCGCTCAGCGCGACCTGGTGGCTCTCCGACTCCGGCACGTTGAGGACCGCGCTCGGGAAGATCGTCCTCGAATCGTCGTCGAGGTTTGTGAAGAGATAACCGAGTCCCGCGCGGAAGTTCGTCTCCGCGACGGCGGGCTCGCTTGCGACAGCATGCCCCGGACGCAGAAGCAGAATGCCGATTCCGACCACGATTACACGCCATACCCCTTTCGAACCGAGCCGACGCAACGACACACTCACCGGCATAGCCTCCTGATTGCATGCGTCCGGACGATAGGCCAATCCGGATGTTTGTCAGGAGCGCTTCATGATCGAAGCGGACCGTTCGGAGCCACGGGCTGCATCCGTCCAAGCAAGGGCCAGCGCATCAGCTGCGAGAATTGTCTCGCCTGGCTCGGATCGGCATCCGCCAGGCCGTAGGCGACCCCGCGAGCTCGATCGGTCGGCGTGAACGTCCGAAAACCCCGGTCGAAGAAGGCGAAGAGGTTTCCGTAGTTCGAATCCGTCTCGGCCTGCACCCGGGAATGGTGGATCTTGTGCATGTTCGGCGTGCACCAGAAGTACACGAAGAAGCGATCGAGCCGGGGCCAGAGCCGGATGTTCGCGTGCTCGAGGGCCGCCTGGACGGCGGACAGCGCGCGGTAGGCGAGCACGCCCGAGAGCGGCAGGCCAAGCCCCCAGGTCGGAATCAACAGGAACAGGAATCGCCATAACCCTTCGATCGGATGCTGTCTCAGCGTCGTCGTCACGTCGACGAACGGATCGCTGTGGTGCACGCGATGGACGCGCCAAAGGAACGGGACCGAGTGCATCGAGCGGTGGGCGAGCCAGGTCGCCAGATCGAGCGTGAGGACGGTGATCGCGAGGCTTGCGATCGGTGACCGGGCGGCGATCGGCGCGAGCAGGCCGCGACCCTCGAAGGACACGATCAGGGCGGTCGCTGCCACCGCGGAATTCAGCGCCCAGTTGAGCAGCAGGGTCGTTCCCGTCAGCGACAGGTTCGCCCGCCAGCGGCCCCGGCTCGCCGACCCTCGCTCGAAGAACGGAATCGCCGATTCGAGCAGCGAGAGCGCCGCCATCACAGCGAGGATGAGCGCCGCACTCGTCAGGAATTCCATCCAGCTCATGCCGACCTCCCGAGACCCGACCGGGTCTGGATCGGATCTGAAACAGCTGTATCGTAGCGGTCATGCAACTGATCGAAACCCGTTCGAAAGCGCGTCCCCGCCTCGCCGAGGGCGCGCGCTGGCTGCTCCTGATCCACCAGATCCCGCCGACGCCGAGCTACTTCCGGGTCAAGGTCTGGCGGCGCCTCCAGCGCCTCGGCGCGGTCGCCATCAAGAATTCCGTCTACATCCTCCCGCGCAGCGACCAGACCCTCGAAGACCTCGCCTGGCTGCGCCGCGAGATCGGCGAGGGCGGAGGCGAGGCGTCGCTGTGCGAGGCCCATTTCGTGGACGGACTCTCCGACGAGCAGATCGAGGCGGTCTTCAATACGGCGCGGGACGGCGACTACGCCCCGCTCTCGAAGGAGGCGACTCGACTCGCGAAACGGGTTGCGGCCGGCGTGGCGACCGACGCGCGGCGCAGCCAGGCTCGAGCCGCGCTGCTGCGATTGCGGTCGCGAGTCGACGCGATCGCCTCGATCGATTTCTTCGCGGCTCCGGAAGGGGTGGCGATCGAAAGGGTTCTGTCGAGGGTCGCGGACGCGCTGCGGCGAGCCGACCCGACGGGCTCCTCGCCGGGTCGCAGCTCCTCGGCGGACACGGCGCAGCTCGGTCCGTTTCGCGGTCGGACCTGGGTCACGCGGCGCGACCTCCATATCGACCGCCTGGCGAGCGCCTGGCTGATCCGCAGCTTCATCGATCCCGAGGCCCGCTTCGAGTTCGTCGCCGCCAAGGGCCACTTTTCGAAGCCCGGCGAGATCCGCTTCGACATGTTCGACGCCGAGTTCACCCACGTGGGCGATCGCTGCACCTTCGAAGTCCTGATCGAGCGCTTCGACCTCGGCGAGCCCGCGCTCGAAGCGCTCGCGGAGGTCGTCCACGACATCGATCTGAAGGATGGAAAATTCGCGCGCGCGGAAGCCGCCGGCGTCGAGCTCCTGATCGACGGCATCGTGCTGGCATACAAAGAAGACGCGACACGTCTCGCGCGGGGCGAAGCGGTCTTCATGGAGCTCTACCGCTCTTTCAATCGCGCGAAGGCCCGCGGCCGGCGGACGCAGCGATGATCCAACTCCCGCGCGGGGCCGGCGCCTTCCGCTTGCCCGCGGCAAGCTCATCTCGAGGAGGAATCCAGGCATGAACATCACCCGACGAGAAGCTCTCGGCGCGATCGCAGCGGTCGGCCTGTCGACCGCCCCCGCCCTGAAAGGAAGTGCCGTGAACACCGAGAAGACACTCCCCGAAATCCAGGCGAACCGGCCAGCCGGTCCAAGCTCGCGTCGGCTCGTGCCCCTCCCCTTCGACCCCGCAAAGCTACGCGGACTGTCCGAGCGGATGCTCGTCTCGCACCACGAGAACAACTACGCCGGCGCGCTCAAGAACCTGAACAAGGTCGAAGAGCAGCTCGCGACGATCACGAAGGAGACGCCCGGCTTCATGGTCGCGGGCCTGCGGGAGCGGGAGCTGACCTACACGAACTCCGTGATTCTCCACGAGGCCTACTTCGCGAATCTCGGCGGAGGTGGAAAGGCAGGGGGCTCGGTCGAGCGCACACTGGCGGAGACGTTCGGGGGAATGGGCCGCTTCGAAGAAGTCTTTCGGGCGACGGCGATGAGTCTCGCGGGCGGAAGTGGCTGGACGATTCTCGACTACTCGTTCCACAGCGACGAATTGAGGATCTACGGATCCAGCGGCCACTCCCAGTCGGTCGCCTTCGGCGCGCCCTTGCTCGTGCTCGACATGTACGAGCACGCCTACGCACTCGACTACGGGGCCGGCGCGGCGGGCTACGTCGACGCCTTCTTCATGAACGTGCAATGGGACGAGGTGGCCCGGCGGCTCGAGCGGGCGAAGCAGGCCTCTCGAGCGATGAAGGGGTGAGACGATGACGGAGCCGACCGCGGACGAGCGAGCGCTCGCGCCCTACAGCCTGCGAGACCTTCTCGTCTATTTTTTGCGCCTCGGAAGCCTCGGCTTTGGCGGCCCGATCGCGCTCGTCGGCTATATGCAGCGCGATCTGGTCGAGGATCGGCGCTGGATCTCCGCCAAGGACTACGGCGAGGGGCTCGCCCTCGCACAGCTCGCGCCCGGCCCCCTCGCCGCCCAGCTCGCGATCTACCTCGGATGGCTGCGGGGCGGAAACCTGGGCGCGACGCTCGTGGCGATCGCCTTCATCGCACCCTCGTTCGGGATGGTGCTCGCGATCTCGGCGCTCTATCTCGAGTTCGGCGGGCTGCCGTGGATGCAGGGCGTCTTCTACGGGGTCGGCGCGGCGGTGATCGCCATCATCGCGCGCAGCGCCTACAAGCTCGCGCGAATGACACTCGGGAAGGATCGACTGCTCGGCGCGCTCTTCGCCTTCAGTGCGCTGTTCACCGCCTGGACCGAATCGGAGATGATCTGGGTCTTCCTCGCCTCTGGACTCATCGCGCTCTTCGCGAAGCACGGCCCGCGAGTCCCCGGAAGCGCAGCGGCCGCCCTCGTCCCCTGGCCCTGGCTCGTGAGCGGCCTGCACGGTCCGGCTCCGCAACAGCTTTCGACGATCTTCTGGTACTTCGCCGAGGCGGGGGCCTTCGTCTTCGGAAGCGGCCTCGCGATCGTGCCGTTCATGCACAGCGGCGTCGTCGGCGAATTCCAGTGGCTCAGCGAACGCCAGTTCCTCGACGCCGTCGCCGTCGCGATGATCACGCCCGGCCCCGTCGTGATCACGGTCGCCTTCATCGGCTACCTGGTCGCGGGCCCGATCGGCTCGCTGCTCGCCGCACTCGGCGTCTTCCTGCCGTGTTACCTGCTCGTCATCATTCCGGCGAAATACTTCCGGCGCTCGGTCTCGAATCCGCGCGTGAAGGCCTTCGTCGACGGCGTGACGGCGGCGGCCGCGGGCGGGATCGCCGGTGCGGCCTTCGTGCTCGGTCGACGGGCGATCACCGATCTCCCCACCGCCGCGCTGGCCCTGCTGACGCTCTTGGCGCTCACGCGCCTGAAAAGCGCCCCCGAGCCTCTCCTGATCATCGCCGCCGGCCTCGCCGGCCTCGCGATCCACAGCGTGGCCTACTGATCGGCGCGTGACCGGCACGCAGTCAGCGCTTGACCTCGATGCCTTCGATCGCCGCGAGATGGCGCTCGTCCCGGGGATCGCGGCCGGTCGTCGCGAGCTTCTCGCAGCGCTCCTTCACGGCCTGCCAGCCCCCGATCATGCGCGCCATGTTCTGCCAGTCGTAGGCGTCCTCTTCGTAGCTCCAGAGGCCGTCGCCCGCGTAGTGCAGGATCGTGATGTTGGGCTCCTCGTGGAGGCTCCCGTCGCCGGGATCCTTCATGCGATTCATCAGCTCGCAGATGATCCAGCCCCGCTCTTCGTCGACGACGTGCCAGGTCCAGGGGAAGTAGATCATCTGGTTCATCGGATAGGGCGTCGTGATCGCGGCTATCCAGCGGTAGATCGCGTCGCGGCCGC
>JANMTD010000192.1:0-26672 GCA_031390075.1 Deltaproteobacteria bacterium | reverse complement strand
CCCAGGTCGATCTGGCGCGGCTCCAGCGCGCCTATGTCTTCACGGCCAAGGTCCACGACGGCCAGGAGCGGCTCTCTGGCGAGCCGTACCTCATTCATCCGATCGAGGTCGCGGGCATCCTGCTCGACCTCTTCGTCGACGACGACACGATCATCGCGGGCCTGCTCCACGACACCCTCGAAGACACCCTCACGACCCGGGAGGAGATCGAACGCCTCTTCGGTCCCAAGGTCGCCTTCCTCGTCGAGGGCCTGACGAAGATCGCCCGCATCGAGTTCAAGAGCGCCCGCGAACAGCAGGCCGAGAACTTCCGCAAGATGCTGATCGCGATGTCCGAGGACATCCGCATCCTGATGATCAAGCTCGCGGATCGGCTGCACAACATGCGGACGATCGTGCACATGGGCGAAGACGCACGCCGGCGCGTCGCCCAGGAGACGATCGACATCTACGTCCCGCTGGCGCACCGCCTCGGCGTCTACTGGATGAAGCAGGAGCTCGAGGATCTCGCGTTCCGTGCACTCGAGCCCGAGGTCGCCGCCGAGCTCGAGGCGAAGCTGCTCGTCTCCCGCGACGAGCGCGATCGCTACATCGAGGGCGTGATCGGCATCATCTCCGGGCGCCTCGCGGAGCTTTCCCTCTCGTGCGAGGTGGCGGGGCGGGTCAAGGACATCTCGTCGATCCACGCCAAGATGAAGAGCCACGACATCGAGATCGAGCAGATCTACGACGCGATCGGTTTTCGGGTCGTGATCGCCGGCGACATCGGTAATTGTTATGCGGTGCTCGGACAGATCCACTCGATCTGGCCCCCCGTTCCGGGCCGCTTCAAGGACTACATCGCGCTGCCGAAGCCGAACGGCTACCGCTCGCTGCACACGACGGTGATCGGCCAGTTCGGCGAGCGCATGGAGATCCAGATCCGCACACAGGAGATGCACCGCGACGCCGAGCTCGGCATCGCCGCCCATTGGAAATACAAGGAGGGCCGGGTCGCCGCCGAACGCGACGACACCAAGTTCGACTGGCTCCGCCAGCTCGTCGAGTGGCAGAAGGACATCTCGGATCCCCACGAGTTCCTCGACGCGGTCAAGCTGAACCTGTTTCCCGACGAGGTCTTCGTCTTCACGCCGAAGGGCGAGGTCATCAATCTGCCCGCCGGCTCGACGCCGATCGACTTCGCCTACGCGATTCACAGCGAGATCGGTTCGCATTGCTCGGGCGCCAAGGTGAACGGCCGGCTCGTCCCCCTGCGCCAGAAGCTGAAGGGCGGAGACACGGTCGAGATCCTGACGCAGCCCGAGCGTACGCCGCGCAAGGACTGGCTCGAGTTCGCGGTCTCGTCGAAGGCTCGGAACCACATCCGGCACTCGATCCGCCAGGCCGGCAAGGAGCGCGCCGTCGGGCTCGGTCGCGACCTGCTGCAGCGCGAGCTGCGGAAGTGCGACCTCACCCTCGCGCAGGTCGAACAGGATGGACGCCTCGCCCGCTACCTCGCGAGCGAGGCGGCGGGACCGACTCTCGACGAGCTGCTCGCCGCCGTGAGCTACGGCAAGCTGACGGCGAGCGCGATCGTCCGGAAGCTCACCGGCGTGGGCACCGCCGCCCCCGCGCCCGTCGCGACGGCCGTTTCGGTGGTTCCGAAACGTCTGCGCCAGCTCTTTTCCCGGGAGCGGCGGCGCTCGACCTCGGGGGTCCGAGTCTCCGGGACGCCCGATGTGCTCGTCCGTTTCGCCGGCTGCTGCGAGCCGCTGCCCGGGGACGAGATCATCGGCTTCGTGACGCGCGGCCGCGGCGTCACGGTGCACACACGCGGCTGCGTCAAGGTCTTCGCCCTCGATCCCGCGCGGCGGATCGAGGTCGACTGGGACGCGGCGAGCGACGTCCGGCGGGCGGTCGAGATCCGTGTGCTCTCGAAGGACGAGCCCGGGATGCTCGCCAAGATCACGAATACGATCTCCGCTGCCGGCATCAACATCGGCTCGGCGCGCGTCACGACCGCCGAGACCCAGGGGACGGGGGCGGAGCAATTCTTCGAGCTCTGGGTCCACGACGTCCAGACCCTGGCGGCCGTGATGAAGGAGATCCGCCGCGTGAAGGGTGTCCGGTCCGTCGAGCGCCTGCGCGGATGAACTCCGGCGGCCGAGCGCGTGCGCCCGTCAGCGTCTGCGTGCTGGCCTGCGACGAGGAGCGCGAGCTCGCGCGCTGTCTCGCGTCGGTCGATTGGGCGGACGAGATCGTCGTCGTCGTCGATGCGAAGAGCCGGGACGGAAGCGAAGCCGTGGCCCGTCGCCTGGCCGGACGGGTCGAGCGGCGAACCTACGCCGGCGACGTCGCGCAGAAGAGCTACGCCGTCTCCCTCGCGAAACACGATTGGGTCTTCGTGCTAGACCCGGACGAAGTCGTGACGCCCGCGCTCGGCGCTGCGATGCAGCGCGCGCTGGTCCGCGTCGCGGAGGCGGGGCGCGACCAGGTGGCCGATGGAAAGCCGCGCGGCGACGAGAGCGGCATCGTCGCCTACGAAATCAATCGCGCGACCTACCATCTCGGACGCTGGATCCGCCACGGAGATTTCTATCCCGACTGGAAGCTCAGGCTCTTCATGCGCTCCCGGGCACGTTATGCCGGTCGCGATCCCCACGGCCGGGTAGAGGCCGAGGGGCGGGTATCCCGCCTCGGGGGCGAGCTCGAGCACTACAGCTATCGCGATCTCGCCGACCAGATCGACCGCATCCAGTTCTTCAGCGACGAGGCGGCGGCGGCGCTTTTCCGGGACGGCTCTCGCTTTCGACTGCGCGATCTCGTGCTGCGCCCCCCCGCGCGCTTCCTGCGCAGCTACGTCCTGCGCCGCGGTTTTCTCGACGGGCTGCCGGGCTTCGTGATCGCCGTGGCGAGCGGATTCTACGTGTTCCTCAAGTACGCGAAGCTCTGGGAGCGGACGCGCCTCGACACGCCGCGCGCGTGAAGGTCCTCCAGCTCGTCAGCGACTGGAAATGGACGGGGTCGGCGCAGCCGATGCTCGTCCTGATGGGGGCGCTGCGGCAGCGCGGGCATCGGGTCGAGCTCGTGTGCCCCGAGCCGCCGACTGGCGCGGGTCGAAGTCTCGCGCAGGAGGCCCGGCGCCGGGGGCTCGGGCCGATCGAGACGGTCGAGGCGGAACGGTCCGCCTGGCGGTGGGGCGACGCCGGGCGCGTCCGACGCCTCGCTCATTGGCTCGCGAGCGACGCGATCGGCGGGCCCTTCGAGATCGTCCACTGCTGGCATTCGCGCGATCACGTGCTCGCCGCTCGCGCACTCTCGCGCGGCCCGTGGCTGCGACGTTCATCCAGCGGCGAGCCCACGGCCCACTCGACGCGGATCGTGCGCTCCTGGCCGCGATCCGCCGCGATCCGGCCGTGGCCCTGGAACCGCTGGCTCTTCGGGCGCGCCTGCGATGGGTTGCTCTGCGTGAGTCGGGATGCGGCTTCGAAGAATCGCCCCGTTCGACCGGAGGGACCGCTGGCGGCGATGCCGGGGGCGGTCGACCTCGCTTCCCTGTCGCTGTCTTCGGGGGCGTCCGAGGCGGGGGCGGTCGATGCGCGGGGAGCGCGGCAGGCCCTCGGTCTGCCCGAGGAAGCCTTCCTGATCGGCATCGTCGCGCGCATGCAGACCCATCGGCGCTTCGATCTCCTGCTCGCGGCGATGGCGCGCCTCGTGATCGCGCACCCCGAGGCACACCTCGTGATCTTCGGTCGCGGGACGCGCGCGCAGGAGCTCGTGGCGAAGCCGGCACGCGCCCTCGGGCTCGAGCGAAACGTCGTCCTCGCCGGCTATCGAACCGACGACTATGCCCGCCTGCTCGCCGCGATGGATCTCTTCACCTATCTCGTCCCC
Source organism: Deltaproteobacteria bacterium (assembly GCA_031390075.1). GTDB lineage: Bacteria > Myxococcota_A > UBA9160 > UBA9160 > UBA4427 > UBA4427. The sequence continues at coordinate 22,799 of JANMTD010000192.1, read as the reverse complement.
GGCTCCGACGGAAGCTGTCGCGCGCTCTGCGAGGCGGCGGCTCTCGGCCTGCCCCTCGTCGGCACGCGGCGCGGTGCCATCCCGGAGATCATCGTCGAGGGGGAGACGGGGCTCCTCGTCGACGAGGACCCCGCGGCTCTCGCCGGGGCCTTCTCGGCGCTGATCCGCGATCCGGTCCGACGGCGCGCGATGGGGGAGGCGGCGCGCCGCGACGCGCACGTGCGTTTCGAACCCGCGCGTCTGGCCGAGCTCGCGGAGCAGTTCTACGCGTCGGTCTGGCGGTCGGCGCCGACGAGCTCCCGGTAGATTCCCTGCCGCGAAAGCAGCGTCTCGTGGTCGCCGACTTCGATGATCCGCCCCTGATCGAGGACGACGATGCGATCGGCGTGGCGGATCGTCGTGAGGCGGTGGGCGACGAGGAAGATCGTGCGCTGGCCGCGGAGCGATTCGATCGCGAGCTGGACCGCGCGCTCGGTCTTCGCATCGAGCGAGCTCGTCGCCTCGTCGAACACGAGGATCGCCGGATCGGCGAGGATCGCCCGGGCGATCGTGACGCGCTGGCGCTGGCCGCCCGAGAGGCGCAGACCGAACTCGCCGACGGGCGTGTCGTAGCCCTGCGGTAGCTCGTCGATGAATTCGTCGGCCGATGCGGCGGCAGCCGCGGCGCGGACCTCCTCGAAGCTCGCATCGGGCTTGCCGTAGCGGATGTTCTCGAGGATCGAGACGTCGAACAGGAAGGGCTCCTGGGTCACGACGGCGACGTGGTCGAGGAACGACTGGCGCTTCAGATCGCGCAAGTCGACGCCGTCGATCTCGATGCTGCCCCGCGTCGGGTCGTGGAAGCGGAGCAGCAGGTCCATCAGCGTACTCTTGCCGGCCCCGGTCCGTCCGACGACGGCGATGACCTCGCCGGGCTTCACCTCGAGGTCGATGCCCGCGAGGATCGCCCCCTGGCCGTAGTCGAAATGCACGTCGCGGAAGTGGATGCCCTGCTCGAGGCCCTGCATCGGCTTCGCGTTCGGGCGGTCGGGGACCTCCTCCTCCATGTCGAACACTTCGAAGAGTCGCTGGGCGCCGGCGTTCGATTCCATGATGGTCGTGTAGGAGATCGTCAGGCTCTTGATGGGTTTGTAGATCTGCATCATGACGAACGCGAAGGAGATGAGCGTTCCAGGCGTCAGGCCGAACATTCCGCGCAGCAGGAAGTAGACGCCGGTGCCGACGATGGCTGCGCCCAGGACCTGATTCACCGCCTCGCTGACGGTCTTCGCCATCGCCCGATTGAAGATGACCTTCATATGGCGGCGGAGGTAGGTCTGCGTCTCGCGCCCGAAGGCCTCGAGCTCGAGGCCCTGGCCCTGGAAGGCCTTGATGACCTTGATGCCGGACAGGATCCCGATCAGTCGCTGAGAGAGATCGCTCTGGGTCTCTTGACGCCGCTGCGTCTTCTTCTGGATGCGGTTGCCGAAATAACCGAGTACGACGAGAAGCAACGGCGTCGTCACCATCGACAACAGCGAGAGCTGCCACGACAGGAGGAACATCGAGATCACCCCGCCGATCAGCAGCATGAAGTCCTCGAGCACGTCCTTGTAGAGGACCTCGAGGGTGCGGATCGCGAGGTGCGCGTCGGTGAGCGCGCGCGAGAGGAACTCGCCGCTCGCCTCGCTGCGGTGGAGACGCAGGGGTGCCGAGAGGAATTTACGGGCAACCTGGAGATCGACGTCCTGGCGCACGCGCGCGACGACCCAGCTCGCGACGTAGAGTCGGAGAAACATGACCGGCGGGGTGACGATCAGGAGCAGGCCGAGAATCGCGCCGAGCTCGAAGACCCGGGGAGGGAGTACGTCCAGGTCGAACTGGACCTGTGTGAAGTCCGGCAGGATCACGTCGTCGAAGAGGGGCTTCAGCAGCCAGGTGCGGATGTACCGACTCGCCGAGAAGAGCGCGGCGAAGACGAGAACGCCGAAAATCGCGGTCCGGTATCGGAACGACAGGCGCAGCGTTCGCATCAGGTCGGCGAAGCTGGGACCGCGCGCGTCCTTGGCCGCGAAGAGATTCGGGCGCGCCCCGGTCGGGACGTCATGGTCGGCTCGCAGAGTGGCCTCCGATCCCTGGCGTCACGTGAGCTCGGCCGCGATCGCGTCACCGCCGCGCCAGCCGAGAAGCAGGTCGCCCTCGAGGCCGAGGGCGGCGATGGCCGCACGATCGAGGTGGTAGATGTTCGGGCGCGCCGAGAGTCGCAGGTCGATCTCCGTCGGCCAACCCATCCCCGGCAGCGGGTCCTCGAGCCAGCCGTCGTCCCCGTCCCAGCGCGGCATCTCGACGTCGATCGACAGGAGGGAATCCCGGCAGAAGGGCATCAGATCTCGCAGACGCGAGGCGATTCCCAGGCGCAGCCGTGCGAGACGTTCGGGGTCGCGGTCCGCGACGACCGCTCGCGCCACGAGATCGATGCGCTGGGAATGGGTCTGACTCGGGAAGGCGGTGACCGCCGTCGTCGGGCTGTCGGGGCCCTGCTCGGGGAGGATCACGCGGGCGCTCATGCCTTCGGGCAGGATGGCCGTCGGGATGCTGAACAAGAACGCCGCGCGATAGGCGCGCTGACCCCCGCGCGTCAGGATCGAGGGCACCGGCCGCGGCGGTGTGCGCGGTCCCTCTCCGGCCGCGTCGGTCGCCCCGGGCTCGGGTAGGGCTCCGGCATGGCTACCGGATTTGTGGAGATACTGGTCGCGAAGGGCGGAGGGCGGGGCCGCGAGGACGAGGGTGCGGCCGAGCCAGATCTCGCCGGTTCGCCGGACCCGGACACCGGGCTGGCCCGAGACCGCCACCAGGTCGAAGTCCCCGCTCAGCGTTCGGAAATCGCCGTAGGAGGCGGCGACGCGCTTGCGCAGCAGGTCGCAGAGCCAGGGCGGCCCATCCGCGAAGCCCGCCCCGCCCGCGAGCGGGACGCCGAGCAGTCGCGCCTGGGATTCGGGGGGCGGTGTGCCGAGGCCGAGATTCGAGAGGGCGCGGATCTGGGCGGCGATCAACGCCGGCAGCTGGCCCGAGAGCGCGCCGACGATGCCCGGAAGTCCGCGCCGATGGTGACCGATCTGGGTCGGACGCCCGCCTGTCGCGCGGCGACCCACCCGGACGACCGGCGATTCGAGCAACACCCCGCGCTCGACCTTCGAAGACTCGAGCAGATCGCGCACGAGGGTCTGGGCCTCATCGGGCTTGGCGAGACCCCAGGCCACGAGCTCCTCCGCCGTGACCGCGGCCTGACCGACGTCGATCCGAACCGGGTCGGCTGCGATCTGGAAGGCCAATCTCTCCGCCGCGACCCGGCGCCGATCGATCAGCGGCACGGTCAGCGTTCGCAGGCACGCGTCGAGGACGCCCTCGTCGCGCAATCCCGCGAGGAAGAAGGGCTCCTTGAGGGCGGGGGGCAGGGCCGCCCGCGCCGCTTCCTCGACCACGAGCACGCGCTGACCCGAGGCACCGATTCGCGCGGCCGCGACGAGGGCGGCGAGACCGCTCCCCAGGATGAGCGCGTCCCAGCGCCGTGCGCGGGGCGCCTCGCTCGGATCCAGCGCGGGAAGCTCGACCATCGTTCACCTGACCCGATACGACGTGAAAGGAATGCTATTCGCCGGCCAGGAAGCCGGGATCGAAGAGCATCGGCGGATCCCCCGCCGCCTTGCGCTCGATCACGCCGATCTTGTAGCCGCGCTCGCCGAGGCCCTGGAGCCGGTGGAGGATCTCGTCGGCGCTCGCCGCGGGCACGATCGCGATCATGCCGATGCCGCAATTGAATACGCGAAGGAGCTCTTTCTCCCCGAGGCCGCCGACCCGGGCGATCCAGGCGTACACATCGGGGCGCGGCCAGGCGAGGGTGTCGACGTGGGCGCGGACCCCGCTCGGCAGCACGCGCGGGATGTTGCCCTCGAAGCCGCCGCCCGTGACGTGCACGAAGCCGTGGACCTCGAAGTCGCGGATCAGATTGAGCAGCGGCTTCACATAGATGCGCGTCGGCGCGAGCAGCGCCGAGGCGAGGCTCGTCCGCAACTCGGGTGGCTGACCGAAGAGGTCGACCGTGCCCGCCTCGATGCCGGCGTCGAGCACGGAGCGGACCAGGGAGTAGCCATTGCTGTGGAAGCCGCTCGAGGCGATCCCGATCAGCAAGTCGCCCTCGGCGATGTTCGAGCCGTCGATCACGCTGTCGCGCTCGACGACGCCGACGCTGAAACCCACGAGCTCGACGTCGCCCTTGGCGTAGACCCCCGGCATCGTCGCCGTCTCGCCGCCGAGGAGCGCACAGCCTGCGCGCCGGCAGCCTTCCGCGACGCCGCGCAGCGTGTCCCCGGCGATCGTCTTCGAGAGCTCTCCCATGGCGACGTAATCGAGGAAGATGATGGGCTCGGCGCCCTGGACGACGAGATCGTTGACGACCATCGCGACGCAGTCGATCCCGATCGTGTCGTAGCGTCCGACCTGGGAGGCGAGCTTCAGCTTGGTCCCGACGCCATCGGTCGCGGCGACGAAGATCGGATCCTTGTAGCGGTCGGGGGCCTTGAACATGCCGGCGAAGCCGCCGATCGAGCTCAGGACCTCGGGCCGGAAGGTGCTCTTGGCGATCTCTTTGATGTCGTCGACGAAGGACTCGTCGTGGTCGAGGTCGACCCCTGCCTTTGCGTAGGCCGGGGCGGAAGTCGTCGTAAAAGCGGCATCGTTGGGCTTTCTGGGTCGCGGCACGAGCGAGAGATAGGCAATGGTCCGATTCCAGTCAATCGAATCTCGGGCAGGAAGCGGGGGCGCTGCGTACGCGGCAGTGCCAAGCCATCCGGGCTAGGCTCGCCCGCCGTGATGATCTCGGTCGTGATCCCGACGCTCGACGAGGCGGAACGCATCGGTGCGCTGGTCGGGAGCCTCCTGCGGGACGGGGTCGAGGTCATCGTCGTCGATGGGGGGAGTGCAGATGCGACCCCCGCTCTCGCCCGCAAGGCCGGCGCCATCGTTCTCCAATCGGACCGGGGCCGCGCGGCCCAGCTCCGGCGCGGGAGCGAAAACGCGAACGGGGACCTGATCTTGTTTCTCCACGCCGATACCCGCCTGCCCGCCGGCTGGCACGACGCCCTGCTCGGGGCGGCGGGCGACCCGGACTGTGCGGGCGGGGCCTTCGCCTTTCGCCTGGCGGAGAAGGGATTTTTCTTTCGCTGGATCGAGCTCTGGGTCGGGCTGCGCAACGCGGCCTTCCGACTGCCGTACGGCGACCAGGCGATCTTCCTCCGGCGGCAGGTGCTGGAGGCGATCGGGGGCGTCCCGAACGTGCCGATTCTCGAAGACCTCGATCTCGTGCGGGGGATCAAGGCGCACGGGCGGCTCACGCTGCTTCGGCTGCCCGCCACGACCTCCGGCCGGCGTTATGCGCGAGGCCGGGGCCTTCGCACGCTGCTCGAGCACCAGTGGGCGCTCCTCGGCTGGCTCCTCGACTGGGACCGCGAACGCCTCGCGCGCAGGCTCGGCCGATGAGCGAAGCGGCTGCCGCGACGCCTGTCGCGCGAGAGCGTGAGGGGGACTCGCCGGTCCGTCACGCGCTGCGGCGGCTGTCCGTCTATCTGCGCCGCAACGCCCGTTTCTACCTGCTCTGGTTCCTGGTCGTGCTTCTCTATGTGGCGTCGTTCAACATGCTGCCTCTCGCGGTCGGCTGGGCGATCGACGGGGTCATCGACGGGAAGGTCCCCCGGGAGGAGGTGGTCCGGCGCTGCTGGATCCTCTTCGGGATCGCCGTGGCCGGCGGCCTGCTGCGCTTCTACTCGCGACAGCTCGTCTTCGATGCGGCCCGCGAGGTCGAGTACGAGATCCGCAACGATCTCTTCGCCCACCTCCAGAAGCTCCCCCAGTCGTTCTTCTTCCGCTGGCGCACGGGCGATCTGATGAGCCGCTGCGTCAACGACCTGAATTCGGTGCGCATGCTGCTCGGGCCGGGACTCTTGTCGGTGGCCCAGAGTCCGATCCTCTTCGTCGGCGCCTTCATCGCGATGTCGACGCTCTCGCTCAAGCTCGCGATCCTGATGATGCTGCCGTATCCCGCCTTCATCGTGATCTCCCGCGTGATGGGCGGGCGGCTCTATTCACGCAGCCTCGCCGCCCAGCAATCGCTCTCGTCGATGTCGAATTTCGTGCAGGAGAACGTCGCCGGCATCGCCGTCGTGAAGGCCTACGCGATGGAGCGGGACCAGGCGGATCGCTTCGAGGAGGCGAACGTCCAGCTGCGGGAGCGGGAGCTCGAGCTCGTCCGCGCGAGTGCGGCGATGCCCGCCGTCACGGGCCTCCTGCCCGCGGTCGGCCTGGGCCTCGTGCTCTGGGTGGGCTTCGGCGAGATCCAGGCCGGCCACATGAAGACCGGCGCACTCTTCTCGTTCACGATCTTCGCCCGCCAGCTCACGTTCCCGACCTTCATCATGGGTTATGCGATCAGCCTGATGCAGCGCGGCGCCTCGGCGATGCAGCGCATCGACGAGATCCTCTCGGTCACGCCGTCGATCCGCGACGAAGCGGGGAGCGTGGCCCTCGACGAGATCGCCGGCCGGATCGAGTTCCGGAACCTGTGCTTCCGCTACGACGATGCGACCAGGGCGCCGGCCCTCGACGGCATCGATCTCGTGGTTCCGGCCGGGAGCACGCTCGGCGTCGTCGGGCCGGTGGGCTCGGGGAAGTCGACCCTCGCGTCGGTGATCCCGAGGCTCTTCGAGGTCGGCGACGGCCAGCTCTTCATCGACGGGGTCGACATCAATCGCATAAAGCTCGCGAGCCTCCGGCGCGCGATCGCGATGGTCCCCCAGGACTCATTCCTCTTTTCGCTGCCGCTGCGCGACAACATCGCCTACGGCCTCCCCGCCGATACACCGATCGAGAAGATCGTCGCGGCGGCCGAGCGCGCGCAGCTCGCCCGCGACATCGAGGACCTGCCCCACGGCTACGACACGCTGGTCGGCGAGCGGGGCATCATGCTCTCGGGTGGTCAGCGTCAGCGGACGGCGCTCGCCCGCGCGCTGGCCCTCGAACCTTCGATCCTGATCCTCGACGACACCCTCTCCGCCGTCGACGCCGAGACCGAGCAGCGCATCCAGGCCGAGCTCGACCGCTTGTTCGCCGGGCGGACGGTCGTCGTCGTCGCGTCGCGGGTGAACTCCGTGCGCAAGCTCGACCAGATCGCCGTCCTCGACGGCGGCCGGATCGTCGAGCGTGGAACCCACGCCGAGCTGATGGCGAAGGGCGGTCTCTACGCGCGGCTCGCCGCGGAGCAGGCGGAGGAGGAGTCGCGGGCAGACCGCGAACAGCGGCTCGTGCGCGAGAGACGTACCGTCGCGGTAGGGGAGGGCGCATGAGCCAACCCGTTCCCGCCCCGTCCGCTCCCGCGAAGCGCGCGAGCGACCTCCACGAAGAAGACGACCTCGGCCGCGCTTACGACGGCAAGCTCCTGCTTCGCCTCTGGCCCTTCGTCCGGCCCTATCGCCGGCAGATCTGGCTGACCCTGCTGCTCTTCGTCCCGATCTTCCTGCTCGAGCTCGCGCCGGCCTGGGTCGTCAAGGTCGGCATGGACCTGGTGTTGCCCGCGATGGGGGCCGCGGCGGATCCCGCCACGAGCGCGCAGGCGCCCGTCGTCATCGCGGGGCTTCCGAGCGACTCGATCTCCTCGAGCTGGCTCGCCGATACCCTGACCTCGCTGCAACACCGCCTCGCGGCCCCGCCGGACGGGGTTCCGGTCGCCGTCTGGCTCGCCTGCATCTATTTCCTGGTTTCGCTCACGCTCGGCCTGCTGTCGTGGCTGCATCAGGTCATCATGGCGACGACCGGGCAGCACGCGATGTACGATCTGCGGCGCGCGGTCTTCGCCCATATCCAGAAGCTCCACATGAGCTTCTTCGACACGATGCCGGTCGGGCGGCTCGTGACCCGCTCGACCAACGACGTCGAGAATCTGGCCGAGATGTTCTCGCAGGGGCTCGTCGCGCTGATCACCGACGTGATCAAGATGCTGGGGTTCGCGGCGATTCTCTTCCTGGTGTCGCCGAAGCTCACGCTCTACACCTTCGCGATCGTGCCGCTGATGGCGATCGCGGCCTTCGTCTTCCGCTGGAAGGTGCGCGAGGCCTACCGCGCCGTGCGGGTCAAGATCGCCCGGATCAACACGCAGATCCAGGAGACCGTGACGGGCATGAGGGTCGTCCAGCTCTTCAGCCGGGAAGCGCGCAATCTGAACGAGTTCGACCGCATGAACGCGGACCACCGCAACGCCTGGTACCAGTCGATCCGCTACGACTCGCTGCTCTTCTCGACGATCGAAGTCGCGACCGGCGTCACGATGGCCGTCATCATCGGCGTCGGCACCGGCCTCGCCGAGGCGGGCATCTTGTACGTCTTCATCGACTACATGCAGCGCTTCTTCATGCCGCTGCGCGATCTGTCCGCCAAGTACTCCGTCATGCAGTCGGCGATGGCCTCGAGCGAGCGGATCTTCCAGCTCCTCGACACCGAGCCCGGCGTCCGCGACCAGGTCGCCGAGGCACCGGCTACGGATCCGGCGGCGCGGGGCAGCGTCGAGTTCGAGCACGTCTGGTTCCGCTACGGCGACGGCGACTGGATCCTGCGCGACGTGTCCTTCCGGGTCGCGCCCGGCGAGAAGGTCGCCTTCGTCGGTGCGACGGGGGCCGGGAAGACGACGATCATCAAGCTCCTGACGCGACTCTACGACGTCGATCGCGGCTGCGTCCGGATCGACGGGGTCGACGTGCGCGCGTTCCCGCAGCAGGCGCTGCGGCGGCGGGTCGCGACGGTGCTCCAGGACGTCTTCTTGTTCAGCGGCACGCTCTCGCGCAACATCGCGCTCGGCCGCAGCGACCTCGACGAGCTGGCGATCCACCGGGCGGCCCGCGCCGTGGAGGCCCACGCGTTCATCGATCGGCTCCCCTCCGGCTACGCGACCGAGGTGCGCGAGCGGGGATCGAACTTCTCGACCGGGCAGCGGCAGATCCTGTCCTTCGCCCGGGCCCTGGCCCACGGTGCCCCGGTCCTCGTCCTCGACGAGGCGACGAGCGCCATCGATACGGAGACCGAGGCGGCGATCCAGCGTGGAATCCGCGTCCTGATGGAGGGCAAGACCGCCATCGCGATCGCCCACCGCCTATCGACGATCCGCGACGTCGACCGCATCTTCGTGCTGGTCGGCGGCCAGATCGTCGAGTCGGGTAGCCATGAAGCGCTGCTTGCTGCGGATGGGGTCTACGCGCGACTCTACCGGCTGCAGGCGGAGCGCGAAGAGATGGAGATTCCCGCGGCCCGCCCCGCATGACACGTTCGGGCCCGGCCGCCGGACCCGCTAGAGGAGATGATCGAGATGGCGTTATTCGAAGCGATTCCTTCCGCGGACGGCCGCCGCCGCTACAACGTGAAGAGCCCCGTCACCCTCGAGTCCATCGGGCAGTTCGAGTCGGCGACCGCCGACGAAGTCCGCGCGGCCGTGGCGCGGGCGCGCAAGGCGCAACAGGAATGGGCGACCCGTTCCTTCGAGGAGCGCGCCGAGGTTCTCTGGCGCCTCGTCGATCAGTTCGTGGCGCGCCAGGACGACATCATCGACCTCGTCATCAAGGAGACGGGCAAGCCCCGCAACGAGGCGGTCAGCATGGAGGTGCTCGCGCCCTGCATGCAGATCTCGCACTACGCGAAGCGCGCCGCCGGCTACCTGAAGACGGTCCACCGCCGGCCGAGCGGCGTGATGCGCTTCACGAAGAAGCTGACCCTCGTCTATCAGCCCCTCGGCGTCGTCGGACTCATCACGCCGTGGAACGGTCCCGTCGCCCTCGCCGCGAATCCCCTCGCGCAGGCCGTGATGGCGGGCAATGCCGTCGTCCACAAGCCGAGCGAGGTGACGCCGTTCACCGCGGTCCTGCTGCACGAGCTGACCGTGGCGGCGGGCTTCCCAGAGGACCTCTACCAGGTCCTCCAGGGCGACGGTCAGACAGGGGCCGCGCTCATCGAAGCCGGCGTCGACAAGGTCTCGTTCACGGGCAGCGTCGCCACCGGCCGCAAGGTCGGCGAGGCCTGCGGCCGCAACCTGATCCCCGTGACCCTCGAGCTCGGGGGCAAGGACGCGATGATCGTCTGCAGCGACGCGGATCTCGACCGGGCGGCGGAGGGCGCCGTGCGCGGCTCCTGCTTCAACACGGGGCATTACTGCTGCGGGACCGAGCGCGTCTATGTCCCCGAAGCGATCTACGCGCCCTTCGTCGAGAAGGTCGTGGCCCATGCGAAGGCCCTGAAGCAGACCGACAAGGGCGAGTCCGACGTCGGCGCCATCTTCTGGGACAAACAGATGGACATCATCGAGGCCCACATGGCCGACGCGAAGGCGAAGGGCGCCAAGGTCCTGGTCGGCGGCGAACGCGATCGGAAGCTCTCGGGTTATTTCTTTCCGCCCACCGTCGTGGTGGACGTCGACCACGAGATGGACCTGATGAGCAAGGAGACCTTCGGTCCGATCGTCGCGATCCAGAAGGTGCGCGACGAAGAGGAGGCGATCCGGCTCGCCAACGACTCCGACTACGGGCTGTCGGGCAACGTCTGGACGAAGGACCTGGCCCGGGGCGAGGCGATCGCCGCGCGCATGCAGACGGGCAGCGTCAGCGTCAACGACATCTCGGTCACCTACGGCATTGCGGAGGCGCCCTTCGGCGGCCTGAAGGCGAGCGGCGTCGGCCAGGTCAACGGTGCGGTCGGAATCCGTGGCTACTGCCACCTGCATCCCATCATCACCGATACCGCGAAGAAGGGGCAGGGCGGCTACCCGTATACGATCGAGAAGGCGGCGGGGCTCCAGAAGCTCGTGAAGACCGTATTCGGCAATCGCTGGCTGCGAAAGCTCTTCGTCTAGGGGCTCCGAACAGCTTGGCAGGACGGGGCCTTCGTGTTACCAACTCGGCACCCCCTGAATCGTCCATGGGGTCGTCGAGCCGAGGGCTCCGCGACCTGCGAGATCCCCGTTCGACACTGCTCGACTTATGAAAGAGCCGAGGCGCAATTCCGGCGCAGATGAAGCGTCCGCAAGCGCGGCTCGGCGAAAAAACAGTGTCGAAGCTTGGCTAGTGTGAGCTGGTGTGAGCTGGTGTGATCCGATTCCGGGCGGTTGTCGTCTAGAATCGCGGGTGAATTACCGCGCCACGGTCATCGTTTGGGGAAGCCTCGGACCCGCTCCGAGCTTCGAGGTCGCAGGACCCTCGAGCTCGGCGGGACCCGCCAGGGCAAGCCCCGATCGGACCGCTGGCCGATCGATCGAGGGATTTCTTGCGCATCAAGAGTCTGCAGCTCCACGGCTTCAAATCCTTCGTCGACCGGACGGTCTTCAGCTTCGACTCGGGAATGACCTGCGTCGTCGGTCCGAACGGCTGCGGAAAGTCGAACGTCGTCGACGCCATCAAGTGGGTGATGGGCGAGCAGTCGGCCCGCAAGCTCCGCGGCAAGGGCATGGACGACGTGATCTTCGGGGGCTCGGAGAATCGCCCGCCGATCGGCATGGCCGAGGTCACGCTGACCTTCGACAACGCCGACGGCCAGGCCCCCGCCGCCTACACCGCCTACAGCGAGATCGAGATCGCGCGGCGGCTCTATCGCTCCGGTGAATCCGAATACCTGATGAACAAGCAGCCCGCGCGACTGAAGGACGTCCACGACTTCTTCCGCGATACCGGCATCGGCCTGCGCGGCTACACGATCGTCGAGCAGGGCAAGGTCGCCGAGATCGTCTCCGCCAAGCCCGAGGATCGCCGCGGCCTGATCGAAGAGGCCGCCGGGATCGGCAAGTACAAGGCCCGCCGGCGCGAAGCCGAAGGCAAGATGAAGTCGACCGAGCAGAATCTCGTGCGCGTGAACGACGTGCTCGGCGAGATCAAGCGCCAGATCGGGACCCTCGAACGCCAGGCCAAGAAGGCCGCCCGCTACAAACGGCTCCACGAGACCCAGCGGATCCTCGAGCTCTCCCTCGCCGCCGATGAACGGGCGCGTTTGCATGCGCAGGTCGCGGACGAGACCGCTTCCCTGGCCGCGCTCCGCGAGGCGATCCTCGTCGCCGAGACCCAGCTCGCCGAGCGCGAGCTCGCCGCGCAGCAGCAGCGCATCTCGCTCACCGAGGCCGAGAAGGCCGTGTCGGCCGGGGCCGAGCGGCTCTTCGGGATCCGCAGCGAGATCAAGACGCTCGAGGGCCGGATCGAGCTCGCCCGCCGCGAGCGCGACTCTCTTGAAGAGTTGCGTGACGCGCGCCTCGGCGAGCTCGCCCAGCTTGCCGAACAGCTCCAGGTCGCCGAGAACGAGCACCGCACGGCCCGCGCCGAGCTCGAGCAGCTCGAGAGCGGTCTCGCCCAGGAGCAGACCGCGATCGAGGTCGCCGAGCGCGAGGTGCAGGTCGCCCAGGAAGCGCTGCGGGCCCTCGAATCCGAGCGCGGCCTGAAGAATGCCGCCCACGTCGATCTCCTGACCTCCGTCGCCCGTCTCGAGGATCGGATCGCGAATCTCCGCGACCGCCAGTCGGCGATCGATCTGCGCCTGCGCGGCGTCGATGCCGACGTCGAAGCGCAGCAGACGCAGGCGAGCGAGGCGGGCCGTGAGCAGTCGAACCTCGAAGAGGGACTGCGCAATCTGCTCGCTTCGCGCGACCTGTTCCAGGAGCAGCTCCTGTTGGCGATGCGCCACCACGAGGCGGCGAAGCTCGCCCAGCGCGCCGCCGTCGAAGCGGATCAAGTCGCAGCCCGCGCGGCCCAGATCACCCGCGCCCGTTACGACTCGCTGCGCGAAGTGGTCGAGGGCCGCCAGGACATCGGCGCCGGCGCGCGTCATCTGTTGGCGGCGGGACCCGAGATGGGGGCTGCGCTCGGTGTGCGCGGGCTCGTGCGCGAGCTGCTCGAGGCGGATCCGGAGGTCGAGCGCGCGGTCGAGGCCGTTCTCTCGGAGCGCGCCGAGGCGATCGTGATCGGGGAATCCGCGGGCGCGATCCGGGCGCTCGAGAAGCTCCGCAGCGACGGGGCCGGGCGCGGGGTGTTCGTCGTCCAGGGACACCACGGGGAGCTCGCCGGCGGGATCGTGCCCTTCGGCCAGCCCTTGCTCGCCCGGGTTCGGCCGCGCGCGGGGGCCGAGGCGATCGCGCGGCGACTGCTCGGCGACGTGTACCTCGTCGCGAGCCTCGAAGAGGCCTTTGGCCATTTCGGATCCGCGCGCCTGCCGGCGACCTTCGTGACGGTGAGCGGGGATCTCGCGACACCCGATGGTGTGATCCAGGGCGGAGGCGAGTCGAAGGCGTCGGGCATGTTGACCCGCGCGCGCGAGGTGCGGGAGCTCGAGGCCGAAGTGGGCCGCCTCGATCGGTTGGCAGAAGCGGCGCGTTCGGCGAATCGCGACAGCGAAACGATGTGGGCCCGGGCGAGCGAGGAGCTCGAGAACCTGCGCAACCGCCAGCACACGGCGGCCCTCGCCGTCGCCAACCACGAGAAGGACCTCGAGCGCTCGACCGAGCGCGTGAAACGGATCGGAGAGGCGCGGCAATCGCGCGTCTCAGAGCGCGGGGACCTTTTGAGCGAGCAGGAGAGCGTCGGCGAGGAGCTGCTCCGGATCACGCAGCAGCTCTCGGAGCGCCGCAGCGAGCGCGACACCAGCCAGCGCACCGTCGACGCCGTCGGACTCCAGATCAGCTCCGCAGGCCGGGATCTCTCCCGCTGTGAGAGCCGGGTCGCCGAGCTGCGGGTCGCCTATCGCGCCCGCGACGACCACCGCCTGCGGCTTCGCGAGACGGCGACCCGTGCCGAGCAGTCCGAGCGCGAGACGCGCAGCTGGATCGAGCGGCGGCACCAGGAGATCGAGAGCGCGCGCCTGCGTCGCGAGGCGCTGCAGGAGGAGATCGAGCAGTCCGAGCGCGGACTCTCGAGCCAGCTCGAGGCCGAGGAGACCGCGCGGGCGGCGAGCGAGGAGCTGCGCCAGCGCTTCGAGGAGACGGCGGCGGAGGTGTCCCAGATCGAGGACGCGCTGCGCGCGCTGCGGGGCGAGCTCGGGCTGACCCGGGACAAGACGGGACACGCGGAGCTGAAGCTCTCCGAAGCCCGCATGCGACTCGACCACCAGGCGGAGACGGTGCGCGAGCGCTGGACCGTCGACATCGACCAGTGGCGGCTGCCGAGCCTGTCGGAGCTCGTGGGCGGTGATGCCGAGGCGGGTGCTGAAGCGGCGGAGGCGCGCGGTGAGGGACCCGACGCGCGGGCGGAAATGGCGGCGGAGATCTCTTCTTCTGAAGAGGGGGACGCTTCCGACCAGGATGACGACGCCGACGTGGCCGTGACCCCGGTCTCGGCCCAGCGGGAGGCGCGCCGGAACCTCGAGCTCGCGCTGCTCCCGACCGAGGAGCGGCAGCGGGAGTCCGAGAAGGTGCGCAAGGCCCTCATCGCGCTCGGCGACGTCAATCTCGGCGCCATCGAGGAGCACGAAGAGCTCTCCGAGCGCCTGCGCTTCCTGTCCGAGCAGAAGGACGATCTCGAGGGCACGCTTGCGAGCCTGCGGGAGGCGATCGCCCGCATCAACCGGACCAGCCGCCAGCGCTTCCGCGAGACCTTCGAGCTCGTGAGCAAACACTTCTCGGAGAACTTCCCGCGCCTGTTCGGCGGCGGCAAGGCGAGCCTCGAGCTGACCGAGTCCGAGGACGTCCTCGAGGCCGGCGTCGACATCATGGCGATGCCGCCGGGCAAGCGGCTCCAGAACGTCAATCTCCTTTCCGGCGGCGAGAAGACGATGACGGCACTGGCGCTGCTCGTGGCCGTCTTCCAGGTCCGTCCGTCGCCTTTCTTCCTGCTCGACGAGGTCGACGCGGCCCTCGATGACGCCAACGTGGGCCGCTTCAATCAGCTGATCACGGAGATGTCGATCGAGAGCCAATTCCTCGTGATCACGCACAACAAGCGGACGATCGAGGTGGCCGACGTGCTCTACGGCGTGACCATGGAGCAGAAGGGCGTCTCGAAGCTGGTCTCGGTGGTGCTCCGATAGCGCCGGAGTAGCGCCGGAGTAGCGCCAGAGTCGGACTCTCGAACTCGCGGGTCCGGCTGGTAAGCTCCGCGCCGCATGGACGCAATCCTGATCGAGGTTCTCGGGCTCCTGGGCGATGGGCCGCTTTCGTGGCTGGCGATCGCGGTCGCCGCCGCGGCTGCCGTTGGTCTTGCCCGCCGCCGGCGGCGCCGCGCCGGCGCCAGACAGAAAGCCGATCGGCCCGGCGAGGCTCAATCGCCGACCCCCGTCGTCATCCCGGCGGCACCGCAGGCACAGCCCATCCCGGGCCCCGAAGTCCTGGCGCCCGCGATCGAGCCGACGCCTGCGCCGCCGGTCCAGGCTGCCCCCGACGCTCGATCGGCTGACGAGGCTTCGGGGCCGGCGGCTGGAATTGCCCCGCCCCGCGCGCGACTCCGCGACCGGCTTCGCCGCACGAGCGAGGCCTTCGCCGGACGGATTTCGGGTCTGCTCGGTGGGGGTCGCGCCCTCGATCCAGGGCTGCTCGACGAGCTCGAAGAAATCCTGATGACCGCGGATCTCGGGGTCGCGACGGCGCAATCGCTGCTCGAGCGCGTGCGGCGCGAGGCCCAGGGGGCGGATGGGGCGGCGGTGCGAGCGCTGCTGAAGCGGGCGATCGCGGAGAAGCTCGAGGGGGCGGAGCGGGCAGGGGATCCCTTCGCGCTGGCGAGCAAGCCGCATGTGATTCTCGTGCTCGGTGTGAACGGTGCCGGCAAGACGACGACGATCGGAAAGCTGGCGGCCCGATATCGTGCAGAGGGCCGTTCGGTCCTGCTCGGCGCCGGCGACACCTTCCGCGCGGCGGCGACCGAGCAGCTCCAGGTCTGGGGCGGGCGTGTCGGCTGCGAGGTGATCGCGGGGGAGGCCGGCGGTGATCCCGCTTCGGTCGCTTTCGACACGGTCAAGGCCGCCCTCGTCCGCGGGGTCGACGTCGCGATCATCGACACGGCCGGACGGCTCCAGACGAAGAAGCCGCTGATGGAGGAGCTCGGCAAGATCGTGCGCGTGATCGGCCGCGATCTGCCCGGTGCGCCCCACGAAGTGCTGCTCGTCCTCGACGCCAACACCGGCCAGAACGCGATCTCCCAGGCGCGGCTCTTCACGGAGGTGGCCAAGGTGACGGGGCTCGTCTTGACGAAGCTCGACGGGACGGCGAAGGGCGGCGTTATCGTCGGCCTCGCCGATCAATTCGGGATTCCCGTGAAATTCGTCGGCGTCGGCGAATCGGTCGACGATCTGCGCGAGTTCCGGGCCGCGGAATTCGTGGACGCGTTGTTCGGGGACGGCGAGTGAGTTTCATCCTCGCGCTCGACCAGGGCACGACCTCTTCGCGGGCCCTCCTCTTCGACCGAGCCTTCGCGATCCGCGGGCTCGACCAGCTCGAGTTCAAGCAGTCCTTCCCCAAGCCCGGCTGGGTCGAGCACGATCCGCAGGAGATCTGGGACACCCAGCTCCGCGCCGCCCGCGGCGCCCTCGCGCGCGCCGGGGTCACGGGGCGGGACGTCGCTGCGATCGGCATCACGAACCAGCGCGAGACGACGGTCGTCTGGGATCGGAAGACGGCGCTCCCGATCCACCCCGCGATCGTCTGGCAGTCGCGCCAATCGAGCGGGATCTGCGACGCGCTGCGCGCCGCCGGGCTCGAGGAGGAGGTGCGCGCGCGCACGGGCCTCCTGGTCGACTCGTATTTCTCGGGCACCAAGATCCGCTTCATCCTCGATGCCGTCGAGGGTGCGCAGGCCCGGGCCGAGGCCGGCGAGCTGTGTTTCGGGACGATCGATACCTGGCTGATCTACCGCCTAACGAAAGGTCGCGTCTTCGCGACCGAGGCCTCGAACGCGTCGCGCACGCTGCTCTTCAACATCCATACCGGCGAGTGGGACGATCGACTGCTCCGCGAGCTGCGCATTCCGCGCGCGATGCTGCCCGAGGTGCGTGACTCGATCGGGGTTTTCGGCGAGACGGATCCCGAGTGGTTCGGACACCCGATCCCGATCGCGGGCGTCGCAGGCGATCAACAAGCAGCGCTCTTCGGGCAGGCATGTCTCGCGCCCGGGCAGGCGAAGAACACCTACGGAACGGGCTGCTTCCTGTTGATGAATACCGGGGCGCAGGCACCGCGCTCCCAGGCCGGTCTCATCACGACCGTGGCCTGGCGGCGAGAGGGTCGGCTCGAGTACGCGCTCGAGGGGTCGATCTTCGTCGCCGGGTCGGCGGTGCAGTGGCTGCGCGATGGGCTCGGATTCGTCGCCCACGCGCGGGATACCGAGGCGCTCGCGACGAGTGTTCCCGACAGCGGCGGGGTGTATGTCGTACCGGCCTTCGTGGGGCTCGGTGCGCCGTACTGGGACGAGCAGGCGCGGGGCACGATCGTCGGGATCACGCGCGGGACGACCCGGGCGCACATCACCCGCGCGACCCTCGAGTCGATCGGATTCCAGACGCGCGACGTGATGCAGGCGATGGCCCGGGATTCGGGGATTTCGCCGGCGGTCCTGCGGGTCGACGGAGGGGCGTGCGAGAACGATTTCCTGATGCAGTTCCAGGCGGACGTGCTCGGGATTCCCGTCGAGCGGCCTGCGGTGCTCGAGGCGACGGCGATGGGGGCCGCGGCGTTGGCAGGCCTCGGTGTTGGCTTCGTGCGCGACCGGTCGGAGATCGACCACCAGCTCGGCAAGCCGCGTTTTTTCGAGCCACGCATGCGGCCCGAAGAACGCGACGCGCGCTATGCGACCTGGCTCCGCGCCGTCGAGCGATCACGCGGCTGGGCAGTGGAAGGTGGGGCATGACGCGACCGCTCGTGATCGCACACCGCGGCGCGTCGGGCGAGCGCCCGGAGAATACGCTCACGGCCTTCGAGCGCGCGATCGAGCTCGATGCCGACATGATCGAGACGGACCTGCACCTCACGCGCGACGGTGTCGTCGTGATCCACCACGATGCCAAGCTCGCCCGTCTCGGTGCGCGGGGAGAGATCCGCGACCACACGGCCGCGGAGCTCGCGGGGCTCGACGCCGCGCGCGGCCAGGGGCCCGTCGAGCGCATCCCGACCCTGCACGACCTGCTCGATGGTTTCGGCGAGCGCATGCAGTTCAATCTCGAGCTCAAGGTCGGGGAGTCGGCGCCCTACGACGGGATCGAAGCGCGGGTCCTCGCGGCGGTCGAGGAGCGGGGGCTGCTTTCGCGCATGCTCTTCTCGTGTTTCGAGGATCCAGTCCTCGATCGATTGCGAGGTGCGGGCTCGCAGGCGCGCCTCGCCGTGCTGGTCTCGGCCCGAAAGCCTGCTCGAGCCCTCGAGCGGGCGGCGCGGGTCGCAGCCGAAGCCGTGAATCCCCATGTCTCGCTCGTCGACCGGACCTTCGTCGAGTCCGCCCACGCCGCGGGCCTCAAGGTCTACCCCTATACGGCGAACGAGGAGCTCGAGATGTCCCGCCTGCTCGACTGCGGGGTCGACGGGGTCATCACAAACTACCCCGACCGCCTCCGCCGCCTGGTCGACCGCCGCTAGGCCGTCGCAGGTTCAGGCCCTTGCCACCTCATGCTGCATCCCAACTGGTTGACTTTCCGGAATCCGTGGTTTAGGGTCGCAAGTTCGAAAAAACGTTGAACCTGCGGCGACTTAGCGGTTCGTAGGGCGATTCTCGACAGGCTGCCTGGACTTGCGCCGGGATCTCGCGGCCTCCTGATCGGTGTCGATCGGAGGCCTGGACCCGGACGGATCTCCGGACGGCCTCGCGAAAGCCCGGCCGTGTCGCTTCGAACGAGACGGGACCTGACCGTCCTCGCACCCCCCGCGCAGGCGTTCGTCGCCAGCGGGGACCCGTGCGCGCGTGCCTCGCCCGAGGCGCGTCGTCGATGCGCACTGCGAATCGTGACCTCGAGGCAGCTCTTCGCCGACGCCCCTTCGAGCCGAACTCGGTGAGTCCTCTCGAAAGCCGTCGGGCACGCCAGGAAAGCCGGATACGCGAATGATGCGATACGGACTGCCGCCGAAGCAGGGACTCTACGATCCCGCCCTCGAACACGACGCCTGCGGCATTGGATTCGTCGCCGATCTGAAGCGTCCGGCGAGTCACGACATCATCGAGAAGGCGACGACGGTCCTCTGTCGCTTGACCCACCGCGGCGCCGCGGGCGCCGACGAGGCGACCGGCGACGGCGCTGGAATCCTGATCCAGACCCCCGACAAGTTCCTGCGCAAGGTCGCGGACGCCGCCGGCTTCGGGCTTCCGGCCCGGGGCTCATACGCCGCCGCGCTCCTGTTCCTGGCCACCGACGCGGCCGAACGCCAGAAGCAGGTCGAGGTCGTCGAGACCGCGATCGCCGCCGAGGGGCAGCAGCTGCTCGGCTGGCGCGAGGTCCCGACGAATCCGGACACGATCGGCCGGATCGCGCGCTCGGGCATGCCGTACATCCGGCAGCTCTTCGTCGCCGCGGCGCCCGGCCTCGACCAGCCCGCGTTCGAGCGAAAGCTCTACGTGATTCGCCGCTTGATCGAGAATCGGATCGACAAGCTGGGCTCCGCCTTCCACGCGGCGAGCCTGTCTTCGAAGACGTTCCTCTACAAGGGCATGTTCCTGGCGCATCAGGTGGGGGACTTCTTTCCGGACCTCCAGGATCCGGACATGGAGACGCGTCTCGCGGTCGTCCATCAGCGCTACAGCACGAATACCTTCCCGACCTGGGATCTGGCGCAGCCCTTCCGCTACCTCGCCCACAACGGCGAGATCAACACGATCCGCGGTAACCAGAACTGGATGAATGCGCGCCATGGCACGCTCCGCTCACCGCTGTTCGGCGAGGACCTGAAGAAGGTCTTCCCCGTGATGCGCGAGGGCACGAGCGATTCGGCGCGCTTCGACAACGCCCTCGAATTCCTCCACCTCGCGGGCCGCGACCTCGCGCACTCGATGCTCCTGATGATCCCCGAGGCGTGGGAGAACGACGAGCTGATGGATCCGGATCGCCGGGCCTTCTACGAGTACCACTCGTACATGATGGAGCCCTGGGACGGTCCCGCTTCGATGTGCTTCTCGAACGGGGACGGCGTCGGCGCCGTGCTGGATCGCAACGGGCTCCGGCCGTCGCGTTACATCCTGACGCGCGACGGTCTCCTTGTCATGGGCTCCGAGGGCGGGACGCTGAAGATCGATCCGGCCGACGTGGTCGTGACGGGCCGCCTGGAGCCCGGGCGCATGTTCTACGCGGATCTCGAACAGGGGCGCATCATCGCCGACGCGGAGCTCAAGGATCGCTACATCACGCGTCATCCGTACCGCACCTGGGTCGAGACGAATCGAGTGACCCTCGACGATCTGCCGCAGGTCGAGGTGACCCACCGACCGAATCCCGAGCTGCGCCTGCCGCTCCAGCAGTCGTTTGGATACACGCTCGAGGACCTGCGCTTCCTGATCGCGCCGATGGCGGCGGGAGGCAAGGAAGCGCTCGGCTCGATGGGCGATGATTCGGGCCTCGCGTGCCTGTCCGACAAGCCGCGCCTGCTCTTCCAGTATTTCAAGCAGAACTTCGCGCAGGTCACGAATCCGGCGATCGATTCGATTCGCGAGCGGCCCGTCATGACCCTCGATTCGACGCTCGGCGCGGAGCAGAATCTGCTCGAAGAGACGCCGGAGCACGCGCGGCTGTTGCGGCTCCACCGTCCGGTGCTCCGTGACGAGGAGCTCGAGGCGATCCGGCAGATCGACCGCCCCGGCTTCAGGGCGCAGACGCTCTCGACGTTATTCAAGGTGAAGGATGGGGGCGCCGGCCTGCGCTCGGCGATCTCGGAGCTCTGCCGTCAGGCATCCCAGGCCCTCGCCACCGGCGCGAACATCCTGATCCTCTCGGATCGGGGCGTGAGTCCCGAGCTGGCGCCGATTCCGTCGCTGCTCGCCACGGGCGCGGTGCACCACCACTTGATCCGCGAGAATTCGCGCACCCGTTGCGGCCTCGTCGTCGAGACGGGGGAGGCGCGGGAGGTCGCGCATTTCGCGCTGCTGATCGGGTACGGCGCGGGGGCCATCAATCCCTACCTCGCGTTCGAGACCGTGGAAGATCTGGTGGACGATGCGGTGTTCGTGCCGGCGGGTCTCTCCGCGGACAAGGCCATCGCGAACTACCTGAAGGCCGTCGATCAGGGCCTGCTCAAGATCTTCGCCAAGATGGGGATCTCGACCCTGCAGAGCTACCGCGGGGCGCAGATCTTCGAGGCGATCGGACTCCACAAGGAGGTGATCGACCTCGCGTTCGTGGGAACCCACTCGCGCGTCTCCGGGATCGGTCTCGACGTGATCGCGAGGGAAGTGGCGATGCGTCACGAGCGCGGCTTCCCCAACGACACCTTCGAGTACCCCGAGCTCGACGCCGGCGGCCTGTACCAGTGGCGACTGCGCGGCGAGCAGCACACTTTCAATCCGGAGTCGGTTTCGAAGCTCCAGCACGCGGTGCGTCACCAGAGCTTCAAGAGCTTCGAGGAGTACGCGAAGGCCGCAGACGACGACTCTGTGCGCATGCGGACGCTGCGTGGACTCTTCGAGTTCAAGTTCGACCGCGAGCCGGTGCCGCTCGAGGAAGTCGAGGCGGCGGAGAAGATCGTCCGGCGCTTCTGCACCGGTGCGATGTCCTACGGCTCGATCTCGGCGGAGGCGCACGAGACGCTCGCGATCGCCATGAATCGAATCGGTGGGCGCAGCAATACCGGCGAAGGGGGTGAAGATCCCAAGCGCTGGGTCAAGGATCCCAACGGCGATTCGCGGCGAAGTGCCATCAAGCAGGTCGCCTCCGGTCGCTTCGGTGTGACGAGCGCCTATCTGGTCAACGCGGACGAGCTCCAGATCAAGATCGCCCAGGGCGCGAAGCCCGGTGAGGGGGGCGAGCTGCCGGGCTACAAGGTCGATCGAACCATCGCGGCGACTCGTTATTCGACGCCCGGGGTGGGATTGACCTCTCCGCCGCCGCATCACGACATCTACTCGATCGAGGACCTGTCGCAGCTGATCCACGACCTCAAGAACGCCAATCGCTTCGCGAACGTGAGCGTGAAGCTCGTGTCGGAGACCGGTGTCGGCACGATCGCGGCGGGTGTCTCCAAGGGCAAGGCGGACCTGGTCCTGATCTCGGGCCACGACGGCGGGACGGGCGCCTCGGCGCTCACTTCGATCAAAAACGCGGGTTGCCCGTGGGAGATCGGCCTGGCCGAAACGCAGCAGACGCTGGTCCAGAACGACCTTCGCGGCCGCATCCGACTCCAGGTGGACGGCGGTTTCAAGACCGGGCGCGACGTCGTGATCGGGGCGCTGCTCGGGGCCGACGAGTACGGATTTGCAACGGCACCGCTCGTGGCGCTCGGCTGCATCCTGATGCGTGTCTGCCACCTGAACACCTGCCCGGTCGGAATCGCGACCCAGGATCCGGAGCTGCGAAAGCGCTTCGCCGGACAGCCCGAGCACGTGACGCGGTTCTTCTTCTTTGTCGCAGACCAGGCGCGCGAGCTGATGGCGAAGCTGGGCTACCGATCGATGGACGAGATGATCGGCCAGGTCGATCGCCTCACGACCCGCAAGTCCGTAATCACTGGAAGGTGTCGTCCCTCGACTTCTCGGATCTGCTCTACAAGCCGAACCTTCCGCACGCGACGCACCACTGCGCGAAGCAGGACCACGGCCTCGCGAAGGCCCTCGACATGAAGCTCCTCGAGCTCGCAGAACCGGCGCTCGAGCGGG